>VBCG01000005.1:0-2580 GCA_005881895.1 Betaproteobacteria bacterium
GGCGACGTTCAACGTCGTGTGGACCACGGCGAAATTCCGTAGCGAGAACCCGAAACTCTACGATGCGTTCGTCAAGGCGCTTGACGAGGCGATCGCCGAGATCAATCGCGACAAGCGCGCCGCCGCCGAAGCCTATCTGCGCATTTCGAAGGACAAGGACAGCGCCGACAACATTCTGCGCATGCTGAACGATCCGACGATCATCTATACGACCACGCCACAGAACATGATGAAGTTCGCCGAATTCATGCAAAAGACGGGCGCGATCAAAGCCAAGCCGGAATCGTGGCGCGACTTCTTTTTTCCCAACGTCCACGCTTTGCCGGGCTCCTGATGCCGGACGCTTCACCTGCCGCCAGTCCATCTGCGCTTCCCGACCTCGAGGCCATTCGCTCCGCGCACGTTCGAATCGCGCCACACGTGCATCGCACGCCGGTACTCAGCTCTGCGTCGATCGATGCCGAAGTCGACGCCGAGCTGTATTTCAAATGCGAGAATTTTCAGCGGGTCGGTGCATTCAAGGCTCGCGGCGCCTGCAACGCGGTGTTCTCGTTGCGCGAAGATGAAGCGTGCCGCGGCGTTGTCACGCATTCGTCCGGCAATCACGGCGCAGCGCTCGCATACGCCGCCAAGCGGCGCGGCATCCCGGCGTTCGTCGTCATGCCCGACAATGCGCCGGAGGTGAAGCAGGAAAACGTCCGTCGCTTCGGCGCCACGATTCGCTTTTGCGCGCCGAACGATTCCGCACGCGAAACCGCCTGCAAGGATGTGCAGCGGCAAACCGGCGCGGTGCTTATTCATCCGTTCGATGATGAGCGCGTCATCGCGGGCCAAGGCACGGCGGCACTCGAGCTCCTCGAGCAAGCGTCGGCGATCGATATCGTCGTGGCGCCGTGCGGCGGGGGCGGGTTATTGTCGGGTACGGCGATCGCGGCAACGTCAGGAAATCCGGGTATGCGCGTTTTCGGCGCCGAGCCGGCGAACGCGGGTGATGCCGCCGCGAGCTTTCGCTCAGGGAAGATCGAGCCGCTCCCCCCGACGGTGACGATCGCCGACGGTCTCCGCACTTCGCTCGCGCCGCGCACGTTCGCGGCGATTCGTGCGCACGTCGCAGCGTTCGGCGTGTGCAGCGAGGAATCGATCGTTCGCGCGATGCGGATGATGTTCGAGCGGTTGAAAATTGTCGTCGAGCCATCCGCTGCGGTGCCACTCGCGTGCCTGATCGAGCGCACGCTCGATGTCGCCGGTGCGCGCGTCGGTCTCATCGTCAGCGGCGGCAACGTCGACCTCGACCATCTTCCGTGGCAATAGGTTAACGGTGGATTCGCCGCAACCGCTGCTCGACGTTCGCGGCGTCACGCTGCAGTACAAGACGAAGGACCACCTGATCACCGCGACGTACCGCGTCGACTTCCAGGTCTTTCGTTCAGAGCGCTTCGTCGTGCTGGGGCCGTCGGGATGTGGCAAATCGACCTTGCTGAAGGCGGTCGGCGGCTATCTGCAGCCAGTCGAAGGGCAGATCCGCCTCAAGGATGAAGTGATTCGGCGGCCCGGGCCCGACCGGATGATGGTGTTCCAGGAGTTTGATCAGCTGCTGCCGTGGCGCACGGTGAAGGAGAACGTGCTTTTCGCGCTCAACTCGAGCGGACGCTTGACGGGTCGCACGGCAGAGGAGAAAACGCGCGAGTGCATTGCGAAGGTGAATCTCACCAAATTCGCCGACAGTTATCCGCACACGCTCTCGGGCGGGATGAAGCAGCGCGTGGCGATCGCGCGCGGGATGGCGATGGAACCCGACATCCTGCTGATGGACGAGCCGTTTGCGTCGCTCGACGCGCTGACCCGCCGCAAGATGCAAGACGAGCTGTTGACGCTTTGGGAAGGCACGCGTTTCACCGTTTTGTTTGTGACGCATTCGATTCCGGAAGCGGTCAAGGTCGGAAGCCGCATTCTGTTGCTCTCACCGCATCCCGGGCAGGTCAAGGCCGAGCTCAACGGTCTTCCGCCAGGAACCGACGGTGAAGCGCGCGGTGCATTCGAGCAGCGTATCCACGCGATGCTGTTCGCCGACGCCGTCGAAGAAGAGGGAGGGCATCATCATGGATGAATCGGCAGCGATGCTTGCGCGTCCGGAAATCCTGCGCGAGCCGGTAACGTCGGGAGCATTCGGCGTCGTCGAGAAGCCGCTGTCCGGTTGGGAGCGGATCGCCAACCTCGGCTACGTGCGCAAGCTCGTGATACTCGTGGCGCTCGCAGTAATCTGGGAGGTGTATGCGCGCTGGCTCAACAATCCATTGCTTTTTCCCACGTTTTCGTCAACGTTCGAGGCATTTATCGATGGCCTCTTCGGCGGTCCATTGTTCGCCAAGGCGGCTACCTCGTTGCGCGTACTGCTGATGGGTTACGCAGCCGGCATCGTGTGCGCGGCGGCGCTCACGACCATTGCGATATCGTCGCGGATCGGCACCGATCTGCTCGAGCTCCTGACGTCGATGTTCAATCCATTGCCGGCCATCGCGTTGCTGCCGCTCGCGCTGATCTGGTTCGGTTTGGGTTACGGCAGCATCGTCTTCGTCATCA
>VBCG01000005.1:2594-41233 GCA_005881895.1 Betaproteobacteria bacterium
CCGGATTCCTGTCGGTATCGAACACACTTCGCATGGTCGGCCGCAACTACGGACTTTCCGGGTTGTCGTACGTTGCGCGGATTCTCATTCCCGCGGCGTTTCAGAGCATTCTCACCGGACTGAAGATCGGTTGGGCGTTCGCGTGGCGCACGCTCATTGCCGCCGAGCTCGTGTTCGGTGTGTCATCGGGGTCGGGCGGATTGGGCTGGTTCATCTACGAGAACAAGAACCAGCTCGAGATCCCCAGCGTGTTCGCCGGTTTGCTGACCGTCATCGTGATCGGGCTCCTGGTCGAAAACGTCATCTTTCGCGTCATCGAGGCGCGCACGGTGCGCAAATGGGGCATGCAGAATTGATGAGCGACTAATCGTGCGCATCGTCATCAGCGAATTCATGGACGAACGCGCGGTCGCGATGCTGGCATCGCACTTCGATGTCTGCTATGACAAGAGTCTCGTCGAACGGGAAGCCGAATTCACGCGGTCGCTGGCGAGCGCCGATGCGCTGATCGTACGCAATCGAACGCAAGTGACGGCTGCGCTGATCGATGCCGCGCCGAAGCTGTCGGTCGTCGGCCGGCTTGGCGTCGGCCTCGACAATATCGATATCCCCGCTTGTGCAGCGCGTGGGATCACGATCTTTCCTGCGACCGGCGCGAACGCGCAAGCCGTTGCTGAATACGTGATCGCGGCGGCCATGGTGTTGCTGCGCGGCGCCTATGGATCGACGCGAGCGGTGGCGAACGGCGAATGGCCGCGCGGTGCTTTATCGGACGGCCGTGAGCTTTTCGGCAAAACGATTGGGGTGATCGGTTTCGGCAGCATTGGACGCGTTACCGGTCGGCTCGCGCGCTTGCTCGGCATGCGCGTCGTTGGCTCCGATGCGAACCTGCCGGTGACGTCTCCCGTGTGGGCCGAGGAGGCGACAACCGGACGAACGCTGGATCAGCTGCTTGCTGAGGCCGACGTCGTGTCGTTGCATGTCCCGCTGACGGCGGAGACGCATCATCTGATCGATGTGACGAAGCTCGCCGAAATGAAGCCCGATGCGATTCTCATCAACACCGCGCGAGGCGGCGTCGTCGATGAAGCGGCAATCGCCAATGCGTTGCGTGCGGGCAAACTAGGCGGCGCCGCGCTCGATGTGTTCGACCAAGAGCCGCTTCCGGCCGGTTCACCGCTGGCAGTTTGTCCCCATTTACTGTTGACGCCGCACATCGCGGGCGTCACGCGCGAGTCGAACGTTCGCGTGTCGATTCTGATCGCCGAAAAAGTCGCGGCAGCGCTCTCCGCACGCAGCTAACGGAACAAAGCAAATGCCGATCTATTCCGTTGCGGCGCTGACCGATCTCGCGATGCGAGCGTTATCACGAGCCGGTGCGAACGCGACGATGGCGGCGGCAACTGCCGAAGCATTGGTCGATGCTGAATTGCAAGGGTTGGCATCGCACGGCATCTCGCGCATTCCGCAATACGTGATGCATTTGCGCAATGGCCGCGCCGATGGCGGGGCGGTTCCGGTCATCGTCAAATCCAAAGGCGGCGCGGTTCTCATCGATGCGCAGAATGGACTCGCCTTTCCCGCCTGTGCGTTAGCCGTGCAGGAAACGATTCGGCGCGCGCAGGAGCTCGGCGTCAGCTTCGCCGGCGTCACCCGGAGCCATCATTTCGGTGTTGCCGCGCATCACCTGCAACCGGTCGGCGACGCCGGCCTCGTCGGACTCGCATTCGGCAATTCGCCGGCCGCGATGCCCACTGCCGGCGGACGTCATCCCGTCTTCGGCACGAACCCGATCGCGGCGACGTTTCCGCGTAAGCACGGGCCGCCTCTGATGATCGACCTCTCGCTCTCGGAAGTCGCGCGCGGCAAAGTGATGATGGCGGCGAAGGAGGGGAAGGCGATTCCGCTCGGATGGGCGCTCGACCGGGACGGCAATCCGACCACCGATGCCAGGGCGGCACTGACCGGATCGATGCTCGCGCTGGGCGGCACCAAGGGCGCAATGCTGGCGCTCATCGTCGAGCTTCTGGCGTGCGCATTGACCGGCGCCGCGTTCGGATTCGAAGCGGACACATTCTTCGTCGATGAAGGCAATCAGCCGAACCTCGGGCAGGCTTTTCTGACGATCGATCCCGGTGCGTTGGCGGGACGCGACGTGTATCTCGCTCGCATCGAAACGCTTGCCGGCGAGATGATGAAGGACCCCGGCGTGCGCTTGCCGGGCACGAGGCGTCGCGAACTCGCCGCGCGGCATCAAGTCACAGGTATTACGATCCCCGATGCTCTCGCGACCGAGGTCGAGCGTCTGGCCGGATAGAATACAAACGATGACATTATCGAAAACGCGATCGACCGCGCTGCTGCTGAACGTTGCGCACGCGCTCGATCACATGTTCCTGCTCATCTTCGCGACGTCGGTCGGCGCGATCGCCGCGGACTTCGACATCGCTCGCTGGGAAGATCTGATGCCGTACGGCGTCGGCGCGTTCGTATTGTTCGGATTGGGCTCGCTGCCGTCCGGCCGGCTCGGCGATCATTGGGGCCGCCGTAAGATGATGCTCGTGTTCTATTTCGGCATGGGCGCTTCGATGTTGCTCATCGCGACGACGCAAAACGCGTGGCAGCTTGCGCTGGCGTTGACGCTGATGGGCGCGTTCTCTTCGATTTATCATCCGGTCGGCATTCCAATGCTGGTGCGCGGCGCGAAACGTCCCGGGTTAACGATCGGCGTCAACGGCCTCGCAGGGAATCTCGGCGTTGCGCTGTCGGCGGCAACCACGGGCTTTCTCGTTCAATTTGCCGGCTGGCGCGCCGCGTTCATCGTTCCATCGCTCATCGCCATCGCGTGCGGCATTGCATTCGCGCGCATCGCACCCCACGAGCCGGTCGCACCAGCCAGACGAGACGCAACACAACGCGAACTGCCCCGATCGCTTCTCGCACGCGTTTTTGCAGTGTTGACGATCGCGTCAGTTACGGCGAGTCTGCTGTTCAATTTCACCACCAACGGCAATGGCCAGCTGCTGCGTGAACGTTTCTCCGGGATCGTCACGGATCCGGCACTGCTGGGTTTGCTGCTGGCGCTCGTCTACGTCGTTGGATCATTTGCGCAGATCGCCGTGGGATCGCTGCTCGATCGCGTACCGCTCAAATGGCTGTACTTCGGCATCGTTGCGTTTCAGATTCCGCTGTTCGCGTTCGCGTCGGCGGCGCACGGCTGGTCGCTGTACCTCTTGATGATCGGCTTCATGATCGTCGTCTTCGGCTCGATTCCATTCACCGACGCAATGATCGTCCGCTATGTCGACGACCGGATGCGTTCGCGCGTCTCGGGGATGCGGCTCACCGTTGCGTTCGGCGTCAGTTCGCTCGCGGTGTGGCTGCTGGGCCCGATCGTCAAAGCCGCGGGATTTGCAACACTGCTATGGGTGATGGCCGGCATCGCGGCGCTTACGTTGCTGGCCATCACGTGGCTGCCGAGCCATGCGCGGACGTCGGCGGCGATGCGACCGATTACGCCGGAAGCGCCGCCACAATCGCCTCGCGCAGCGGATTGAACACGCCGGGCGCAGCGGCAATCACTTCGTTGGTTCGCAGGAATTCGGTGCCGCCGGCAAAATCGCCGACGCGTCCGCCGGATTCGTTGACGAGAAGCGCGCCGGCGGCGACGTCCCACGCGCGTAAGCTCGTCACCCAGAAACCATCGAGCCGTCCCGACGCCAGATGCGCGAGGTCGAGCGCGCATGCACCCGCACGGCGAACGCCCGCGCATTGCTCGACGAGCGCCCCGAATACCGGCAGATAGCTCGCGAGCGCCGGGCTCTTGCGCGGCGGAAAGACGGTGCCGACCAGCGCGTCAGACAACCGCGTGCATGTCGACACGCGCATTGGCGCACCGTTGCGTTGCGCGCCTTTGTCCCTGATTGCGGTGAAGAGCTCGTCATGCGCCGGATCGAGGATCACCGCGTGCGTGATTTCGTCGCTCTTCGCGAGGGCCACCGAGACTGCGAAGTACGGAAAGCCGTGCACGAAATTGAGGCTGCCATCAATCGGATCGACGATCCAGCGATACGGTGATTCGGGGTTGCCCGCTTTTACCTCGCCCGAGTCTCCGGTCAGAATCGCGTGCTCGGGGAACGCCGCCGAAATCGTCGCCACGATTGCGCTTTCCGCTTCGGAATCCGCCGCCGCGACAATGTCGCCATGCTCTTTGGAGAATGTCGGAAGGCGGCGAAGATCGCGCGACGCGTCGATGATGACGCTGGCGGCGCGCCGCGCAGCGCGAACGGCGACGGCCAGGATGGGATCGGAGGTCGTGTTCACAGCGTCAGAATCACGCAACTTTCACGCCAAGCATCATGCCGCCATCCTCGTGCTCGAGATTGTGGCAATGGAACACGTACGTTTGCGGGCCGGAAAACGGCATTGCGAACCGAATCGCGACGTTCGCCGGGCCAGACGAGCACGGTGTCTTTGCGTCCGAGATCGGCAGCGAGCCGCCCACGCTCGTCGATCGCATGCGCGTGGACGAAATCCGGCGAGGTTTCACGCTCGAGTATCTCGAAATGAAAGCCGTGCAGATGCATCGCGTGCGGCATGCTGGTGTGGTAGTTGCGCAGGAGCCAGATTTCCGTCGAATCGCGCGCGACTTCGATCGGCGTCTCACCCATGACGAAGACGCGATCGTTGATCCGCCAGCGGCCTTTGTTGAAGCCCAGCCGAAACGGCCTCTCGCGCGCATTTGACGTGTCGGTTGGCACAACGCTGGAGAACGATGACGGAATGTGGCGATCATAGACGACATGCTCGCGCACACGTAACTGGAGCAACGCTCGTGCGATACCTTCAGGCCACGCGCTGCCATGATCGTGTGCGGCGTGTTCGGTTGCCGTCGCGCCCGTCGTCTCGGTATGCATCGGATCGAATGCAAGCGATTCGAGCACCAACGTCTCGCCGACCGGCGCATCGCGCAAATCCACCAGAATATCGAGGCGCTCCGCTGTCGCAACAAAAGCCTGTTCGGCACGCTGCGGCGCGGGCAAAAGACCGCCATCGTTACCGATGACGATAAATGGAATCCGTGCCGACGCGGAGCCGCGCAATGCAAGCCGCAACGTACGTGCATTGCAGGCATTGAGAATGCGCAATCGATAGACGCGCGACGCGACATCGAGATACGGGCATCGCGTGCCATTCACGTAGAGCTCATCGCCGAAAAAACCGTGCATCAGGTCTGCGGCGGACGGCAGATATGAAGAGTCCGCTTTGCGATCCTGCATCACCAGCGCGATTTCGCTGCGGCCGGGCACAAGGTCGAGCGCCTTGCGGAGCGAATCTTCGTCGTCGTCCTCGAGTGCGATCGCGCCGTACAGACCGTTGTACATCTGCCGCGCCGTCTCCCCATGCGGATGCGGGTGATACCAATAAAGGGCGCCCCGGTCTGTTGCCGCGAAATCGTAGGCATAGCTTTCGCCGGGTGCGACCAGATTCATCCCGGCGCCGTCGTTGTGGGTGTCGACTGCCAGGCCGTGCCAGTGGGCGATCGTCGGTTTGTCGAGGCGGTTGACAAGCTCGATCTGCACGCGCTCGCCGCGGCGAACGACGAGCGTTGGATTGATGTAATCGCGACCTTTGTGCTGCGCGCGATACGCGATCGGACCGTGCACGATGCCGGGAGGCAAGGCCCCAACCGCGCTGGCGATCAGCGTCAGCGGCTTGCCACGCAGCGCGAGTCGACCGAGATAACCGCTATCGCCCGGAATAAATAGCGTGGTTGCTTTGCCGTCGCCCGTCGTACAAAAATCGGCGCCCACTGCGGAATCGGATTGCGTCGGACGGAAGACTCCGGCGAGACCGAGAGCGCCGATACTTTGCAAAAAGTAGCGGCGCGAAGCGCGGTTCGAAGGATTCGTCGAAGGGAGTCGTCGCATCGAGCAAGTCTAACGCGCGTCGGCATGCCTCGAGTCGAACGCATAGCGCAATCCGACCCAAACGCCGCGCGGCGCCCCTGGTGCGCGAAATTGTCCGGCCACAGGATCAACGCCGTTGGCAGGCCCGAAGCTGCCGCCGGGTCCGGTAAAGGCATTTGCCCCGAGAAGCGCAAGACTTTGGTAGCGACGGTCGAACAGGTTGTTGACGAGCATGAACAGCTGCAGCTCCCGCGTCGCTTGATAACGCGCGTCGAGATGGACGACGGTGTACGCGGGAAGGCGACCGTGAATGTCGGCATTGTTGTCGTCGCCGAGCGCATATTGCGATGATGCATAAACAACGTTGATGCCGACTGAAATCAAATCGCTGGGTTCGTAAGCACCACGCAATTTCGCCGAGTCGCTCGGAATGCCGGGAATACGGTCGCCCGGCTGCACGGTGATCGCGCCGTTTGCGTCGGCGCCGGAATTGTTCGGGCTCGCGGCGGTGAACGTCGAGCGGAACGTTGCATCGATGTGGTTGTAGCGGAGATTGAGCGACCAGTCCGCGACGCGCGTCGCCGCGTTGAGCTCGATCCCTTGGCGGCGGGTACGGCCGACGTTCTGAAAATAGCCGGCGTTCGTTGCGCCGCTGCCGCTCGCGATAAACGCGATGTCGTCGTACGAGTCAGTCCGATACACCGCCAGCGACCAGCTCGTCGCGGCGCCGAACTTTCCACGCGCGCCGCCCTCGATGGTCTTCGCCACCACTTTCGAGAGCGGCGGGTCGGCCAGAAACTGGTTCGGTAGTTTGCACGGTGCCGTCGGATCGGCGCAGGTGAGCTCGATCGGCGTCGGCGCGCGCATTCCCTCGTTGTAACCGGCGTACACCGTCAGCGTCTGGCTTGGATTGTAGTTGGCGCCCACCGCGGGATTGAAGCGCGAGAACGTGTGCGTGCCGTTGAGAGCTTCGTCTTCGCCGGTACGATCGGTGATCGACACGCGCGCATGGTTGTAGCGGCCGGCAAGCGTGAGCGTCCATTGTTCGGACAGCGCAATCGTATCGGTCGCAAAGACGCCGACATAATCGTTACGAAGATCGGCGTCGGTCTCGGTGGCAAACGCACCCGTGGCGAATGTGCCGCGGTCCGGCGTGAAATTCGCCGTCTGCGACTCTTGCATGAACCGCGTGCGCCCGAAATCGCCGCTGGTTCCGACCACGAGCTGATGCGCATAACCGTAAAGCTTGCCGCTTGCGGTCAGTTGTGTGCCGATGCCCCAGCTGGATTGGTCAATCGTCGCGCGATCGTTGGTGGCTTCATTCGTTTGCGGCATTCCGGTTTGCGGATCGATTTCGCCGTAATCGTCATTCACGTTGCTGCTGAAGTTGCTTGTCCGGTAGCGGCGGTAATAAGCATTGCCGCCGAGCAGCAGCGTATCGCTTAGAAAACGGCTTCCTTTTGCCGCGATAAACGTGAGCCGGTTCTCGTTGATGTCGGGATACGTGTAGGCCTGTTTCGGGTTCGACAACAACGACAGCGGCAAGGTCTGCGTGCCTTGCAGCGAGTTGTCCGCAAGCGTGGCGCTGACATCGAAGTCGGTGATCTCGTCCTGATAGCCGACTTTGCCGAAGAATTGCTTGACGCGGCTCGGGTTGTGCTCAGCCCAGCCGGCGTCATCGGCGAAATGGCCGGTCGCGTAGTAATCGATGCGATCGCCCTTTCCGCCGTACTCGAACACGGCATCCTTGCGACGAAATGATCCACCGGAAACTTCGACCGACGCCCCCGGATATTGCGCGCCGCTCTTCGTATAAATTGCGAGCGCGCCACCCAGCGTGTTCAATCCGAACGCCGAAACCGAACCGGGAATCAACTGGACGCTCGATATCGCCGACGGCGGAATCAAATCCCAGTTGACGACGTCGCCGAACGCCTCGTTGATCCGTACGCCGTCCTGAAAGACAGAGACGCCCTGTGGCGTCCCGAGCAGCGGCGAGGCGGCGAAGCCGCGAAAATTGAGCGACTGCTGGAACGCATTGCCCTGGCCCGCCGCGGCGTTGACGCTGTTCGCGTTCTGATCGAGGAACTGCGTCAATGTCGGCGGCCGCTGATTCGCGATCGCGCGATTGCCAAACACCTGAACGTTCGCCGGCACGTCGCGGAGCGCTGAGCCAAGGCCTGGAAGCGGCGTCGTACCGATGACCTCGACGGCAGGCAACTCGAACGCCTCGGCCGGATTTTCGGCTGCTGCTGTGGCCATCGGCGTCCCGCTTGCCAGCAGCGCAGCCAGAAGACCGCCGACGCGGCGCGTCGCGAAGGGACGCACGCGTCGCGAAGGGACGCACGTCAGTGAATCGCAACGCCCCAAGGCAACGAGCCCACCGGAACTTCGGCGATTTTCTTGTTCGATTCGGTGTCAACGACGGCGACGGCGTCCGATCGGCCGCAGGCGACATAGAGTTTTTTTCCATCGGCGGTAATCGCCATGTTCCACGGCCGCTTGCCGACGGGAATCGTCGCGACGATCGTATTGCTGCCCGTGTCGATCACCTGAACCGTGCCATCGCCGCCGGACGACACATAGACGCGCTTTCCATCCGGGTGCACGGTGACCCCGTTGCTGCGTTTGCCGGCCTTGATCCGCGTGATCACTTCATGCGTTTTCGTGTCGAACACGTTGACGGTGTCGGCGTTTTCCGCGGCGACGTAGGCGCGACTGCCGTCGGGCAAAAAGCCGATTCCCCGCGGCCGGTCTCCAACGGTCACCGACTTGATCACTTCGCCGCGGCCGACGTCGACGATATCGACGCTGTCGGCCTCCTCGGCGCTCACGTAGAGCCATTTACCGTCGGGGCTGAACACGGCATGCTCGGGATTCTTGCCCTTCATCTTGACGCGCCGCGCAATGGTGAGCGTCGAAGCGTCGACGATCAGCACCTGATTGTCTTCCTCGATTGCGGCGGAGAGCCATTTGCCGTCGGCCGAGACGTAGATCGCTTCAGGCGACTCTCCCAACGTTACTTGCGTGATTTCCGCGTTCTTCCCGGTATCGATGACACGAAGCGCGTTCGCCGTCTGATCGCTGATATAAAGCCGTTTGCCATCGGGCGAAATCGCGATCCCGCGAGGCTTCTGTCCGATTTTCATCGTCGATACGACCTTATCCGTGGCAGTATCGATGATGGAGATCGACGCCGAGCCCTCGTTGGAGACATAAGCGAAAGGCGCGGCCTCTGCGCCAACGACAGTCGCGCAGCAAACAAGCAGGACGATGGCTGGGAGGAATGATGATTGCATGCGAATTCTCCGGAACGGCGCAAGGCGCATGATGCGTTTCTTGGCTGCGCCTGCTCGCTGAAAATTGGATATGCTAACGGGGATTGCGTGGGATGATAACGAAAGCGACCCATTGGGCATTTGACAGTCGCTTGTGTACATGATGCGAATCCATTGGCGGGTCGGAACAATCTGTTTGGCGTTCCTGTCTACGCCGGTCTGGGCGCAAGCAGAGGCCCCCGTCCCGCTAGAGCCGATCGTCGTGACCGCCACGCGTCACGAAGAACGCGCCTTCGACGTGCCGGCGTCGGTCGACATCATCACGGGTACGGTGATCCGCGATGGTCAGCCGGCCGTCAACATATCGGAAACGTTGCCGCGCGTGCCGGGCGTCTTCGCAGCGAATCGCCAGAACTACGCGCAGGACCTGCAAATCAGCTCGCGCGGCTTCGGTGCGCGTGCGGCATTCGGTGTGCGTGGCGTGCGCCTTTACCAGGACGGCATTCCGGTCACGATGCCTGACGGACAGGGACAAACCGGCAGCTTCAGTCTGCTGTCGGCCGAACGGATCGAGGTCCTACGCGGCCCGTTCTCGACGCTATACGGCAACGCGTCCGGCGGCGTGATCTCCGTTTTCAGCGAAAGCGGTACGCCCGAGCCGGCGCTGACGCTGAGCGGTGGGGCGGGCAGCTACGACATGTGGACCGCCGGCGCCAAGCTCCGCGGCACAGCAGGCAATGTCGGTTATGTGGCGGCGGTGAGCGAATTCCAGACCGATGGCTATCGCGATCACTCGTCGGCCCGGCGCGATCTCTTCAACCTGAAGCTGCGCTTCGATCCCACCGACGCGACGCACGTCACGCTGATCGGCAATTATCAATATCAGCCCGAAACGCAGGACCCGCTCGGGCTGACGCGCGCACAGTGGGACACGAATCCGCGCCAGGTCGATCCGTCGGCGCTCCAGTTCGACACGCGCAAGACGATCGACCAGACGCAGGGCGGCGTCGCGGTCGATCATCAGTTCAATCCTGACACGACGCTTCACGTCGCCTCGTACGTCGGACGCCGACTGATTCGGCAGTACCTTGCGCTAAGGGGTGAGGTACCCGCCACGTCCTCCGGGGGTGTCGCCGATCTGGATCGCGATTTCGGTGGCGTGGGCGCGCGGGTCTCGTGGCGGACGCAGGCGCTCGGCGGTCCGCTGACGCTCACCGTCGGCGCCGACGCCGATCGGATGAAGGAGCATCGCCAAGGCTTCGTCAACAACAACGGCGTGCTCGGCGCTCTGCGCCGCGACGAGGATGACACTGTCCGGAGCGTCGACGCTTACGCTGAAGCGGAATGGCGCTTTGCGCCCGCGTGGGCCGCCACCGTCGGCGTGCGCTCGAGTGTCGTGAACTATGACTCTGACGATCACTACGTCACGCCCGCCAACCCCGACGACAGCGGCTCGCGCAAATTTCGCAATACGAGCCCTGTCCTCGGCCTCGTTTTTCACGCTACACCCGACGTCAACCTGTACGCGAGCTACGGAAACGGCTTTGAAACACCGACGTTTGCCGAGATGGCGTACAACCCGACCGGCACCGGACTCAATCTCGCGCTGAATCCCGCGACAAGCCGCGCGGTGGAAGTCGGCATCAAAACGGTGATCGCGCAGAAACATCGGATCAATGCCGCCCTTTTTCACATCGACACCGACGACGAGATCGTCACCGATACCGCAACGGGCGGCCGCACGACGTTCAAGAACGCCAGCAAGACGCGACGCAATGGCGCGGAACTTCTATGGGATGGCGAGTTGCCGGCCAACCTCCACGCCCATGTCGCGCTCACGTATCTGCGCGCGGTTTTTGTCGATTCATTCACGACGGGGCTTCCGCCACTGCCGGTCGCGTCTGGCAACAAGCTGCCGGGCGTGCCGCCGCAGCAGGCATATGGCGAGCTGACGTGGACGCCGGGCCGCTGGGGCGGCTTCAACACGGGGGTTGAAGTGCAATATGTCGGAAAGCTGTACGTCAACGACCGCAACACCGATGCTGCGCCTGCTTACACTGTGACAAATCTTCGCGCCGGTTTAGCCCAACGTGCGGGTCGCGCGACGTTCACCGAGTTCGTGCGCGTCAACAACGTGTTCGATCGCCGCTACGCCGGTTCCGTCATTGTCGGCGACACCAACGGACGGTTCTTCGAGCCGGCGCCGGGTCGCAATTGGTTCATAGGTGCAAGCATCGATGTCGCCATCTGACCGTTACACGCGCACTGCGGTAATTCTGCATTGGCTGATCGCCGCGCTGTTGCTGGTCGAAGTTGCGCAGGGCTGGTTGATGCAGGAAATCCCGAAGCAGCCGCCCGGCTTGCGGGCCGATCAGTTCAATCTCCATAAGTCGTTCGGGCTCGTACTTTTTGCCTTGCTTCTCGTGCGCCTTGGCTGGCGATTGCTGAATCCACCGCCGCCGATGGTCGGTGTCGCACGTTGGCAAATGCGGGCCGCCAAGACGAATCACGCGATCCTCTACATCGCAATGCTGGTGCTTCCGCTGTCGGGCTATCTCGGATCGGTGTTCAGCGGTTATCCGATCAAGTGGTTCGGCATCATGCTGCCGTCGTGGGGCACGCAGAACGCCGCGGTCAAGGATCTGATGAGCACGGTCCACTGGGCAACGAGCTGGATATTGGTTGCGTCGACCACGCTGCATATTGCGGGCGCGCTTAAGCACGAGCTTGGCTTGCGGGACAGCATGTGATGGCGCGAATGTCCCTCCACCGCGGTTTACGACGCGCGTCTGCTCGGGCGCCGCTCGCGACGCCGCCGTCGGCCTGATAAGCGCTACGGTCGTTCAGCGATCTGCGCCAATAGCTGCGCAGTTTCGTCGTGCTTCGCGTCGCGCGCGATATCGGCCGCCGTTTTCCCGCGGTTGTCCTTGAGGCTTGTTTTCGCGCCCGCCGCCAGAAGCATCTTCACGGTTTCCGTTCGGCCGTAGCCGGCGGCCCACATGAGCGCCGTCAGATCGTTCGCATAGGCGGCGTTCGGGTCGACACCCTTGTCGAGCAGCAGCTTGACGATGTCGGAGCGTCCTTCGCCCGCCGCATAGATGATCGCGTTCTTCTTTAGCCGATCGACGACGGCAATATCGGCACCCTTGGCAACGAGGGTGCGGGCGATTTCCGTGTGACCGCCGTAGGCGGCCGTCATCAGCGGCGTCACACCGTTAATTGCCGCTTGATTGACGTCGGCGCCGGCGTCGAGCAGCACGCGCGCCAAGTCGACACGATCCTTTTTCAGCACGATGATGAGCGCACTTTCGCCCAATCGATTCCGCGAATTGACGGCGGCGCCTTGCTGCAACGCGCGTGCGATCGCCGGTCCATCGGCATTGCGCGCCGCGACGAGCAGCTTCGCGTTCAGCGGCAAATCGTCATCGGACGCTCGAACGGCGGTCGCCGCCATCGCCATGAGCACCGCGAGAATCGAACCAAGGACGCGAAAGCCGGCGCCGTTGCTGCGGTGCAATAGAGCGCTATGGCGTCGGGAATCTGGAACGAGTCCTCGCGTAAAGGCACATGAAATCATCGGCTTCCTTTGCGGTTTTATGAGGGAGGCGCGCGCGGCGGCGAGCTGTAGATTGCAACGCGCGCAAAAACTGACTATAAACCATGCTGCATCATGGTCTTGGGGGACTTCGCGCGCTCCTCGTCGCGAAGTGAGACGTCCTTAAAAATTTCAGTGGAGGGTGTAATGAACCACCGAATCACGATCGCCGTCGCCGCAGTCGCGTTCGCATTGAGCGTCGCCGATGTCGGCGCGCAAGAGACCGGTGCAGCGACGACGAGCGCCAAGCCGATGTCGGGCAATTTGACGTCGATTTCCGACGTGATGCTGCAAAACGCCGCGAGCGATCCGAAAAACTGGATCCATCCGAACGGCAATTACGCGAACACACGCTATTACCCCGGCGCGCAAATTACCGCGGCCAACGTTGGCAAGCTCACGCCCAAGTTTGTGTTCCAGACCGCGGTGCTGGAATCGATGGAAACCGCACCGATCGTCATCAACGGCGTGATGTTCCTGACGACGTCGTTCAACCATGTCTACGCGATCGACGCGACAACCGGCGAGGAGTTCTGGCATTACAAGCACAAGATGGGACCGATCACGACGTTCTGCTGCGGTCCCAACAATCGCGGCGTTGCCGTGTCGGGCGACACGTTGTACATGGGGACGCTCGACGCAAAGCTTGTCGCGCTCGATGCGAAGACCGGCAAGGTCCTATGGGAGAAGCAAATCGCTGATCCCGACAAAGGCTATTCGGAAACGATGGCGCCGGCCGTCGTCGACGGCAAGGTGCTGATCGGCACGAACGGCGGCGAGTACGGCATTCGCGGCTTCGTCAAGGCATACGACGCGAAGACCGGCGAGCTGTTGTGGACGTTCTATACGATCCCTGAAAAGAGCGAAGGCGATTGGGCCGTGAACGACCTGACCGGGCGCAACATGCATCGCAATATCGATGCGGAGAAGGCTGCGTACGCGAAGGACAGCTCGTTTTATCAGACGCTCGGCGGGGGTGTATGGATGACGCCCGCGGTCGATCTGAAGACGCGCACGGTGTTCTTCGTGGCCGGCAATCCGTCGCCGGACTTGTATGGCGCGATTCGTCCGGGCGACAACCTTTATACGAACTCGATGGTCGCGGTTGATTTGGACAAGGGCACGTACAAGTGGCACTCACAATACATCGCGCATGACGTGTGGGACTTGGACGCGGTAAGCCCGGTCATCCTCACGCAGGCAAAAGACGCGAGCGGGAAGATGGTCGACGTCGCGATCCACGGCGGCAAGACGGGACACGTCTACGTGCATGAGCGCGGCACCGGCAAGCTGGTCCGCTTCTCGGAAGCGATGATCCCGCAAGAAAACATGTGGGTGCTGCCGACGAAAGAGGGCGCGCGAATGCTGCCCGGCGCGAACGGTGGCGTCGAGTGGTCACCGATGGCGATCAATCCGAAGCTGCGGATGGCGTATGCCGCCAATCTGCATCAACCGATGACCTACCATGTCGAAGAGTCGCCGTATCCGGGCGGCAGCAAGCTGTGGCTTGGTGGCGCGTTCAAGGTGATTCCGAGCGAGCAGCAGTGGGGCCGGCTCGTCGCGGTCAATATCGATACCGGCAAGGTCGCGTGGGGCGCGAAAACGCCGCAGCCGCTGATCGGTGGCGTGCTCGCGACGGCGGGCGATCTCGTGTTCAACGGTGAAGCGAACGGGTGGTTCAAGGCGTTCGATGCACGTAACGGCAAGGAACTGTGGAAGTACAACTGCGGCGCAGGCGTCAACGCGCCGGCGGTGTCGTACATGGTCAACGGCAAGCAATATGTCGCAGTCGCTGCCGGCGGCAACGTGCAGATCGACGCGAAGCGCGGCAATAGCGTGTTCGTGTTCGCGCTGCCTTAATCAACAAGTTTTGCAAGGACTCACGGCCGCTCCGTGAACGGGGTGGCCGTTTTTTTTGTCTAGCTCTGTCCGACCAAAAATATGAATAACGCCATTCTTACCGTTGTTGGTCTGGCCATTGCGATCGCGTCAGCCGATGCCCGGTCCCAGGCGGATGCTGCCGTCAAGGACAAGGCGCAGACGTGCGCCGCGTGCCACGGCCCGAACGGCAATTCCACCGATCCGCAGTACCCAATCCTCGCCGGTCAAACGGCGCGGTACATTTTTCTCGAGCTGCGCGATTTCAAGGCGGGCCGCCGGCACGATCCGCAAATGGATCCGATGGCGGGCAATCTCACGCCGGACGACATGCTGGCGCTCGGAGACTACTTTTCGAAGCAGACCAAGGCGCCGAACGGCTTCAACGCCGACGGCGGCAAGGTTGCCCTAGGCGCGAAAAAATCCGACGAGGTGCTGTGCACGATGTGTCATGGGGGAGGTTTCCTTGGACAGAACGAGATTCCGCGCGTCGCGGGTCAGCACTACGCGTATATCAAGAAGCAGCTCGCCGATTTCAAGGCGCGCCGGCGCACAAACGACGCCGGCAACATGACGAGCGTCGCCGGCACGCTGTCCGACGCGGACATCGAGAACTTGGCGCAGTACCTCGCGAACCTCTAGGCGGCGGACGAACGTTCCGCTCGGCGCTTTGCGCCTGTGACGACACTTTGCGTCGATTTTCTCGAAGCAGTATCCTTGCCTTCCGCCCGACCCGCTCACGGGGCGTGCGGCGCCCACAGTAGAGGAGGCCACGTGTCCATTCCCCTTGCATTGACCGTCAACGGCAAAGCCGTGAAAGCGGACATCGATCCGCGACTTCTGCTCGCCGATTTCCTGCGCACGACGCTTGGATTGACCGGGACGCACATCGGTTGCGATACCGCGCAGTGCGGCGCGTGCACGATTCATCTCGACGGTCGCGCGATCAAATCGTGCAACGTGCTGGCGCTGCAAGCGCAGGGCGCCGACGTCGTCACGATCGAGGGTCTCGCCGAGTCCGATGGCACGATGCATCCGATGCAGGCGGCCTTCAAGGAATGTCACGGCTTGCAGTGCGGCTTTTGCACGACCGGCATGGTGATGAGCGCAATCGATCTCGTCGCGCGACATCCGAACGCCGATGAGAAGACGATTCGCGAAGAGCTCGAGGGCAACCTGTGCCGCTGCACCGGTTATCACAACATTGTCAAGGCGGTGCAGCAGGGTGCCGCCGCGATGGCGAAATAGGGAAGGTCGCGATTATGGGCGCAATCGAGTCAGGATTCATCGGCCAATCGGTCCGGCGCAAGGAAGACGCGCGCTTCCTGCTGGGCGCCGGCCAATACACCGACGACGTCACGTTGCCGAACCAGACGCACGCGTATTTCCTTCGCTCGCCGCACGCGCACGCGAAGATCCGCGGCATCGACACGGGCAAGGCGAAGAAAGCGCCGGGCGTCATCGCCGTTTATACGAGCGCCGACCTCGAAGGCGTGAACGGGCTGCCTTGCGGTTGGCTCATCACCGACGTGGACGGCACGCCGATGAAGGAGCCGCCTCATCCTGTGCTCGCAAAAGGCAAAGCTCGTTACGTCGGCGACCACGTCGCGCTCGTCATCGCGGAGACGCAGAACCAAGCGAAAGACGCGGCCGAGCTGATCGACGTCGATTACGAAGTGCTGCCGGCGGTCGTGAATGTCGTCGACGCGTTGAAGCCG
The DNA here is from genome assembly GCA_005881895.1 of Betaproteobacteria bacterium. Lineage (GTDB taxonomy): Bacteria > Pseudomonadota > Gammaproteobacteria > Burkholderiales > Casimicrobiaceae > VBCG01. The sequence goes on from VBCG01000005.1 coordinate 18,973, forward strand.
GGCGCGCCGCAGATCCATGACGAGGCACCCGGCAACAAGTGCTACACGTGGGCAATCGGCGACAAGAGTGCGGTCGATGCGGCGTTCGCGAAGGCGGCGCACGTGACCAAGCTCGACATCGTCAACAATCGCCTCGTGCCGAATGCGATCGAGCCACGCGCGGCGGTCGCAACGTACAGCCGCGCCGACGATAGCTATACGCTTTACGTCGCGAATCAGAATCCCCACGTCGAGCGCTTGCTGATGACGGCGTTCGTGCTGGGCCTTCCCGAGCACAAGGTTCGCGTCATCGCGCCCGACGTCGGCGGCGGTTTCGGCTCGAAGATTTATCTCTATGCCGAGGAAACGGCGATGGTGTGGGCGTCGAAACGCGTGAACCGGCCGATCAAGTGGGCGGCCGAGCGCAGCGAATCGTTTCTCTCCGATGCGCATGGCCGCGATCACGTGACGCATGCGGAGCTGGCACTCGACAAGGACGGCAAGTTTCTCGCGTTACGCGTCCACACGACGGCGAACATGGGCGCGTACCTGTCGACGTTCGCGTCATGCATTCCGACCATTCTTTACGCGACGCTATTGGCCGGCCAGTACACGACGCCCGTTGTCTATTGCGAGGTGACGGCGGCTTTCACGAACACCGCGCCGGTCGACGCCTATCGCGGAGCCGGTCGTCCCGAAGCGACGTACGTGATCGAGCGGATCGTTCACCAGGCCGGCGCCGAAATGGGTATTCCGCAAGACGAAATCCGCCGGCGCAATTTCATTCGCACGTTTCCGTATCAGACGCCCGTGGCGCTGCTGTACGACACCGGCGGGTACGACGCCTGCCTCGACGAGGCGATGCGGATCGCCGATGTCAAAGGGTTTGCGGCGCGCAAATCCGACGCCGCGAAACGCGGCAAGCTCCGTGGGTTGGGCTACGCAGCGTATATCGAAGCCTGCGGAATCGCGCCGTCCAACGTCGCGGGCTCGCTCGGCGCGCGCGCCGGATTGTTCGAGGCCGGCGAAGTGCGCGTCCATCCGACCGGCAGCGTGACGGTCTTTACCGGCTCGCACAGTCATGGCCAGGGCCATGAGACGACCTTCGCCCAAGTCGTCGCCACGCGCCTCGGTATCCCGATCGAAAACGTCGACGTCGTCCACGGCGATACGGGACGCGTCCTGTTCGGCATGGGCACGTACGGCTCGCGGTCGCTGGCCGTCGGCGGAACGGCCATCGTGAAGGCGCTCGACAAGGTCATTGCAAAGGGCAAGAAGATCGCCGCCCATCTGCTCGAAGCCGCAGAATCCGACATCGAATTCAAAGACGGCAAATTCACCGTTGCAGGGACGGATCGCAGCAAGGCGTTCGGCGAGATCTCGCTCGCGGCGTACGTGCCGCACAACTATCCGCTGGACAAGCTCGAGCCCGGCTTGAACGAGACGGCGTTCTACGATCCGACCAACTTCACGTTTCCCGCTGGCACACACATCTGCGAAGTGGAGGTCGATCCCGACACGGGTGTCGTGTCGATCGTCAGTTTCAGCGCGTGCGACGACTTCGGCAACATCATCAACCCAATGATCGTCGAGGGCCAAGTGCATGGCGGGTTGTGCCAGGGGATCGGGCAGGCGATGCTCGAGCATTGCATCTACGACAGTGAAAGCGGGCAACTGCTGACCGGCAGCCTGATGGATTACGCATTGCCGCGCGCGGACGACGTTCCATCGTTCAAAGTGGAAACGAAAGTGACGCCGTGCACGCACAATCCGCTTGGCGCAAAAGGGTGTGGCGAAGCGGGAGCGATCGGCTCTCCGCCCGCGCTGATGAATGCGGTGATGGACGCACTGTCGAGCGTCGGGGTCACGCATCTCGATATGCCGGCATCGCCGCATCGCGTGTGGCAGGCGATTCAAAGTGCTCGGGCTTAAGGAGCATCACTATGTACACGTTCGAATACCAACTTCCGAAAACGCTCGCCGACGCTGCAAAGGCGCTTGCGAGCACGGGCGGCAAGCCGCTCGCAGGCGGGCAAAGTCTTGTCGCAGCGATGAAGCTTCGACTTGCACAACCCGGCACGCTCGTCGACCTTCGCGGCATTTCCGAATTGGCCGGCATTCGCAAAGAAGGTGACGCCCTCGTGATCGGCGCGATGACGCGGCATGCCGACGTGGCCAACTCGGCGGTGGTGAAGGGCGCGATCCCGGCGCTCGCCGTGCTTGCCGACGGCATCGGCGATCGTCAAGTGCGCAACATGGGCACGCTCGGCGGCTCGATCGCCAACAATGATCCTGCCGCGGATTGGCCCGCTGCGGTTGTTGCGTGCAACGCGACGGTCCAGACGAACAAGCGCAAGATCGCCGCCGGCGATTTCTTCAAGGGCATGTACGAAACGGCGCTTGGAGCGGACGAGATCATCACGGCGGTTTCGTTTCCGATCCCGAAAAAGGCGGCGTACGCGAAGTTTCCCAATCCAGCATCGCGATTCGCGCTGGTGGGCGTTTTTGTCGCGCAGTTGGCGGACGGCAGCGTGCGCGCCGCTGTGACAGGGGCCGCGCCTGCGGTATTTCGCGCCGCGCCGATCGAAACCGCGCTCGCGAAAAGTTTCACGCCCGATGCAGCGAAAGCGGTCAAGGTCGACGCGAAGGGATTGAACAACGATCTGCATGGCTCCGCAGCCTATCGCGCTCATCTCGTCTCGGTCATGGCGGGCAGAGCAGTGGCGGCGGCTGGATGACACGATAAAGGCCTTCGCTCCGGTCGATGTATTCTGTCGGGCGGCGGACATAAATCCGCCGCCCGATTCTTTTCGATGAAGCCTTCAGCGCATCCCGCCACCGTCGACGCGACGCTCGAACTGCTCGAGCGACAGGATTACATTGCCGATCGCCGTCTTGCGACCGCGGTGTTCCTGTCATTGAACATGGCGCGGCCGCTTTTTCTCGAGGGCGAAGCGGGTGTGGGCAAAACCGAGATCGCAAAAGTGCTTGCCACCGGACTCCGGCGTCGTCTCGTGCGCCTTCAATGCTATGAGGGGCTCGACACTGCCGCGGCCGTTTACGAGTGGAACTATCCGCGGCAGATGATCGAGATACGGCTGGCGGAAGCCGCCGGCGGCGTCGAGCGGAGCGAGCTCGCGCACGACATTTTCACAACCCGTTTTCTGCTGAAGCGCCCACTGCTGCAAGCGCTCGCGCCGGAGGACGGTGTCGCGCCCGTTCTGTTGATCGACGAGCTCGATCGCACCGACGAGCCGTTCGAAGCGTATCTGCTCGAAGTGCTGTCCGAATACCAGGTCACGATTCCCGAGCTCGGCCCCATTCGAGCGCAGCAGCCGCCGATCGTGGTGATCACGTCGAACCGTACCCGAGAGATTCACGACGCCATCAAGCGGCGCTGTCTCTATCACTGGGTCGATTATCCGGATGCGCGTCGCGAGCTGGCGATCGTTCGGCGCAAGTGTCCGCGGGCCGCTGAATCGCTCGCGCGCGAAATCGTCGCATTCACTCAGCGGCTCCGCTCGATGGATCTGTTCAAGGCGCCGGGCATCGCCGAAACGCTGGATTGGGCCGAAGCGTTGCTGGCGCTCGACCGTATCGCGCTCGATCCGCAGACGGTCGCCGACACGCTGGGCGTGCTGCTCAAGTATCAGGACGATCTGGCGCAACTCGGCCCCGATGTCGCGGCGACGCTCGTCGTGGAGGCGAAGGCGGAGGGCATTCGCCTGTGACGCCGGATCCGGCGTCCCGGGGCGCCGCATTGACGATTCCGTTCGTGGTCAACGGTCGTCTGGTCGAAAACATCGTCCACTTTGTCCGCATTCTTCGTGCGGCGGGATTGCCCGTGGGACCGGCGCGCGTGCTCGACGCACTGGCCGCCGTGCAATCGGTCGGCATCGACCATCGCACCGATTTTCGTGCCGCGCTATGTTCGGTGCTCGTGTCGCGGCGCGATCATCTGCCGCTGTTCGAGCAGGCGTTCGACGTGTTCTGGCGCGATCCGAAACTGCTCGAGAGAATGATTGCCGCGCTTTTACCGAAAGTGCATGGCCGGCTCGGTGATGTCCAAACGCCGCAAATGCCGGCACGGCTCGCGCAGGCGCTGATCCAGTCCCCGAAGCCTCTCGATCATTCGGAAACGCGGGAAATCGAATTCGATGCGGCGTTCACATTTTCCGCGCGTGAAGTGCTGCAGAAAAAAGACTTCGCGACAATGACGCCGGAGGAGTTGATCGAAGTGAGGCAAATGCTCGCGGGGCTCACGCTGCCGCTACCGGAAATCGCCGTCCGTCGTACGTGCGCTGCGACACGTGGTCACGCCATCGACTTGCGCGCGACGATGCGCGGCATGGTGGGCGCTGCTGGCGCCGTTGCACCCCTTCGCTATCGCGCCAGACGTCAGCGAACGCCGCCGCTCGTCGTGTTGTGCGACATATCGGGCTCGATGGATCGCTACGCGCGAATGCTGCTGCATTTTTTGCATGCGATCACCAATGACCGTCACCGCGTGCATGCGCTCGTCTTCGGCACGCGGCTCACGAACATCACGCGCCACTTGAAGCACCGCGATGTGGATGTCGCGCTCGCCCATGTGACCGCAGCGGTGGCTGATTGGGCGGGAGGCACCCGCATCGGTGCGTCGTTGGCGGAGTTCAATCGCCGGTGGTCGCGCCGCCTGTTGGGCCAGAGCGCGGTTGTCCTGTTGATCAGCGACGGCCTGGACGCGGACGCAGGACAGGGACTTGCATTCGAAATGGAACGGCTCGCGAAATCGTGCGCGCGCTTGGTCTGGTTGAATCCTTTGCTGCGCTATTCAGGCTTCGAGGCGCGGCCGGCCGGGATCCGCGCGATGCTGCCGCATGTCGACGATTTTCTGCCGGTCCATAACCTGGCATCGCTGAGGGACCTTGCAGTGGCGCTCCGCGCCAAGCCACACCGTGACGAGTCGATGTTCCCGCAAGCGGCCTGACCAAATCAAAAGCGCTAGCCGAACGTTCGGTCAGCCCCCGAGGTCGAAGCTAACGCGACCGCGACCGGCACGGGCAATTCGCTCCAGCTCCACCGCCGGGCGCACGCTTGCGCGACGCAGCGTCATCGAGGCGCCCATCTTTCCGGCCGCTTCAGCGAGGATCAACAGATCAGCAACGGGCAATCCGGCATCGACGGTCACGCTACCCTTTGCGTTCAAAAGCGTCAGCGCGGTCCGCGCAAGCGGCGTTTGCGGAGCAGTGCTCATCATTTAGAGTAGCATAAAGCGCCGGTGGAATTCTTGCCCCGGACGAAGGGATTTACGCTATGGAAATGTCGAGCATACGCGTCGTGCATGCGGCTCCGGATGCGGTCTGGAATGCCCTCAACGATCCATCGGTGCTCAAGGATTGCATCCCGGGTTGCGAGTCGCTCGAACGCTTATCGGACAGCGAATGGCGCGCGATCGTAGCGGCTAAAGTAGGACCGGTGTCAGCGCGCTTCAACGGCACGATGCGAATCATCGATCCGACACCGCCCACGGGGTACACGTTGAAATTCGAAGGGCAGGGTGGCGCCGCGGGATTTGCGAGCGGCGAAGCGAAAGTTTCACTTGCCACGTCGAACGGCGGCGATACGGCGCTGTCCTACACGGCGAAAGCCAATGTGGGTGGCAAGCTCGCACAAATTGGTTCGCGTTTGATCGATGGCGCTGCAGCCAAAATGGCCGACGATTTTTTCGCACGCTTCGCCGAGCGCGTCGCACCGCAAGAGGTCGCAGCGGGCCAGGCAACGACGCCGATGGTAGCGGAGACCGCACGCAGTCATTGGGTGCGCTACATCGCACTGGCGGCGATTGTGATCATCATCATCGTGCTGGCGATTCGTGGATTCAAATAACGCAACGAGGCAACAATGGACAGTGTCGATCTCGAAGTGCTGAAACGCAGCGCCGAATGGATAGACGACGGCAGGCGCGTGCTGCTCGTGACGGTCGTGAAAACCTGGGGCAGCTCGCCGCGTCCCGAGGGCGCGATGCTGGCGGTGCGCGAAGACGGTCTCGTCGTCGGATCGGTTTCGGGCGGCTGCATTGAGGACGACATCGTCGATCGGACGCGGCGCGACGGACAGAAGGCCACGCGCTGCGAAGTTGTCACCTACGGCATCACCGCGGACGAAGCGCGTCGCTTCGGGTTGCCTTGCGGCGGCACGATTCAGCTCGTGCTGGAACCGCTGACGCGCGAATCGGGAATTCGTGCACTGTTGCGCGAAGTAGAGGCCGGGCATCTGGTTACGCGGCGCCTCGAGCTTGCATCGGGGTTCGCCACGCTGCATCCGGCGCAAGCCGTCGACGGCCTTACCTTCGACGGCAAGACGCTGACGACGATTCACGGCCCGCGCTATCGGATGCTCGTCATCGGCGCATCGCAGCTGTCCAAGTATCTGGCGCAGATCGCCGTCGGTCTCGACTATCAAGTGACGATCTGCGATCCGCGCGAAGAGTATACGGAGACATGGGACATTCCGGGTGTCAAGCTCGTTCGGACAATGCCCGACGACACGGTCAAAGCGATGAAGCTCGACGAGCGTTGCGCCGTCGTCGCGCTGACGCACGACCCCAAGCTCGACGATCTCGCGCTGATGGAAGCGTTGAAATCGCCGGCGTTCTACGTCGGCGCACTGGGATCGCGCGCGAACAACGCGAAACGCCGTGAGCGGCTGCGCGAATTCGATGTCTCGGAAGAGGAGATCGCGCGTCTGCACGGACCCATCGGCCTGTACATCGCCAGTCGCACTCCGCCCGAAATCGCGGTTTCGATACTTGCGGAGATCACCGCGATCAAGAACGGTGTCGGGCAGGATGAAATTCTGCCGGTCGCCGTCGCCAAGGAAAAGCACGGCGCATCGGTTGCATGCGCGACGAGCTAGTGTGAACAGGCCCTAATGAAACGCCTGGCGCTCGAGGGCACATATGAGACCCACGCGCAGTTCGCGCGCGCAGGCGTTATCGCCCTTTCGTCAGCCATCGGGTCCGATCTGACGACGCTGTCGGTTTGCAATTTGCGAACCGGACGGCGGCGGGTTTTGAGCGATCCTCCCAACGCGTTGTCCAACGCCGACATCGCTGCGTTCAACCGATATTTTCATTCACATCCGCTCGTGCGCTACCACGCGGCGCATCAGGACGGCGGCGCGCATCGCATTTCGGACTCGCTTCCTACGCGGGCGTTTCGCCGCACGCCGTTGTATGGCGAGTACTACCAACGCATCGGGATCGCGCACGCGATCGCCGTTCCGCTCCATGTTGACGACCGCACGTTGGTCAGCTTCGTGCTCAATCGAACGCATCGCGATTTCAATGACCGCGAGCGCGCGGACCTCGACATCGTCCGCACGCCGCTTGCGCTCGCCTACCGCCATGTCACGCTGCTTGCCGACGCTCGCCGAACGATCGCGCGCTATCGGCAATGGGTCGAGACCGAAGGTTGGGCCGAGGTGAACGTGGGAAAAGGGTTCAAGATCTTGGCGGCGTCACGTCGCGGATGCGCGTTATTGGCGGCGGTCTGCCCGGGTGCTCGGCCAAGGGTGGGCGGTGCGCTGCCCACCGCAATCGAGGACTGGCTACGGCGCGCCGACCGCGGCTCTCGTGAATTCGCGTCCTCCCGGTTGCCCGAGGGTGCGCCGGTCGTTGCGCTGCACGCAATGCGTGGCGCGATGGGCAAATGGTTGCTTTATTTGCGCGAAGACGCCGATGCGTGTCGGCGCGAGACGTTGGACAACGAGTTGCCGCTGACGCCGCGCGAGCACGAAATCCTGCATTGGGTTGCCAGCGGGAAAAGCGACGCGCAAGTCGCGAGCATTGTCGGCGCCAGCGTTCGCACGGTTCAGAAGCATCTCGAGCACGTCTACGCGAAGCTTGGCGTGGAAAGCCGCACGGCGGCAGCGATGCGAATCGTTCGCGCTGCCTTGCGTTAACTGCGCACGGTCAAGCCGGTCTCGTCGCACCCTGCCGATTCGCCGCACGATGCGCGAAAAAACGCGCGACGTCAGCCGGCGTATCGACGTCCCAAAGAGCGTCGAGCTCCATGCAACTCGCCCGTAACGCGGTCACTCTTGCACGAGTGACGGCCATGACGCCCTGCGTGCTCCACGGCACATCTGAAAAGATATCGACGTCGCGCGACAGCGCCACGAGCACATAGCCGCCGTCTTCGGCTGGACCGATGACGGCGTCGTGTCGTGTGAGCGCCAGAGCGGCACGGGCGAGATAAGCCGTATCGAGCATCGGGCAGTCGGTCCCGATCAAGATCGCCGACGTGCCGGTCGAGATGGCGGCCGACAGCGCCTGATGCATCCGCTCGCCGAGGTCGACGCCGCGTTGGGTTTTCAGCGTGACGTGATAACGATCGCGCCAATCAACGAATGCCGCGCGATGTTCATCCGGATCGCACCACATTTCAATCGCGGAAATGATGCCCATCGTTCGCGCGGTGGCCGCGGTTTGGAGCGTGCCCTCGACCAGGTCGCGATAGAGATCCGCGGCCGCTGCGTCACCCATGTTGCGCGCAAGCCGCGTCTTGACCATTCCCGGCACGGGATCCTTCGCGAAGATCTGCAGCGCGGGCTTCCGGCCCGTTGCCTCGTGTCGATAACGGCGCGCAACGGTGGCGGCATCGATGCCGCGCCAGTAATCGAAGCGCAGCCGCCACATCAAAGCGATCGTGCGCCACGCGCCTTGCGTATCCCAGCGACGGCCCGAAGTGACGACCCGTTTGCAAAGACAAACCGGGCGTCCCACGGCACGAAGCAGCGCCTTCGATAGTGCAACGTCCTCCATCAAAGGAATGGAAGGAAAGCCGCCGACTATTTCGAACGCCTTGCGCGAGACGAACATCGCTTGGTCGCCCGTGGCGATGCCGGTGACGCGCGAACGCAGATTCATCAGCGAAGAAACGGCAGGCAGGAGCTTGGAGCGTCCTTCGATCGTCGCGTCGAAGCGTCCCCAGCGCCGATCGTGCCGCAGGGCGTCGCGGATCGTCATAAGCGCGTCGCTCGGCAGTCGCGAGTCTGCGTGCAGGAACAGGATGATTTCTGCGTCGTTGGCAGCGCGCGCGCCGGCATTCATCTGCGATGCGCGACCCGGCGGTGCGTCCAACGTGCGGATCGACGGATATCTCGCCAGGACGCTGCGGCTCGAATCGCTGCTGCCGCCGTCGACGGCGATCACGTCGACCCCTTCGAATGCGCCGATTGCATCGAACAACGCCGCGAGCGTCTTCGGCAACGCGGCGGCTTCATTCAAGAATGGAATGACAACCGCGAGCTTCACCGGCTCACCTTCACGGCGGCTTGCCGAGAACGGATCTTCTGCACGATGACCGGGACGAGCGCGAGCATCGCGAGCAGCAGGAGGCTGCCGATAAGCTCGGGCGATACGAGTCCCTTCAGCGAATCGATGCTGCCAAGCGCCTGACCCAGGTTAACGAACACAAACGTGCCTGGAATGATTCCAACGGCGGTTGCGACGACAAACGTGGAGAGCGGAATCGTGGTGAAGGCGGGCGCGAGATTGACGAGAAAGAACGGGAACAGAGGGACGAGCCGCAGAAACAGCAGATAGAGAAAGCCGTTTTCGGTAAAGCCGGCGTTGATTCGTTCGCCGACGGCGCCAAGGCGCTTGCGCGCTGCGTCGGCGAAAAGGTAGCGGGCGGCAACGAACAGCAACGCCGCGCCGACCGTGGCGGCCGTAACGACAATCGCCGTGCCGACCCAGCGGCCGAACAGGAAACCGATCGTCAGCGAAAGAACGATTGCGACCGGCAGACTAAATGCCGTCGCCGCGGCATAAACGAGGAAGGCAATCAACAGCGCAGGCGCATAGTGCATCGCGACGAACGCCTGCAATGCGTCGCGATGATGCTTGACCGTCTCGAGACGCAGATATTCGTCACCGCCGAACGCGAAGAAGGCGACCAGCGCGCCGACGAAGATGGTGACGATGACCAAGCGGGGCCAGATGCGCCGGCGCCCGCTGAGCCGCTGTCCTGCACCGTCGCCGCGCATCATCCGCCCTGCAATCGAAAGATCCGCTTGATCCACATTTTCGCGCGGGGCGTCAACGCTTCCTTGAGCCGCACGTCGGCGACGCGCCGGTTGATCTGGGCGAGCGTCGGATACGTGTGGATCGACGCCGACAGATCGCCGGCTTTCATGCCATTGCCGATGGCCAGCGCGCATTCGGCGATCAATTCTCCGGCGTGCGGTCCCGCGATTGCAGCGCCGAGCACCTTGCCGCGCGGACTCGTGACGAGCTTGGCCATTCCTTCGATTTCGCCTTCGGCGCGCGCGCGATCGATGTCGCTGAACGGAAAACTGTAGACGCGATGATCAACGCCGGTCTTTTTCGCTTCGGTTTCCGAAAGTCCGACGCGGGCCAATTCAGGATCGGTGAATGTGCACCACGGCACGACTGGGGATGGCTTGGTCCACCTGAGCTTGAAGATCGCATGCCGCAAGACGATGCCGGCATGGTGCTCGGCCAAATGCGTGAACTGGTGACCACCCGCGGCGTCGCCGATGACGTAGACGCGAGAATTGGTCGTCGACAATCCGTTCTCGAGCACGACGCGTCCGCTCGACACGTCGACGCCTGCGGCATCGAGACCGAGGTCCTCGATGTTCGCCGTGCGGCCGGCCGCGAGCAGCAGATGTGTTGCATCGATTGGCGCCGGCGTGCCGTCGCGCTCGCGCAACAGCAATCGAATTCCCATCGGTGTGCGGTCGATTCTTGCAATCGATGCGCCGAGATGATAGCGAACGCCTTCGCTCTGGAGTTGCTTGAACACGATCGCGGCGAGATCGGCGTCCTCGCGCGGCAAAATGCCTGCTGCGATATCGACAACGGTGACCTCGCTGCCAAGCCGTCGGAACGCCTGCGCCATCTCGCTGCCGACCGGTCCGCTGCCGACGACGACCAAGTGGGGGACCGCTTCCCGCAGATCGAAGATCGTTTCGTTGGTCAGATAGCGGACCGATTTGACGCCGGGAATCGACGGTATCGACGGCCGCGATCCCGTCGCGATCACAAACGTATGCGCCTTCAATTGTCGTCCAGCGACTTCGAACGTCGCGGCGTCGACGAAGCAGCCGCTGCCAAAAATAACGTCGACGCCCATCGCGCGAAATCGCTCGGGGCTGTCGTTCGGTTCGATGCTCTTGATGACCGACGCGACACGCTCCATCACGCGCGGCAGCTCAGGTCTTGGATCGTGCGGCGTCAGCGCAAAGCGTGCGGCGTTGCGCATCATGTAGGCGACGCGCGCCGATTTGATCAGCGTTTTCGACGGAACGCAGCCGGTCCACAGACAATCGCCGCCGAGCTTGTGCTTCTCCACCAGCGCGACCTTTGCGCCGAGCGCAGCGCCACCCGCCGCGACGACGAGGCCGCCCGAGCCGCCGCCGATGACCACGATGTCGAATTCGGGCCGCGCCATGGCGCGATGTTACGCGAAGCCCGCTAGTGAAAGTCGCGGGACTTCGTCGGCAGCGTGCCGAGCATCGGCGTCATGTCGACGAGCCTGCCGGCGATCACGTGTACGACTTCGCCTTCGCGCTCGACCCTGCCATAGACTGCCATCAGCCGCGCATTGAAAAGCTCGCGCCGTTGGCGGTCGCCGACATCGCGCCAGACGATGACGTTGGTTGCGCCGGTTTCGTCCTCGAGCGTAACGAAAACGACGCCACTTTTTGTATCGGGCCGCTGGCGTCCGATGACGATGCCGGCGACGCGCGTGAATCGTCCATGCGGCGTGCGCGAGATGTCTTCCGCTGTGACGATTCGCTTTGCGCGCAATTGCCCTCGTAACAATGCCAGCGGGTGGCGCCGCAGCGTGAGCCCCAGGCTACGGTAGTCGGCGACGATTTCTTGTCCTTCGGTCGGTGCGGGCAAGGCGGGGGCCGATTCGGCGAAGGTTGCGCCGGCGAGAATTTCCGGTAATCGCTCGACGCCGGCGACTTCCCAGACCGCGGCGTGACGATGGCCGCTGAGCGGGACGAGCGCATCGGCATCGGCGAGGGCGGTCAAGTCGCGGCGATCGAGCTTCGTGCGGTGGGCAAGATCGGTGACCGATTCGAACGGCGCCGCGCAGCGCGCTTCGACGATCCGTTTCGCGCCCGCTTCGGTGAGGCCCTTCACCATGCAGAGGCCGAGGCGCAACGCTGCTTCATCCAACCTGCAATCCCAATCGCTTACGCTCACATCGACGGGCCGCACATCGACGCCATGTCGCCGCGCATCGGCGACCAACTGCGCCGGCGCATAGAAGCCCATCGGTTGCGAGTTGAGCAGCGCACCGCAAAACGCCGCGGGCTCGTAGTGCTTGAGCCACGACGATATGTAGACCAGCAGTGCGAACGACGCCGAATGCGATTCCGGAAACCCGTATTCGCCGAAACCGAGAATCTGTTGATAGATCTGGCGCGCGAATTCCTCCGCGTATCCACGCGCCGCCATTCCATCGATCAATCGCTGCTCGAATTTTTCGAGACCGCCCTTGCGCCGCCATGCGGCCATCGAGCGACGCAAGCGGTCGGCTTCGCCCGGTGTAAATCCAGCGGCAACGATCGCGAGCTGCATCACCTGTTCCTGGAAAATCGGCACGCCGAGCGTGCGCTCGAGGACACTCTTCACGGCATCGCTCGGATAGGTCACGTCCTCGAGGCCCTGGCGGCGTTTTAGATACGGATGCACCATGCCGCCCTGTATCGGCCCGGGACGCACGATCGCGACCTCGATCACGAGATCGTAGAAAGTTTTGGGCTTCAACCGGGGCAGCATCGACTGCTGCGCGCGCGATTCGATCTGAAACACGCCGATCGTGTCGGCATGCTGGATCATCGCGTAGACGCTCGGATCTTCCGGTGGAATGTCCTGCATCTTGAGCTCGCGTCCATCGCGTTGCGAGATCATCGCCAGTGCGCGGCGGATCGCGGAGAGCATACCGAGCGCCAAACAGTCGACCTTGAGGAGCCCAAGCGCGTCCAGATCGTCCTTGTCCCACTGGATCACGGTACGCGCGTCCATCGCCGCGTTCTCGACCGGCACCATGCGCTCGAGCAGACCGCGCGCGATGACGAAACCGCCGACGTGCTGCGACAAATGCCGCGGAAAGCCCATCAGTTCGCCGGTCAGCGCAATGAGTCGCGCGATCAGCGGATTTTCGGGATCGAAACCGGCTTCGCGAATGCGTCGCGGATCGATTGCACGACCGTCCCACCACGCGAAGATGCCGGCGAGGCGATCGACTTGCGCGAGATCGAGACCGAGCGCCTTGCCGACGTCGCGCACCGCGCTCTTCGGCCGATACGTGATGAGCGTCGCGGCGAGCGCCGCGCGGTCGCGGCCATACTTCTTGTAGACGTACTGCATCACCTCTTCGCGGCGCTGATGCTCGAAGTCGACATCGATGTCCGGCGGTTCGTTGCGCTCGCGGGAAATGAAACGCTCGAACAGCGTCGAGATCCGCGCCGGATCGACTTCGGTGATGCCGAGCGCGTAGCAGACGGCGGAATTCGCCGCTGAGCCGCGGCCCTGGCAGAGAATCTTCTGCGAACGCGCGAAAGCGACGATGTCGTAGACGGTGAGGAAATAGGGCTCGTAGCGGAGCTCGGCGATGAGCGCCAGCTCGTGGTCGACCAGTTCGCGCACGTCCTCCGGCACACGATCGCCGTAGCGCTGTTGCAATCCGGCTTCGGTGAGCTTGCGGAGATAGGACGCGGGCGTCTCGCCGGATGGCGCGATCTCCTCCGGATACTCGTAGCGCAACTCATCGAGCGAGAACGTGCAGCGCTCGACGAGCGCGAGCGTCTGCGCCAGAAGCTCGGGCGGATAGATTGTCGCGAGCTTGGCGCGGGAACGCAGATGCCGTTCACCATTGGGGAAGAGCGCGTAGCCGCAGTCGGCGAGCGGCGTCTTCAGCCGGATCGCCGTCAACGTATCTTGCAATGCGCGTCGCGCGCGCACGTGCATGTGAACGTCACCCGCGGCGACGAGGGGCAAGCCGCAGGCACGGGACAATTCGCTCAATCGCGCGAGCCGCAGCCGGTCGCCGGCGCGCGCGACGAGTTCGGCCGCCATCCATGCGCGTCCGCCGAATACGTCGGCGATCCAGCTTAGGGTCAGACTCCAATTTTCGCCGTCTACGCCATGAGCATGCGAGTCCGCATGAAAATTGGAGTCTGACCCTATCGGAAACCACAATGCGAGACAACGTGAGCCAAGCGCCGCGACGTCGTCGCGCGTCAATGCGTAGCGCCCCTTGACGGCGTTACGTCGCCCGCGCGTGATCAGTTGCGCAAGGTCGCCGTAGCTCGCGCGATCAGTCGCGTAGAGCGCGAGCTTCAATCCATCGACAAGCGTGAACTCGCTGCCGATGACAAGCTTGAGTCCAACTTCTTTGGCAGCCAGATGCGCTCGAACGGCGCCGGCGAGCGAGCATTCGTCGGTGAGCGCCAGCGCTGTGTAACCCAATGTCTGCGCGCGCTCGACCAGCTCTTCGGGGTGCGAGGCGCCGCGCAGAAACGAGAAATTGGAAAGGCAGTGGAGCTCGGCGTAGGCAGGGAGCATCGTAAGCGGCGCGCACCTGGACGAACGGCGCACGGTACCGTACGGATATACGGTATGTTAGCACAAAGCACCACTGTCATCCTGAGCGAAGCGAAGGACCTGCTTTTGCGTTCGGAAAGCAGGTTTCTCGGCCGATAAGGCGTTGGCCTCGGAATGACAGGCGAAACGGCCTCGGAATGTCAGATCGTGCGCTACGGAAACGCCGGAACGGTCGGCTCGATCCCTCGATTGCTCGCTTCGGGATGACGACGCTCGAGGAGCTCCTGAATCTCCTCGACGCGCTGGGCGGGGACGTCGATCATCAGCAAGATCTGTCCCTTGTCGATTTCGTCCGCGAAGCGCCGCAGTTTTGAATTGGGCACAGAGCTGCCGACAAGCGTCGACGCGAATACGCCGAACAGCGCACCGAACGCGATGATCAGCAGGATGCCGCCTTGACGTATTTCCAGCCCCTCGAGCGGGAATTGCGCCATCAGCCAGGCTGCCAGTGCACCGATCAGTGCGCCGAGGAAGAGACCGCGTCCCGCGGCATGACGGACGTCCGTTTTCTGCAGCACGGACGCCTCGTGCAACGACTTCAGATCGGTCCCGCGGCGCGCGAGAACATGCATGTGCCGGTCTTCGATGCGCGCCAGCAGCAAGTCGTCAACGGTACGCCGCGCACTCTCGACATCGGGCAACAACCAATACAGTCTGCGCCTCATGATCAACCTCCTGTGAGCGGGAAGGCCGGACGCGTAGAAGATGCGGCGTACCCCAGCCATTTCTCCCTGTTTAGTGATGTGTAACAGGAGAATCGATAGTGTCTGGCATGCTCTCCGTGCCGATTGCTTCGTTGCCGCTGCTTGCAAGGGGACCTACCCTTGCTTCGCAGCGTCGCCTTGCTCTCGACTCGGATAGCGCCGCCATAACGCTATCGCTCACTACCGATTCCCCTGTTACACACCACCGATATTGTAGGACCGGCAGCCGCATTGCACAGTTCCGAGCGCTTTATCGCGCCCATGTCAACCTTGACGCCCTGTGGACTGCGCGTTGACACTCCCGGACTTTGTCTATCGCTGACTTTTCTCATGGCTGCAATTGCTTTCGACCGCTTCTACCGCTACGCCGAATTGAGCGAAGTCCTGCACACGCTCGCGCGCGAGCATCCCCAGCTGCTCGCCATCGAATCTATCGGCAAGAGCCACGAAGGCCGCGACATCTGGGTAGTGACCGCCACCAACACGCGGACGGGGCTCGCTGCCGAAAAACCGGCATTTTGGGTCGACGGCAACATCCATTCGACGGAGGTTGCTGCGTCCGCGGCGAATCTGTATCTCCTTCACACACTCGTCACGCAATACGGAAGCGACGCCGACGTGACGCGCGCTCTCGATACGCGTGCGTTCTACATTTGTCCGCGGATCAATCCCGACGGCGCCGAATGGGCGCTCGCGGACAAGCCGAAATGGGTGCGCTCGAGTACGCGACCGTATCCCCACGACGAAGAGGAGATCGAGGGGCTGATCGTCGAAGATATCGACGGCGACGGACGCATTCTGCAAATGCGGATTCCCGATCCCAACGGGCTATGGAAGCCGCATCCCGATGAGCCCCGGCTCTTGATCCGCCGCGAGCCTGCGGAGACGGGCGGAACCTATTATCGACTGATCCCCGAAGGCCGACTCGAGCACTACGACGGCTTTATGTTGCGTATCAAGAAGCCAAAACAAGGCCTTGACCTGAATCGCAATTTTCCGGCCAGCTGGCGGCAGGAGTTCGAGCAGCTCGGCGCCGGACCCTACCCAACGTCGGAACCCGAAGTACGCGCCGTCGTCGACTTCATCGTCCGCCATCCGAATCTCACCGGCGGGACGAGCTTCCACACTTGGAGCGGCGTCTTGCTGCGTCCCTTCGAGCATCAGCCCGACGAAGAGATGCACGCCGAAGATCTATGGGTCTACCAGACGACCGGAAAGAAAGGCACGGAGCTCACCGGTTACCCGAACATCTCCGTCTATCACGAATTCCGTTATTACCCGAAGTCGGTGATCGGCGGGACATGGGATTGGATTTACGAGCATCTCGGAATTTTCAGTTGGGTCGTCGAGATCTGGTCGCCGATGCGCGAAGCGGGCATCACCGGTTACAAATACATCGACTGGTTCCGCGATCACTCGACCGATGACGACCTGAAGCTCATCCGCTGGAGCGACGAGAAGATCGACGGCCTCGCCCATATTCCGTGGCGCGCGTTCGATCATCCGCAGCTTGGCAAAGTCGAGATCGGCGGTTGGAATCGCTTTCACGCATTCGGCAATCCGCCGCCCAAGTTACTCGAGCGCGAGCTGGCGCGTTTTCCGAAGTGGTTGGTCTGGCAGGCGCTGCTATCGCCCAAGCTCGAGTTGCTGCACGCCGGCGCGCAGGCGCTGGGGAACGGCGCATGGAAAGTGACGCTGGTCGTCCAGAACACCGGTTGGCTGCCGGCGTATGTGTCGAAGCGCGCGCTTGCGCGCAAAGTCGTCCGTGGGCTCATCGCCGAGATTGGCTTGCCGGATGGTGCGACGCTCGCATCGGGAAAATTGCGCGAGGAGATGGGCCAGCTCGAAGGGAAGGCGTACAAGCACACCGGCGTCTCTTTTTGGCCTGACTATCATGTGACCGACGATCGGATGAAGATCGAGTGGATCGTCAGCGCGAAGGCGGGTGACACGGTCAATCTGACCGCACGGCACGATCGCGCCGGCACCGTGCGCGCCGAAGTCAAGCTGGCGTGATCCGCATTGCGCGGACGTGTGGGGAGGAACGATGACTCGGAGTCTACTGCGTAGCATCGCGATCGCTGCGGGGATGGCGGCCGGTCTCACCGGCTGCACGACGACGCAGCCAAGCTCATCGGGACTCGATCGCATACAGCACATCGTCGTCATCTATGCGGAAAATCGCAGCTTCGACAATCTCTACGGACTTTTTCCCGGCGCCGACGGCATCGCGAACGCGACGCCCGTGCAATACACGCAACTCGATGTCGACGGCAAGCCGCTGCCACATCTGCCGCCCGTGTGGAAAGGCAAGGATGCGGATCCGGCCTATCCCAAGGACTTGCCGAACAAACCGTTTCGGATTGACGCGCCGCCGATCAACATGGCGTTGTCAGTGCCGACGCGGGACCTGATCCACAAGTTTTATCAGCAGCAGGAGCAAATCAACGGTGGCCGCAACGACCGCTTCGCCGAGGTTTCGGATGCGGGTGCGCTGGTGATGGGCCACTACGACGGCTCGACGTTGCCGATGTGGAAGTGGGCGCAGGATTACGTTCTCGCCGATCATTTCTTCATGGGGGCGTTCGGCGATTCGTATCTCAATCACTTCTGGCTGATTTGCGCGTGCACGCCGCTCGATGCCGGACCGCCGAATCAGCGCGCACAACTCGACGAGCGCGGATGGCTCAAGCGGCGACCCGAATCGCCCGTATCGGCGCTCGCCGGCCCCGCCGTGTTCGTTGCCGGGGAATTCACGAATGACGGTTATTCGCTCACGACGAATCAGCCGCCGTATCAGCCATCGGCTGCGCCGCCCGCGCCTGGCGGTGACCCGCGTTTCGCGGATCCGGCGAGACGAATCCTTCCGCCGCAGACGCAGAAGACGATCGGCGACACGTTGTCGGCGAAAGGGATTTCGTGGGCTTGGTACTCGGGTGCGTGGAATGCCGCGGTGAAAGACGGCATGCAGCCGGGCGACGCAAAGCGCATGGTCATCTACAATAACACGCCGCCTTCGCCGTATTTCGTTGCGCACCATCAGCCGTTCAACTATTTCGCGCGTTTCGCGCCGGGTACGGCGGACCGCGAACGGCACCTCAAGGATTACACCGATCTTGTGAGCGGCATTGAAAAAGGCGAGCTGCCGGCGGTGGCGTTCTACAAGCCGCAAGGGACGTTCAACGAACATCCGGGCAATACGGACGTGATGTCAGGCGACATCCATATTGCGGAACTCGTCGCCAAGATCAAAGCGAGTCCGTTATGGCCGTCGATGGCCATTATCGTGACGTACGACGAGAACGGTGGCTTCTGGGACCACGTGCCGCCCCCTAAGGGCGACCGCTGGGGTCCGGGAACGCGCATTCCGGCAATCATCATCTCGCCGTTGGCGAAACGCGGTTACGTCGATCACACGTCCTACGATACGACGTCGATCATCAAGCTCATCACGCGCCGCTTCGGGCTCGAGGCGTTGCCGGGCGTTCGCGCGAACGCAGGCGATTTGACGAACGCATTTGATTTCTAGATCGCGTGGCGATGACCACGCAAATCGCAACCAAAAGTGCACGACGCGGTCTTGCGGCAATTCCCCGAGGCGTGTGGGCGCTCGGCATCGTCAGCCTGTGTATGGATCTGTCGTCCGAGCTGGTCCATTCGCTGCTGCCGCTGTACATGGCGGTCGGTCTCGGCGCGAGCACATTCGTCATCGGCATCGTCGAGGGCGTGGCTGAAGCTCTGGCGCTCATCGTCAAGGTATTTTCCGGCGTGCTGTCGGATATGTTCCGCAAACGCAAATCACTCGTCGTCGCCGGTTACGGACTCGCCGCGCTGACCAAATTCATCTTCCCGCTTGCCCCGACGCTCGGTTGGGTCGTCACCGCGCGTTTCGCCGATCGCGTCGGCAAGGGGATCCGCGGCGCGCCACGCGATGCGCTCATTGCCGATATCGCACCTGCCGACGCGCGTGGAGCCAGCTTCGGCTTGCGTCAGGCGCTCGACACGGTAGGTGCGATCGGCGGACCGTTGCTGGCGCTTGCCGCGATGGTCTATTTCGCCGGCAACTTCCGTGCGTCGTTCTGGGTCGCCGTGATCCCGGCGGTCATCTGCGTCGCGGTTTTGGTTTTCGGCGTGAGCGAACCGGCGAAGGTCGGTGGTGACAACGCTAAGACGCATTTGCGCCTTGCCGACGCCAAGCGGTTTCCGGCGAGCTACTGGATCGTCGTCGGCATCGCCGGTGTACTGACGCTTGCGCGTTTTTCGGAGGCCTTCTTGGTGTTGCGGGCGCAGAACGTGGGTTTGCAAGTCTCGCTGGTGCCCTGGGTGATGGTCATCATGTCGACGGTGTACGCCGCCGTCGCGTATCCGACCGGCGCCGCGGCTGACCGGGGCGCTGGCGCGTACCTGTTGTGGAGCGGGTTGGTCGCGCTCATCTCCGCCGACATCGTGTTGGCGCAGGCCGCAACGCCGGCCGTCGTCTTCGTGGGCGCGGCACTCTGGGGCTTGCACATGGGTCTTACGCAGGGTCTGCTGTCGGCACTCGTCGCCAATGCAGCACCAGCGGACCTTCGGGGTAGCGCGTTCGGCATCTTCAACCTCGTAAGTGGCGTCGCGCTGTTGATCGCGAGCGCGCTGGCAGGATGGCTGTGGGACGCGTACGGGCCGCGCTTCACGTTCTACGCCGGGGCGGCGTTCACGGCCATTGCGTTGATTGGGCTGATGACACGCGGCAGAAAGATCGGCACGCTCGAACGTTGACGTAAGCTCTGCCATGCGCGTAGCGACTGTGTGTAGGTATGCCTGGCTGGGAGTAATCGGATGGACGATGTAACCGCTTCGGCGTCGACGACTGCGCCCATCGCGGGCCGGCTCTACTATCGACACAGTTTGCCGGTGCGGGTCATGCATTGGATCAACGTGATCGCGTTGACGATTATTTTCATGAGCGGCCTCATGATCTTCAACGCGCATCCAGCGCTCTATTGGGGCAAATCGTCGTATACCGGACGTCCGCCGATCCTCGAGATCGGCGCACGGGACGGCGGCGCGACGGGCGCGATCGGCTACACGAAAATCTTCGGGCACGAGTTCAATACCACCGGTGTGCTCGGCTTGTCGCGCGAGCCGAGCGGCCGCCCGGCGGCAAGGGCATTCCCTTCGTGGCTGACCATTCCCGACATGCAATGGCTGTCGATGGCGCGTTCATGGCATTTCTTTTTCGCCTGGATCTTCGTCGTCAACGGGCTCTGTTACGTTGCGTATTCACTGTGGAGCCGGCATCTCGCGCGCGATCTCGCTCCAACACGCGGCGAGCTCGCAAAGATCGGTCAGTCGATCAAGGATCATCTGTTGTTTCGCCATGAAACCGGCGAAGCGGCAACGCGGTACAACGTCTTGCAGAAGATCACCTACCTCGTCGTGATCTTCGTCCTGTTGCCATTGGCTATCCTGATGGGGCTTGCGATGTCGCCGCGCATCGATACGGTTTTTGCCGGATGGGTCGATTGGGTCGGCGGCCGTCAATCGGCGCGCACGATCCACTTCATCGCCGCGTGGTTGATCGTTGCGTTCGTCTTGATCCATGTGTTCGAGGTCGTCATCACCGGGCTATGGAACAACTTGCGCTCGATGATCACCGGCCGTTACCGGATTCCACCGGAGGCACCGCATGAATGAACGAACGCGATCGTCGCGCCGACGGTTTCTTGCGCGCGCATTAGGTGCCGCAGGAGCGTTGTTTCTAGCCGGATGTGAACGCTTGTCGGAAAGCCAATGGTTTCCGAAGGTGCTTGCAGCGGGCGAGAGGCTTAGTGAAGCGGCGCAAACGTTGGTCACCGGACGCAAGGCGATGGCGCAGGAATTTTCGGAAGCGGACCTCTCGCCGAGCTTTCGCAGTAACGGAACCGCCGAACCTGACAGCGAGGCGTACGCGGCGCTCGCAGCTAAAGGCTTTGCCGATTACAAGCTGGAGGTCGGCGGATTGGCCGCTTCGCCGCGAAGTTTCTCTCTCGCCGAATTGCGCGCGCTCGAATCGCGTACGCAAATCACGCGCCACGATTGTGTCGAAGGCTGGAGCGCGATCGGCAAGTGGAAGGGGGCGAAGCTCTCGGCGGTCCTTGATGCGGTAAAGGTCAAGCCGGAAGCGTGCTATGTCGTGTTCTATTGCGCCGACCCGATGGCGGACGATGGCACCGATCTCTACTACGAGAGCATCGACATGGACGATGCGTGGCATCCGCAGACGATCCTCGCGTACGAGTTGAACGGTGAGGCGCTGCCGATCAAGAACGGGGCGCCGGTTCGGCTGCGGGTCGAGCGGCAACTGGGGTACAAGCACGCGAAGTACGTGATGAAAATCGAGCTCGTCGATAGCTTCGCGCACATCGCCGGCGGCAACGGTGGCTATTGGGAGGATCAGGGCTACCAGTGGTACGCGGGCATCTGAAAGCCAAACGGTAAGCTTTCTTCTCCTCGTTCGACGAAGTACGGTAAGGCGAGGGCAAAAACGGACGCTCTTGCCGACGCGATGAACGCGAAATGCGTCGCGCTTCCACGACTTTTGAATCGAGGAGATCGCATCATGTTGGATACTGTCATGTCGAAAGCAGCCGTTGTTGCGCTGGCGCTCGCGACGCTGGTTCCCGGAATCGTTCGTGCTGATAATGTGGTCACCGTACCGGCTAGCGGCATCGTCAAAGTCAAAAGCGCGTATTCAGTCCCTGAAACGATCGCGCGGATCAAGAAGGACGTCGCAGACAAGGGCATCCGCTTCTTTCAGGAGGTCGATCAACAGAAGCTAGCCGCCGATGCAGGCATCAAGCTGCGGCCGTCCACGTTGCTGGTCTTTGGTAATCCACCGCTCGGCACTTTATTCGTCAGTGCCAATCCGCTCGCGGGACTCGATTGGCCCGTCCGCGTGCTCGTGCTCGAGGACGAAAACGGGGAC
>VBCG01000006.1:0-26591 GCA_005881895.1 Betaproteobacteria bacterium
GAATTAATCCACATCATCCACCGCTTGTGCGGGTCCCCGTCAATTCCTTTGAGTTTTAACCTTGCGGCCGTACTCCCCAGGCGGTCAACTTCACGCGTTAGCTACGGTACTCAGGAATCGCTTCCCGAACACCCAGTTGACATAGTTTAGGGCGTGGACTACCAGGGTATCTAATCCTGTTTGCTCCCCACGCTTTCGTGCCTGAGCGTCAGTGCTAGCCCAGGGGGCTGCCTTCGCCATCGGTGTTCCTCCGCATCTCTACGCATTTCACTGCTACACGCGGAATTCCACCCCCCTCTGCCACACTCAAGCTCGTCAGTTTCCATCGCCATTCCCAGGTTAAGCCCGGGGCTTTCACGACAGACACAACGAACCGCCTGCGCACGCTTTACGCCCAGTAATTCCGATTAACGCTCGCACCCTACGTATTACCGCGGCTGCTGGCACGTAGTTAGCCGGTGCTTATTCCGCCGGTACCGTCAAGAACCACGGGTGTTATCCGTGATCTTTTCTTCCCAGCTAAAAGCGGTTTACAACCCGAAGGCCTTCTTCCCGCACGCGGCATGGCTGGATCAGGGTTGCCCCCATTGTCCAAAATTCCCCACTGCTGCCTCCCGTAGGAGTCTGGGCCGTGTCTCAGTCCCAGTGTGGCTGATCATCCTCTCAGACCAGCTACCGATCGTCGCCTTGGTAAGCCATTACCCCACCAACAAGCTAATCGGGCATCGGCCGCTCCCATAGCGTGAGGCCCTTGCAGGTCCCCCACTTTCCTCCGTAGAGCATATGCGGTATTAGCTCGGCTTTCGCCGAGTTATCCCCCACTACGGGACACGTTCCGATGCATTACTCACCCGTTCGCCGCTCGCCGCCAGGGCTCAGTTGCCTGAGTCCCGCGCTGCCGCTCGACTTGCATGTGTAAAGCATGCCGCCAGCGTTCAATCTGAGCCAGGATCAAACTCTTCAGTTCGATCATTGCAAGTAACTCACTTTGACTCATCGCTGCCGATTCTCCTTGACGAAGATCAGCAACACACGGCTGAAATGACGATGTTTGCACATGCCACCTCAACCGCACTAGCGTCGTGTGAGCACCAAAACATTTGGAACTCCCGGCACAAGCTCTCATTTACCACTCCGAGCTAGCGCTGGGTCCGCTGCCTTAGCACCCACACCTATCGATTGCCAATTTTTAAAGAGCGAGGCGAGGCTGAAAAATGTTTCACCTGCCGAGAGGCGCGATTGTACTACGTTCCGCGATCAAGTCAAACAGCCACGTCACTTTGCCGCGCAATTTACCGCGCGTTTTGGGTCGCGCCGAGGCGTCAGATCGCGCCGCCCGCGCGCAAAGACCATCGAAATACGCGATTGTTCGCGTTATGCCATCGCGCAACCCAATAGTGGGCTCCCACCCCAGCGCCGCGCGAGCAAGCGCGATATCCGGTTGCCGCTGCGTTGGGTCGTCCGACGGCAGCGGCTTGAAAACGAGCCCCGACCGCGAATTCGACATTTCGATGATCGTTTCCGCCAACGCGCGAATTCGATACTCCTCCGGGTTGCCGAGATTGATCGGCCCGGCTACGTCATCGGCTGTCTCCATCAACGCCATCAATCCGCCGACGAGATCGTCGTAGCAGAATGAACGCGTCTGGGTACCGCCGAAAATCGTGGTCGGCCGATTCGTGAGCGCCTGAGCGATGAAACTGGATACCACGCGTCCGTCGTTCGGATGCATTCGCGGACCATAGTATTGAAGATTCGCGCGACCTTGATTCCAAGGCCATGCTGGCGTCGATAGTCGAAGAACAGCGTCTCGGCGCAACGCTTGCCCTCGTCGTAGCACGACCGAAGCCCGACGGGGTTCACTCTGCCTCAGTATTCTTCCGTTTGCGGATGCACGTCGGGGTCGCCGTAGACCTCGCTGGTCGATGCCTGCAGAATCCTGGCCTTCGTTCGCTTGGCAAGACCGAGCATGTTGATGGCGTCATGTACGCTCGTCTTGCTCGTCTGCACCGGATCGAATGGATGGTGGATCGGCGAAGCGGGGCACGCAAGGTTGTAGATTTCATCGATCTCGATGTAGAGGGGAAACGTGACGTCGTGGCGAATGACCTCGAAACGCGGATTGCCGAGCAACGGCAGCACGTTGTGCCGCGAGCCGGTAAAGAAATTGTCGATGCAGAGGACCTCGTGACCAAACGGCAGCAGTTGCTCGCAAAGATGCGAGCCGAGAAAGCCAGCGCAGCCCGTGACCAGAATGCGCCTGCGTGCCCAGGCATTCATCGGTTTGTGCTCCCATAGAGGAAGTGATGTCCAATTCTCTCGATCGTTGCCGAGCGGTGCGTTTGTCGCCGTAATGGAAACCGCTTCAATCGCGCTGGTTCACGATTGGCTCGACGCGCCGGGCGGCGGGGAGGCCGTGTTCGCTGAGCTGCTGCGAATGTACCCCAAAGCCGACGTCTACACTCTGGTCGATTTTCTGAGCGCAGCAGAGCGGAGCAAGCTCGGCATCGGTCGCGTGACAACGTCCGCGTGGCAACGAATGCCGGGCGCCCGCCATTGGTTTCGCTACGCGGCGCTGCTCTATCCCAACATCGTCGAGCGTTTTGAGCTGTCTCGCTACGATCTGATCATTTCGGATTCACATGCCGTCGCAAAGGGGATCCGCAAAAGGAAGAATCAGGTTCATGTTTGCTATTGTTACACCCCCGCGCGCTTCGCCTGGACAATGGCGGCGACGTATGGCGAGCGCGCCACTGGCAGCAATCGATGGCTTGCACCATTCGTCGATCGCGCGTTCGCTCGATTTCGATCCTGGGACCGCGCGGCCAGTGAGCGCGTCGATCATTTTGTTGCGAGCTCGAAGCACATTGGTCAGCTCATCGCCGATTGCTATGGCCGCCGCGCCGACGTTGTTTATCCGCCTGTAGACGTCGCGCGGTTCGCGTGCGCCGATACCGGCGCGCACACCGGTCCCTATGTCACTGTTTCGCGTCTGGTCCCCTACAAGCGAATTGACCTGCTCGTGGAAGCGTTCCGTCGCATGCCATCGCGGACACTGATCATTGTCGGCGATGGACCGGAGCGCCGCCATCTCGCGCGACGTCTTCCTTCCAACGTCACGCTGGCCGGGCACATCGGCGACATCGCTTGTGCGACTCTCGTCGGCAACGCCCGTGCGTTCCTATTTGCCGCGATGGAGGACTTCGGTATTGCGCCCCTTGAGGCACAAGCAGCCGGCACGCCGGTTATCGCATATCAAGGGGGAGCGATCACCGAGACGATTGTCGATTTGGATCGCCCTGGACCTACCGGTGTCCTTTACGATCAGCAGACGCCCAAGGCGATTATCGACGCCGTCGGCCGATTTGAACGAGAGGCCGCGCGCATTACTCGTGACGCCTGCCGCAAAAACGCTTCACGCTTCGGTGCCGAGCGATTTCGCGCGGAATTTGGCGCGTGCGTCGATGAAGCATTGGCGATGACCCGCGACGAAGCCCCCGCTGTGCGTCCCGTCGATGCGTAGCATTCTGCGGGAAAGCTCGACGCTTCTCGACGTCGGGCTGCGAATTTTTGATCCCCTTCTGGTGATTGTCATGGGATTCGTCGCATATCGGATGTATTTAGGGCAGGGAGATCCGCCGGCGCGATACATCGCCGCGATATTCGGCGTCGGCCTGCTCGCGTTTGCCGTTTTCCCTTCGCTCGCGCTTTACCACTCGCAGCGGGGCATCAGCTTCTTCGACGAGGTTCGTGCGCTCGTTCTCGCCTGGTTCCTTATCGCCGTGATCGGCGGCGCATTCCTGTTTCTAAGCAAAACGGGCATCGAGTTCTCGCGCGGTTGGGCATTGACGTGGATTCTGGGCGGCTTGGCCGCCCATTTTGCGACGCGAGCTGCGTTGCGCTTAGTTCTTCGTACTCTGCGAAAGCGCGGGCGAAACTTGCGGCATATTGTCATTGTGGGCACCGAAGCCCATGCGCGCGGAGTTGCGGCGCGCTTGCGTGCCGCGCCGTGGAGCGGTCTCGCCGTGCGCGCGTTCTATGCGAGCGAACCGGTCTCGATGAACGCATCGATCGACGGCGTGCCAGTCGCGGGCGCCATCGAACAATTGGCGACCGACCTGCTGGCTCACCCGGTGGATCAAGTCTGGATCGCGCTTCCTCTGCGCGCCGAGGAGCAAATTCGACGGTGCCTCGAATCGCTGCGGTCGACCTCCGCCGTACTGCGTTTCGTGCCCGATATCTATAGTTTTCATTTGCTGAACCACTCGGTGGGAGAAGTCGCTGGGATGCCCGTGCTCAACCTGACCGATACGCCGCTCGATGGGGCCGGCGCAACGTGGAAAGCGATTGAAGACTATTTGCTGGGTCTTGCGATTACCGCGATCGTATCGCCGTTGATACTGGCCATCGCGCTCGGCGTGAAATTATCGTCGCGAGGACCCGTGCTGTATCGGCAGGAACGCGTGACTTGGAACGGCCGCCGTTTCACGATGCTCAAGTTCCGCACGATGCCGGCCGATGCCGAAGCGGAGTCCGGCCCCGTATGGATGCGCCGAGGAGAAAAACGTACAACGGCATTGGGCGCAATTCTGCGGCGATTCAGCCTCGATGAGCTGCCCCAGCTTGTCAACGTACTGCGGGGCGATATGTCGTTGGTAGGACCGCGTCCTGAGCGGCCCGACTTCGTTGCGCAATTCCGCGACCGCATACCAGGATATATGCAAAAGCACTTGGTGAAAGCGGGCATTACGGGGTGGGCACAAGTCAACGATTTGCGCGGCGACAGCGATCTCGCGCAGCGAATACAATACGATCTGTATTACATCGAGCATTGGTCGATTTGGTTCGACCTTCGAATTCTTGCTTTGACCCTGTGGCACATCCTGAAAACTCGCAACGCGTTCTGAGCGCAGCGCCCGAAACTACCGTCGTCTCACACGAAGCGCCCGCAATCTCCGTATCGGCGCACGTTGACCCGCACAAAATCGGCGCACGTCGCACAGCGGTTACGTTCCTTCTGGCGCTTACGGGATGTACGCTTCTTTATCTGGCGTTCGCAATCCAGGGTAAATGGTTTTCGGCTGTTTCAGAGCGCTTTTTTGGCGCCGACAATCTCGTGATGGCCCGGGGTAGCGCCGTTCGCGAAGGTGGCGAGCTCATCATTACTCGCGCCGGTCAAGGTGGCGAAACAATTGTCTCCGTTGTAACGGATCTCCGTTCCGCAGACTTTCCTGTCATTGCGTGGATCGCTATCGACGTGCCCGAGTCGGCACAAGTCGTGTTGCTTTGGCATACCGACTACGAGCCGGGCCTGCTTCGAAAGCTGCCGCTGCGTGTTGTTTCAGGGCGTTTGCTGCCTGCATCAGTAGGCGCCGATTCGCACTGGACTGGTCGGATAACCGGGCTCGCTATAGCGATACACGGTCCACTCGTGCAACCAATTCGAGTTCGCGGCGTGATTGCCAACCCTGGAAGCGCAAAGCAAACGATGCTCGATCGCATTCGCGAATGGACCGCGCTCGAGCCATGGACCGGCGCGTCGATCAACACGGTCACCGGTGGCGCCGATATTCAGGATCTGCCCCTTCCGCTATTGCTTGTCGTCGCCGTGGTGATCGCTGCCGCGGCATTGGTGTGGCGGCTTCGTCAACACCTTCGCGCGATGGCGCCTTCGCTTGCGGTCGCGGTTGCGGCACTTTTCGCCGTGGCGTGGTTTACCCTCGACGCGCGATGGACTTTGAATCTCGTTCGACAAGCACACGAGACGGCGCTTCGCTATGCGGGTAAGGACTCGCGAAACAAGCACCTCGCCGCCGACGATGGTACGTTATATGCCTTCATCGAAAAGGTGCGCGGCGTATTACCTCAATCGCCGGCTCGTGTGTTCGTTATCGCGGACGAGCACTATTACCGCGGGCGTGCCGCGTTCCATCTCTACCCGCAGAATGTCTGGTTTGAGCCGTATTACAACGCGGTTCCGCCTGCGGACAAATTGCGGGCGGGCGATTTCATCGTCGTGTATCAACGCAAGGGCGTTCAATACGACGCCAGCGCACGGCGACTGCGATGGGACGGCGATGTCACCATTCCGGCCGAGCTAAAGCTCCTGGACGGCGGCGGCGCTCTGTTCGTCGTTCGATGAGATATTGTCGGTTTCGATCGTCATGCTAAGCGATTCGCTGCGCCTCCCTATCGGCTGGGCAGTGCCATGGCTGCTCGGGATACTCCTTGTTATTGCATCACAAACAGGCGGTGCGGCCCGCCACAGCCGAGGTGAAGCCGCATGGAGTATCGGAAGCGGCTGGTTTGTCGGCGCATTCGCGCTATCACTTTGGATGCGCGCGCTGTCGCTGCTTGATGTGCAGTTCTCGCTCGTTAGTATCGGCGGCCCGATTGCGATTCTTGCGATTGGCCTCTTAGCGCTGATCGTAAAACGCACTAATCGCAGTGAATGGTCTCAATGTGTGCGTGCAGCCTTGAGCGAACTCCGCGGCGCCGCGCTATCCCAATCGGCGCGTGTACTGTGGTTTGCGACACTCTGTTGGTTGACGTTGCGTTGGTTCGTCTTGCTGTTCGACGTTACGACGCTGCCCCTTTACCCTTGGGACGCTTGGATCCAATGGGCCACCAAAGCACGGGTGTGGTACGAATTGGGCCATATGGTGCCGTTCGAGCGCAGCGACCTCTGGTTTTCCGCTGGAGGCTCAGCTTGGTTCGATGCAGCCCCGAACTATCCGGCGACGGTGCCCCTTTGGCAGGTGTGGACGAACATCATCCTCGGGCGCTGGGACGATTCGTTGATGAACATTCCGTGGTGGCTGCTCGCGGTCGCGTTCATGTTTGTTGTGTACGCGACGTTACGGCGCGCGGGATGCAACCCGCTTGCCGCGCTGCTAGGGACATGGCTCGTATCGTCGCTTCCGCTCGCTAATGTTCATGTGGCGCTTGCTGGTTACGCGGACCTGCCGATGGCAGCCTACTACGCACTGGCGGCGATCGCGGTCTGGCGATGGACCGATGACCGGACGGTTGCAAACGCTGCCATCGCTTGCGTAATCGCCGTGGGGTGCGTGAGCGTGAAAACGCCCGGCGTTGTATGGGCGTTGACGCTGCTGCCTTCGGTCGTGCTGATCGCGTTTCCACGCCGGGGCTGGACAATCATTGTCGCGTCGTTCTCTGTGGCCATCGCAGCGTTACTGGTTCTGGCCCGCACTGAAGCTACCGTACTTGGCTATCATCTACATCTTGACTTTGCCCCGCCGTGGCGCAGCATGTTTGAAAGCATGTTCCTGCTGGGTAACTGGCATCTGCTTTGGTATGCGGTGCTGGCAATTGCCGTGTTCGGATGGCGAGAAGTCGTTAGCCGGCCAATCGTGCCGTTGTCCTTGACCGTTGCGACGGGGCTGTTGTTCCTCTTCGTCGTGTTCGCCTTCACAAATGCTCGGGCATGGGTAACGGATCAAACGACCGTTAATCGTGCGACGCTTCATCTTGCGCCTCTACTGTCGATCTGGGCGTTGATCGTTTTTCATGCTTGGTTGCAACGCCTGCGCGGAACGGCCGCGATGCCGGTGACTTCCGCGGCGTAAACCTCGTTGTGCTCGACCTTTCTAATATCACTCTGATCGGCATCGACACCGCCAACCAGACGTTGGCGCTGCGTGCGCTCGCCCAATCTCGCGCTGGCATTCAGTTCGCCCGCACGCTGTTGCTCACTGATCGGTTATCGGCCGGGATCGATGTGCCAGACGGCATCGAAATTGACACGATTGATGCGCTCGAGTCCCGTGAAGCGTATTCAAACTTGGTGTTGAAGGGCCTGGCGCCCTACATCACGACATCGCATGCGCTGCTCGTGCAGTGGGATGGTTACGTCATCAATCCGCTTGCGTGGGATGCCGCCTTTCTCGATTGCGACTACATCGGTGCGAAGTGGTTCTGGCAGCCGCAGGGATGCCGAGTCGGAAATGGCGGCTTCTCGCTGCGATCGCGCCGGCTGATCGATGCACTGCAGGATTCTCGGATCACGCTTTCCGGGAACGAGGATCTGACGATTGGCGCGACGTTTCGTCCGCTCCTCGAAGCCGAGCATGGCATCCGCTTCGGAGATGAAGATATGGCCGATCGATTCGCGTTCGAGGCGG
Source organism: Betaproteobacteria bacterium (assembly GCA_005881895.1). GTDB lineage: Bacteria > Pseudomonadota > Gammaproteobacteria > Burkholderiales > Casimicrobiaceae > VBCG01. The sequence goes on from VBCG01000006.1 coordinate 8,145, forward strand.
CTTATCCGATCGCCAAGCCGTTCGGCTTTCACGGACTGTTCAACTTCTGCCGCGTCGTCCCGCAAGACGAGCTCGCGAAGCTGGCCGAACAATTCTCACCTGCGATTGCGCGATCGCCGCAGCTGCTGCAGCTCATTCGTAATTGCATCGCGCTAGGGCAATGGCAACCCGCGATCGGTCTCGCACGTCGACGACTGACAGCGTTGTCCGACGATGCCGAAACGCAAGCGCTATTGCAGCAAGCCGAAACAGCTGCGCGGACTGCACCTGCCGCTGCCCGCAATGATCGATGTCCATGCGGCAGCGGCAAGCGATTCAAGCACTGCCACGGCGCAATAGGCGCGGCATTATCGGCAGATGATCTTGCGCAACGTGGCTTGGGCGCACATCGCCGCGGAGACATCGATGCCGCCGAACGCGACTATCGTGGCGCGCTCGCAGCATCGCCTCAGCATCCGCTCGCCTTGCATTATCTGGGCGTCATCGCGTATCAGCGTGGACGTCCGGTTGACGCATTGCCGTTCCTCGAGCGTGCGGCGCAATTGAGTCCCGATGAGCCGGAGTTCCATAACAATCTCGGGCTCGTTCTTGTCGATCTCGATCGGCACGACGAAGCCATCGGCGCGTATCGGCGTGCGCTCTCCCGCGATTCGTTGCACGCGACCGCATGGAACAATCTCGGGCTTGCATTCACCGGCTCCAATCGTTTACTCGAAGCGATTGAAGCGCTCCGCAAGGCGATCGTACTCCGGCCGGATTTCGGAGAAGCGCACTGGAACCTGGCGCTTGCGTTGCTCGCACACGGCGAATTTGCGGAGGGATGGCGCGAGTACGAATGGCGGCTCGTCTTGCGCCAGTTCGCCGGATTGGTGCAACGCCCGACGACGCCGCGCTGGAGCGGTGAAGAGATCGCCGGCAAAACCCTTCTTCTCACGGGGGAGCAGGGACTTGGCGACACATTGCAATTCATTCGCTTTGCGGCGCAGATTGCCGCGCGCGGCGCGCGAATCGTGGTTCAGGCTCCGGCCCCGTTGGCTCGATTGCTCGCGCGAACGTCCGGCATCGAACAAACGAGCGTCGCCGGCGATCCCTTTCCGGCGCACGACGTTCATCTGCCGTTGCTGTCGGTCGCGGGCGTGCTAGGCGTCGATGCAACGGCAGTCCCGGCCGCTATGCCTTATCTGCGCGCTGATGACGAATTGCAGAGAACGGTCGCAAGTGAAATCACGCGCATCGCGGGCGGCGCACGCAAGGTAGGCCTTTCCTGGGCGGGCGCACTTCACAGTACGAGCGATCGGCGCCGCTCGTGTCCACTAGCGTTCCTTGCTCCGCTGTTCGATGTGAACGGGGTCGCATGGTTTTCGCTGCAGAAAGGCGATGCTGAGAAAGAGATCGGCGCCGTACCAAACGGAGCGCGGCTTGTGCATCTCGATGCACGTAATGATTTCGACGGAACTGCCGCTCTGACAGCCGCGATGGACCTGATCATCTCCGTCGATACGAGCATCGCACATCTTGCGGGCGCACTTGCGCGCCCGACGTGGATCCTGCTGCCGTTCGCCGCAGACTGGCGCTGGCGAGTGGAGGGAAGCACGACGCCTTGGTATCGCACCGTACATCTATTTCGTCAACCGCGTCGCGGCGATTGGGCCAGCGTTGTCGCCAGCATTCGCACAGCACTCATCGAATGGGTCGGACATTCATGATCGATCCGATAAAGAGCGCCCGCGATGCGATGACACGAGGTCATTTCGCGGAGGCGCTACGCATCGCAGAAGCGCACGTCGCGACGCAACCCTTTGATGTCCAAGCCGCGCGGCTGTATGCAACCCTCTGCAGCGAGCTTGAAAATGCCGATGCTGAACGCGCTTGGCGCAACGTCATCGCGTTGGCCGCGGATGACGTCGAAGCGCATTACATGCTCGGCAATTTGGAAGGCGAGCGGGGAGAATACGAGACGGCCGTCGAGCATTTTCGTGCTGCGCTCGGGCGTGCACCCATACATCCCCAGCTTCGAGCAAGCCTTGGCCTGGCGCTCGACGAGTTGGGGCAGGTCCATGAGGCGGAGGCGTCTTTCCGCCAAGCGTTGAATGGAATCGCCAACCCGCCGTACGCGCTCGTCGCCGCGCTCGCCCGTAACCTCTTCCGCCAGCGACGATTCGCGGAAGCCCTGCATTATTTCGACATCCTCGCGCAAAAGTCCGCCATTGCGGACGCGACGCTCAACGCGGCCTACGCCACATGTCTTTCGTCAGAAGGACGCGACGAAGAAGCGGACACCGCTTTCCGCCGGGCCATCGATCGGAACAACAGCGGCGCGCTCGGTATCGTGCGCGACTACAGCGCATTCCTGATGCGCCGCGGCCGCTACGCGGATGCAATGCGCCTTCTGGAAGAAGCGCGGGCCGACTCGTGCGCGGATCTGCTTGCCGCGAGCATGCTGCTCATCTGCCGGATGCACCTTGCCGATTGGCGCGATTTTGATGCATTGCGCGTCAACATTATTGAACGCGTTGCGCAAAGGCTTTCACAGCCCGACGACGTCGTACCCGCGTACGATTTTTTGGCACTCTGCGATGAGCCTTTGCTGCAACGTAAGGTCGCGCAGCGATGGGGCGAAATGGATGCCCCTGACATCTCAGCGAGACCGACTGGACGGAACCGTCAAAGCGGAAAGCTGCGTCTTGGGTTCGTATCGTCGGATTACAACAACCATCCGGTCGGCCGTCTGGTCGTCGGCTTGTTCGAGCAGCTCGACCGCCGGCAGTTCGAGGTCTTCGCGTACGCGACCTCAGCACCAACGGGCGACCGCTTCGACGAGCGCATCGATGCAGCCATCGATCGATATCGATCGCTTGATCGCCGCGATCCCGAGGCGAGTGCACGGGCAATAACGGCCGACACGATCGACGTGCTGTTTGATCTGAACGGTTTCTCGGGTGGCGAGGCGATCCGCATATTTGCACGTCGGCCGGCGCCGGTGCAAATCAACTTCCTCGGCTACACCGGAACGCTCGGCTCACCGGCATACGATTTCATCTTGACCGACCGCTATTGCGTGCCGCCAGAACAACGCGATGCGTTCGAAGAGCAATTGCTCTACGTCGAGCCGTGCTACTTGCCGTCGGATCCCACGCGAAGTCGCTCTCCGCAAGTGCCCATCCGTGCCGACTATGCGTTGCCGGAAGGGGCCTTTGTGTTCTGCGCCTTCGCCGCGGTCTACAAAATCACGCCCCAGCTGTTCGATGGCTGGATGCGTTTGCTGCGCCACGTGCCGGGCAGCGTGTTGTGGCTCCGGCATCTGGCTGCAGATCGCGTCGAGCGGATGCGATCGGCGGCCGCCCGATATAGCGTCGACGGGACGCGCCTCATCTTCGCTCCCGGTGAAGACATCGATCGGTATCTCGCACGATTCGCGCTCGCCGACGTGCTCCTTGACAGCGCCCCGTTCGGATCTCATACGACGGTCAACGACGCGCTCTTTAGCGGCTTGCCGGTCGTGACCCTCGCGGGCGAAAGCTTCGCCGCACGCGCATCGGCAAGTCAGCTTCGGGCTGCCGGATTACCGAATCTGATCGCGCACACGTCGAACGAATACGTCGAAATTGCACATTCGCTCGCGACGAACACCGCGCTACTCGACACAGCAAGGCATGCGCTTGCCGACCCGCGAAAGCGCTCACCGTTGTTCGATATGGACGCGTATGCGCGCGCGTTCGAAGCGGCGGTCGCGCATGCTTATGAGAGAAGCACTTCAGGCGCGTTGAACGAGCGCGCTTAACGATTCTGCGAGTGCGGCCGTGGGTGCAGGATCATCGAAGAGCTTCTGCCGGCCTTCGACGATGCGCGCACGCAACGATTGTCGCCAATCCGAATCCGTTGCGACCCGCGCGGCGATCGCAACGTAGTCGCCGTCGTCCCGCGCGAGGAGATCATCGACGCCAGCCTGCCGCAGCATCGCCATGCTCTGGCGGCCGCGCATAAACCGTCCGGGAAACGCGACGATGGGCAACGCGCAGGCAAGCGCATCGAGCGCGGTATTTCCACCCGACCATCGCGACGTATCCAGCATTGCGTCACAGCACGCGTTGATCCGCAGGTAGTCGTCGTGGTTGCACTGCGCAAGCATGTGAATCCGGGCGTCGAGATCGACACTAACGGCCCTGCACGCGGCGCGCAGACGCTCGGTAAACCTCGCGGTCAACGTCGGATGTCGGCCCTGGAACAATACAAGGTGGGCGAGCGGCACGGTCGCAAGCACCTGCGCCATGCGCGCATCATCATCCGGATGAATCTTGAACAACGATTGAGGACAGAGAAGCAGCGGGATATCCAGCGGCAACCCGAAACGCGCACGATCGGCGTCGGACGGCACAATGGGCATTCGGTAGCGCGTACCGATTCCAGGTAACCGGATCAGCCTTTCAGTGTAGTGAGCGTCCCCGTCGGAAGGCTCCATCGCGGCACAGGAGAAGAACGCATCAATCGTCGGCAGCCCTGTTGTCACCGGATGGCCCCACGCCACGCATTGCACCGGCGCAAGCTTCAACGACGCAACGGCAAACGTCGTCGCGTCCATGCCCAGCTCAGGATAAACAAGAATGTCGAGCGAATCGCCACGGATCAACGGCGCGAGGTGCGACGGAAGCCACTGCGCCAAATAGCGATAGCGATCGGCACGCTCGAACAAGCTATTGCCAATCGCGTCGCCAGGCGGTCGCAAATGATAGACGAACACTTCGAAGCGATCGCGCGGCAAGTCGGTGATCCAGCGCTCGAAGTAACGTCCGGTCGTGCATTCGCGGAAGAATGAAGACACGAAGCCGACGCGAATCCGTGCACCGCCGACGGCGCGGCGATACGGTGCCTCAAGCCATTGTGGTGCGCGCGCCGCGATCACCCCATGAATGAGCCGGCCGTAGTCCTCCTGTAACGGTCGGTCATTCTCGCCGTGATACGCGAGCAGAAAATTGGTCCACGGCAATTCGTCAATGGTCCGCTCCGCCGAAAGGGTGGCGGCGCGGCGCGGAAGATCATCGATCAGCGCGTCGAGACCCGAATGAAAATGAGCGCGGGCGGCGATGATCGCCTGCGCGTTTGCGCATAGCATTGGCAACGTCAAACGCTGAGCGATGGCGGCTCGCAATAGACCGGCGTCTCTCGCCAATGCGGCGGTGAACGCGCGCTGCGCACCTTCTAGGTCGTCGCGTTCTGCGAGCGTAGCCCCGAGCAGGTGCAACGCGTTGGCGTCACGCGGATCGAGCCGTGCCATTTCGCCGTACAGCGATGCGGCCTCGTCAAATCGCCCCTGCTCGCGTCGCAGCGCCGCAAGCGCGCGGATTGCGCCACTTTGCCGGGGGTCCAACGCAATCGCACGCGTCAGGGCGGACTCCGCCGCGGCACTGTTGCCGAGCTCGCGTCGAACTACACCGAGATTCGCCCATGCCATCGCGTAAGCGATGTCCACGGACACGGCCTCGTTGAATGCGTTTGCAGCCTGCTCCACGCGACCGGCGCTTCGCAAGGCGTTGCCGTAGTTGTTCCAGCCGCGCGCATACCGCGGATCAAGCTTCGTCGCGCGCTCGAATGCCGCGAGCGCTTTGCCGTTTTCGCCCGCGTCGATATAGGCTATGCCAAGCTCATTCGATGCACGCGCGTCCGCCGGCGCCAATGCGCATGCGCCTTCCAAATCGGCGACGGCTGCACGAAAGTCGGCGAGATCCTGATGCGCACGCGCACGCAGCTTCAGCGCGGCAACGCGCTCACGAACCGGCAACTGCGCGTCCGCCAGCAACGCGTCGGCAGCGAGGCGCGCCCCTGCCGCATCCCGTGCCGCGAGTCGCGTCTCAATGGCGGAGAGCGCCGTCACGCTCACGACATTGCCGCAATGACCGACGCGGAGGTCAGAACAGAGGGCGCTTTAAGCCGCAACGCGTCGATGTACGCGGCCTCGAGACTGCGCGTATACGTCTGCATGTCGGTCAGCGGCGAATGCGAAATTCCGGCGCGAATCGATGCGCGCACGTCGTTCATGAAGGCTTGGTCTTGGGCGAGCCGGGCCGCAATGGCGACGTATTCGCTCGCTGTGTGAGCAATCGTTTGAATAACGCCGAGGTTGGAAAGAATCGAGTACGACGCTCGCTCGGCATGTCGCCTGCCGACGAGCGTCACAACAGGAACGCCCATATCGAGCGCTTCGAGCGTGCCGTTGACGCCGCCATACGGCATTGGGTCGAGCACCAAATCGACAAGCGCATAACGAGACTGATTTTCCGAATCGGTCGGTGCTTGCGGGAGGAAAACGATTCGTCCACCATCGATGCCCGCAGCTGCGACAAGCTTTGCGTACAGCGTTGCGAGCGCTGGATTGACGGGCGAGAACGCGAGGCGCGCGGTCGGAACTTGCTCCAGCACCTGTCGCCAGAGCGAAAGACATCGGCGCGAAAGCTTCAGTGCGCTCACAAATGCGCCGATGATGATGGCGCCGGCGGGAATTCCGAACGCCTCGCGGCGAAATTGCGTGCTATTCGCGATGTCGATGTGACGATAGGGATAAACACAGCCTTCCATCGGCAACAGCGACTCTACCTGATAGCGCTGATTTTCCTCGACATCCGCGTAATGGTCGGTGAGCTTGAAATCGACGGCGGAGAGCCCGACCGTCCCTGCGCTCGCTACGTGCGTGATCTGCACGCGCGCGGGCTTCAACGCGAGAATTCCTGGTCGCGCGCCTTTCGTGTGTGTCGACAAGTCAACCAGCACGTCAAGGTCGTCCTCGGCGATGCGCTCCGCTGCCTGTCGTTCGCCCAGTCCAGCGATCACCTCAAAGCGATCGGACGCGGTTTCGAACCGTCGCGTCCACTCGTCGCGATCGGCCGAAAGCGAGTACAACGAAATCGCGAATCGCTCGCGATCATGATGGCGGACCGCTTGCCACATCATCTTTCCCATCACGTGATTGCGCAGATCCGCCGACAAATAGCCCAGTCGGAGCTTGCCGGGCCGGCGTTCCGACTGCTCGGCCAACGGCGCACCGTAAACGCTACGCGCGGCGTGATCGTACGTCTGCGAAAACCGAAGGATCAATTCCGGCTCGACGTCGAAGTACAGCAGCAAGTACAGCAGCTCCTCGAGCGAATCGACGAGCTCATGCAGGTTTTTCGACTTGAATCGTTCGTTGCGCAGCCCTGCGAGATAGCCATCGACGCGGTCGAACTCGCCGCAGTATTGGCACACTTCGAGAGCATGTACAGCAAGCGGCAACGCTTCGGGACAGTTCGCTTCAAAGTCCCGGAAGTTGGTCCGCCAGGCATCGATTCGCCCTGTCGCGAACAGGAGCTCACCGCGATTCTTGTACGCGGCGACGTGCCGACAGTCGCGCGATATCACCGCCGAGAATGCGGCGATCGCAGCGTCGCGGTTCCCTTGATCGGCGAAGATCGTCCCTAAATTGAAGTCGGCCGCGATGAGCGCCGGGTCACATGCGAGCGCCCTCTGGTAGGCACGAGCGGCATCGCCAAAGCGCCGCTGCATTTGCAAGGCAACGCCGTGGTTGTAGTGCGTTTCGCCATCGACGGGCTCGTGCATCAGCGCTCTTTCGAACCATGCCGCCGCGCGCTCACCGTCGTGCGCTGCGAGGCTCACCGACCCAAGCGCCCTTAGCAACGGCGGCGGGGGATCGTCGGTGAGCGCAACGCCTTGACCACCGAGTGCGCCGGCGTCGTCGAGATCGTCGGCCTCGATGGCCGCACGTATCGCATCGACCCGCGCTGACACATAGTGGGGTGCTGACGCAAGTGTGGCACGGAATTCCTTTCGCGCGCGGTCGATCAGCCCTTCGTCGCGTAACGTCACGCCCAATAAGTAATGCGCCGGCGCAAACGCGGGTTGCACCGCGAGGATTCGCTCGTACTGCGCTTTTGCTGTTTCACGATCGCCGGCCCGGTGCGCCTCGATGGCGTTCGCCCACAAACTGTTCATCGCCACAGCATCGGGTATGTCGGAATCGCTCTCTTCGACTCTCGACTGCAGTCGCAGAACCGCTTCAACCAGCGCAGTCGCATCCTCCGCAACCTCATCGATCAGCGGCGCATGATTGCGCGCCAGAAGCGTTGCAACGGTCATGAATGCGCGTGCGGGTCGCTGCGCCAGCGTTACACCGACCGGCGCTATGAGACCTGCAAGATCGATAATGGCGTCCGCGTCGTACGCGGCGAGGCGCTGGACTCGAGTATCGTCGGTGCCGGCGTCGATCAGCATCACGTCAACACCCTTTTCGTGCAGTGAACGGAGCATTGACTGTGCCACATCCTCGTTGCCCGACGCTAGGACAACAACGCGAAGACACTTGCCGCGCGTTCGTCGTGGCCATATCAATGGGACTCCGCTCGGGTTAACTCGCGTGCAAATGGCGGCGTAGCGTTGCGCGAGCCTCACGCCATCGGGCGGCGCAAACGACGTGACAACGAAAGCTGCCCGTCGAAGAGCGTCGTGGTCGCCGATGGCCCACGGCCGCGTGAGCGTTCCTTCAATCCATGCGTCACGGGCGCGTATGCCGATTTCAATCGGTCTCGCAAGGCGCTCCAGAATTAACGCGAGCAGCAACGCCGGCATGGACGCCACGTCGATGCTGTCGGTCGGCATCGCGGTAACGGCGTCGAGTATTGTTTCGCGGGCTTCAAGAACCGGTTGGCGATCGAGCGCCAGCGCAAGCGATCCGCCGATCACGGGAACGGCAAGCACTTCGGGGTGATGCACGATTGTGCCGCAAAGCGCCGTTGCGGCATCGCGGTCGTCGCTCGACCATAGTGCGGCAATGGCCTTGATTGCTACCGCGCGCGGGTTATCCGGAACAAGAGCGAGCACGTGGTTCGCAACGTCACCCGCCGCGACGTATTCGCCGGTACCGAGCAGGGCCTCCGTAAGCGCCTGATGAGAGGCGGCATGCTGTGGCGAGAGCTTTGTTGCCTCACGCCAAAGCGCGATCGCGTCGGAAAGGCGGCCGACTTGCCAAAGCACTTCGCCGAGATGAAAGCGCACGTCGGCACTTTGCGGCGCCTCGCGGAGCGCGCGGCGAAAGCACAGCATCGCATCGACGGGTCGGCGTTCTTGCTGGTGGCTGCGGCCGCGCGCGAGCCATTCCGCGGACGCGTGTGCCGTCATGCCTTGAGCCGTGCCTTCAGCGCATCGAGGAGCGGTCGCGGCGTTACTCGATATAACGTACGTCCCACTATCGTGTGACGAATGGCGAGTGCCGCTTGCGCCACACGGGTCGTGACCGGGATGCCTTCTGCGCCCGCTGTAGGCTCAACAGGCTCGACGGCCGGCGCAGAAACGGTCGGCGGTTTCCATGCGCGATAACCGAGCGCGTCCCGGACTCGAGCTGGCGAGAATGAGTTGAATGTCGGTCTCGCGCGAAGGCCGGTAAGCGCTTTGTCGTAGAGTGCAAACGTCGCGTCGGTCATCTCGGCGAGCGTGGCGTGCGGTACGGCGCGCGTGTGCCGGCGGGCGGTATCGAACGCGCCGTGATTGTCACCCGTGACAAGCGTGACGACGCGCTCAAGCATCAGGCTCTCGTCGCGCCATTGCGCGTCAGTCATGACCCATCCGGCGCCGGAATTCTGCACGCGTTCGGCGAGCGCGCCGATCGGAGGCACTATCACGGGCACTCCCCCGGCCCACGCTTCAGACAACGTGTAGCTGAACGTTTCAGGGCCCGCGGATGGATAGAGCACAAGCCGTACTCGATAGTGTTCAAGCAACGCCGGCAATTCGTCGCGCTCATAACGGCCGTGCACAGTGAACCGCGCGTCATCCGACTGCCATGGCGTTTGTTGAACGTCGAGGTAACCAATCAACACGAATCGCACTGGCATGTTGCGTCGACGCGCGAATTCGACCAGGCGCTCGATCCGGCGCGCTCCCTTGTCGGGACCGACCGCGCCCAATAACGCAATGGTGGGAACATCGTCGTCGGGCAACGTCAACGCCGGCGTAACGGCGAACGACGATGCATTGTTGACATCCGGCGTACCGTGAACGATCACGTGCACATCTGTAGTGGAGAAATAACGGGCCACCATGTCGGCCGCCCAGCGTGACGGTGCGATGACAAACGATGCGTGTTCTAGCAGCGCGCGATGGCGAGCGCGCCATTGCCCGATGTCGACGTCCGAATACGCCGGCTGAGCATTGAGGCATTGACGGCACAACGCTACGTCGGTCACGGCGCCGCAGTACATTTGATCAGTTCCGAGGAACGTGATCGTGGGGCACGCGAAATTCAGGTCATGGACAGTGTAGCCGTACGGCACGTCCAGATGCTCCAGCGCCGTCAATAGGCCGTCACGGCACGCTGAAATGTTGTGCAGGTGAATGAGCGCGATCGAGAACGTCGCACAAATGGCGCCGACAAACTCCCGCCACGACTCCTCGGGCAGCCGCGTGAGACTTAAGGTAACGATGCGGCCATCCGCGCGGTGCTCTTCGATTTGCCACGCATCACCAACAGCGATCGCAAGGTAATGCCGCCAACGATCGCGGGACGCATCGATCAGTGCGCGCACATGCGTCTCGGTGCCGCCGCCATGGTCATGAATGACATGAAGCACGCCGCGCGTCTCGCTTTGCGAGCGGAACAACTCGCTCTCGGCCGCTTCCCGTAACGGCGCGAGCGGGTCGGCCTGTATATAGGCCTCAACCATCCGTGTGTAGTGCGGATGTCGTTCGAGCAAGATTGCCGTATTGCGCGACGACAGCTGCGGTTTTCTTCCGGCAAACGAGCGACCTCCGACATGGATGACGAACGCGTTGTCGGCCAGCACGTTGCGCCAGCCGGCGCGCGCCGCGCGCAGGCATAAATCGTTCTCCTCGCCGTACCCCGCGCCAAATGCGGTGTCGAGCATACCTATTTCATCGATCAACGCACGGCGGATGAACAGGCAGAAACCGACGCCGGTCGGCAAGTCGGGATACGTCGGAACGGCTGCTCGGGCGATCGCGGCCGAAACGGTCTCTGCCTCTTCTTCTACGGAGATAGGATTGTCAACACAAAGGCGCGGGAACGAGCAGATCTCCGCGTTGTTCGAGAATGGAGTAATCGTTCCGATCCGCGGATCCGCCGCCGCACACTGACGAAGGGCGTGCAACCAATCGCCGGTGACGATCGTATCGGAATTGAGCAATACAACATCGGATGCCGAGCTCGCGATGCGGTGGTTGGCCGTCACAATGAAGCCGAGATTGCTCTCGTTGCGAAGCAGCGACAGCTGCGGTAGCCATCGCTGCTGAAGCTCGGCGAATAGTGAAACGATGGCAGGATCGGACGACCCGTCGTCGATCAACGTAATTCGACAACCGTCATGGTCGTGCGCAAGCACGCTCTCAATGCATCGGCGCACGTGATCCGGCGCGTTGTACACCGGGATGACGATGTCAATCGAGAACTTCATCGGTTGCTCGTGCGCCCTTGCCCTATGGTCAGATACCACTCAATCGTCTCCAAAGAAGCTTGACGCGGAGCCAGGGCAATATGACCCACCAACGAGCGCTCTGACGATAGTTGATGATGCGTTCCTGTGCAGCGATTGCCCGTTCCAGTCGTCCGCATTCCGTTTGCATCGCAACCACCAGCTCGCGTGCGCTTCGGACTTGCTCAGATTCGCGCGTAAGCTCGGCGTTGGCCTCGTTCAGCGCAACATTGGCGGCGCCAAGCGCTGCGCCTCGCTCCGCGATAATCCAGTCGCGCTCCCCGACGAGATGCTCGAGATGATGGATGTTCGCGGTCTGACGATCCAGTGCAGCGTCGCGGTCATGTAGCAGCGCATCGAGCCGCAGCACTTCACGTGCCTGCGCCTCGATACGGCGCCATTCGCGATCGTCGCGGTCGCAGAACAGCGACAAGGCAGGTGCCGGAGGCGGTAGCGCCGCATTATCGCGCGCAGCGATGACGACGAAATACAGCGCGGGCGGCGCATCTGCCGACGTCGCGCCGCTCTGATCGGAGCACCAGCTTTCGAACACTTCACCGCGCTGGTCCGCCCATAGAGACGAGCCGAAATAACGTCGCTGCCGGTACCATCGCTGTCCCGAAAATGCGGGATCCAGCAAGCGCGCGAGATCGTCTCGATCGAGCTCGTGCCGGTGGAAGGGATTCGCATAGTTGCGCGCGTCTGAATATTCAGGTCGATTCGGCGACGACAAGACGAGCAATCCCTGAGGCGCGAGGACCCGCGCGAATTCGGCGATCATCTGCCGCTGCTCGTCGGCGTCGACGTGCTCGATCGTCTCGAATGAAACGATCGCATCGACACTCGCGGAGGGGATGGGCAACGCGATAACGCTGCCTTGAACAAAGCGCAGGTTTCGCCGGTGGGCGTACTTCGAGCCGGCATGCGCAATAGTCGCAGCGTCGATATCGATACCAACCACATCCGCCGCTGTGTCGGTCAGCAGCGCGCTGCCGTAGCCTTCGCCGCATGCAACGTCGAGAACGCGGCGTCCTGCGACAAATCGCCGCGCAAAGAAATAGCGGTGCCAATGCTCGTATGCGATCTCGCCTTCGGTGCCCGGCACGAAGCGTTCGCCCGTGAATTCGAGTGGATCGGACATGCAAATCGGATGAGCTGCCGCAAAATTCGCGGCCGATGGAGAGGAAAGAGCGCAACGCGCCATTTTAACCGAATGCATCATCCAGGCGGCGCTCCGCGCGCGCGCAACATTTGCTCCAGCAGCGCACCGAAGCGATCGGCAAAGCGCTTGCCGTCAATTAACGGCGACGACGCGATGACCGGGCGAAGCGTCCGTCGAATTTCGGCAAGCTTTTGTGTTTGCAGTACGAGTCCCGATACGATCGCGAGCCATTCGTCGGCCGTTCGCGCAACCCACTCCGCCCGATCCGCCGACATCAATAGCGCAGCGCTTTGCCGGCTGATCATCGAGTCGCCGAGAAGCGCGACGACGGGGACGCCCATCCAGAGCGCTTCGCACGTCGTGAGACCGCCGTTGTAGGGAAATGGATCGAGCGCGATGTCGACATCGGCATATTCGGCCAGCATCTGTGAATGGAGCGAGCTCCCGCGAAGATCGAGCCTGTCCGCCGTAATGCCACGTTGCGCGAAGCGCGTCGCGAACGTCTTGCGCGTCGCCGGATGGTTGAACGCCGCACTCTTGAGCAACAAGCGCGAGTGTGGAACGACATCCAATAGTCGCGCCCACAAATCAACTACGGGCTCGGCAAGCTTCGCGAGCCGATTGAAGCTGCCGAACGTCGGAAATCCGTTGCGTAGAATCGGCGGAGGCATCGGCGGCGGTGCGTAGTCGGGCGGCGCATAGCAAAAACGCGACGGCTCGATACGAACCACCGTCTCGGTGAAACGTTGCCGCGAATCGACGGGAATCGATACGCTATCGCCGATCAAAAAGTCGACGCAATCGAGACCCGTGGTGTTGAAGTAATCGAGCCAGCTCACAATGAGAGGAGCGGGCTTGCGCGCGATCGCTCGCAAGCGGTTGCCGGGTGCGTGTCCGGCCAGATCAACGAGAATATCGATTTGATCTTCGCGAATGCGCCGCGCGAGCGCCTCGTCGTCGTAAGAGCCGACATCGTTCCATGACGCCGCTTGGCGACGCAACGTAGCGGTCACCTCGTCGTCTTTTTGGCCCGCGTGATAACAAAACGATTCGAATCGCGCCGCGTCAAGGTGGCGTACAAGTGGAAGCAGAAAGAATCCGGTCGGTCCGGCGCAAAGCGACTGCGAAAGAAAACCGACGCGGATGCGGTCGCCCGGTCGCAATCGGCGCCCCGGGCGTCCGCTTTGCACACCGATTTTTGGCACAAATCGGCGCGCCCATTCCTGGTGCGCGGCGAACATCTGGTCAGCGTCGACCGTGGGATCGTAGTGATGGCAAACGAGAAGGTTATCGAAGACTTCCGCGTAACCGGGATTGATGGACAACGCCGCGCGGTAGCATCGCGTGGCGTTGTCGATCGCCGCGACATCCATGTACGCGTTGCCTAGTAAATTCCATACGTCCGCATTGTCGTTTCGCAGCTTGACCGCTTGCTCGTACGCGCCGATCGCCGCAAAGATGTCTGCCTCACCGCCGAAAAGACGGCCAAGACGCCGATACGCTTCGGCGGCGATGCGCGGATCCAGACCGGCCGCACGCACGTACCACCTCTTCGCCACGTCGCGCCGACCGGTTTGCTCGACCACCTTGCCCAACGCCAGCGCGAGCTGACCGTTGCTCGGATTGCGCGATAGCCCCTGCTCCAGCACCGAAATGGCTGCTGCATTGTCGCCACGCCGCTGCAGCGAAAGTGCCGCATTCAGGTATGCCGCAACGTAGCGAGGGTCGACCGCGATGGCGCGCTGGAAGATCGCCGACGCCTCTTCGTTGCGAAGTTGATCGTGCAGCGCGAGACCGAGCGCGTTTAACGCCTTAACGTTGTCGGGCGCTTGTTCGATCAGTTGTCGTGCCGCAGCTTCAGCGGAGACAGCATCACCGGTATCGCGCAATACATTCGTCAGCGCAAGATGTTTCGTCCAGTGCGGATTGGGATCCGCCTCGAGCGCGCGCCGAATGTTGCCGAGCGCCTCGGAGAACTGCTTTTGCTCAGCCTGCACTATACCGAGAAGAAACAGACATTCGGAATCATGCGGATTTTCCGCGAGCAGCTGCTCGACCAGAAGGCGCGCTTCCTCGAATTGGCGTCCGCCGACCAGCGCGCGAAGCGTCGTCAATTCCGTACGATCGCCGTCCGCGCCGCTCACGAAAGTCGCCTCGATTGCCGCTAGAGTCTACGCTTCGTTCCAGCGATGCGGGAGGCGCACCAAGCCGAGCTCCCGCGATTCGCCGCTGACGACGATCGCACGCTCGACGTGGTCGAAAAGTCGCACGCCTTCCGGATCGAGCGCATGCGCGCGAACGAAATACTTCCCGGGCAACAACGGGAGATCGGGAAGTGTCAGCGAAAACGAGAAACGGTCATCGCCAACGCGCCGCGGCGCGATGCGATCCATATCGGTCGCAACGCCGTACACCGGCGTACCGTCCGCGCGCACGACGCCGATCAACACGGCGGGCGCTCGTCCATCCGGGGTGAACACCTCGCCCTTCACTGTCAACGTCTCGCCGTGTGCAAGCGTATCGGGTTCGATCGTGAGCGATGTGATCGCATAAATGCCCGCCGCTGCAGCGGCAACGCGCGGAAGCGGCTGCTTCGCCTTTGCGGCTTTTTCTTCATGATAGGCGAGATAGGCTTGCGTGCTGTCGGCGGCCGCACCATAACGTTCAACTCGGCCGTCCTTCAGCCAGATTGCGGTTCGGCAAAGCTTCTGTATGTGATACATGCTGTGTGAGCACATGAGTAACGTACCGCCGTCCGCAAGATAGCGTTCGATCCACGCGATGCATTTCTTTTGAAACGACTCGTCCCCGACGGCGAGTACTTCGTCGGTGATGAGAATGTCGGGCGAAAGCGCCGTTGCAACGGCGAAGCCTAATCGAACGACCATTCCCGACGAGTAATGCTTGATCGGGTCAGCGATGTGCTCGCCCAAATCGGCGAAGGCGATGATCTCATCGCGCTTCGCGGCGGTCTCGTTCGGCGACAAGCCCAGTAGCGCCGCGGCAAGATCGATGTTCGCGAGCCCCGTATATTCAGGATGGAATCCGGAACCAAGCTCCAGCAGTGCGCCGACTCGACCGTTCACGACGACGCTCCCGCGCGTCGGCTTGATGACGCCGCAAATGATCTTGAGGAGCGTCGACTTGCCGGCGCCGTTTTCGCCAATCACGCCGAGCGACTCGCCTCTTGCAACTTCGAGCGAGACGCCGTCGAGCGCGCGAAAAACATGCTGGGCGCCGTGGCCGCGCAGCAGATCCCAAACAAGCCGCAGCCGCCCGCCGCGCGAATCGACCTTCGCGTAGTCTTTGCCGACGTCCGTCAACGCGAGGAGGGGTGATCTGATCGCGCCGCTCATACGAAGTCTTCGAAGTGCGGCGATAGCCGAGCGAACACGGCGCGTCCGGTCACGAAGAGCATCACCGCGACGATGACCGCGACGCCATCCGACCATTCGAGCGTTAGATTGCCATCGAGCAACGCGCTACGCAATCGATCGACGAGCCAACCAAATGGATTTGCCGCCACCCAGGGCTGCAAGCTTTTGGGCACGAGCGAAAGCGGATAGAGAATGGGCGTCAAGTACATCATGATCATCAACAATGGCATCAGCACGTGCTCGACATCGCGCACGAACACCTGCAGTGCGCTCAGCAGCAGCGAAAGACCGATCACCGCGACGGTGAGGACGATCCACAGCGGCAACGCGACCACAAGTCCCTCGAAATGCACCGGCTCGCCCATCACAGCGAGGACAACCAGAACAATGAGATAGCCGGCAAACTGCAACAACAATGTTGCCGTGACCGAAGCGTACACGGCGATTTCGTGCGGAAACGCGACCTTTCGAATGAGGCCTGCGTACGCGGCAAGGCTCACCGTCGCCCGTTGCAGCCCCTCTTGCGCGGCAAGCCATGGCCAGAGCGCGATCGCAACGAATGCGAGAAAGCTTTTCCCGGCGAATCCCGTCGCTCGAAATACCGTCGTGAACACGAAGTAGTAGACGGCCAGCAACGCGAGCGGATGCAACAGCGCCCACGCGAGGCCCGTGATGCTGCCGAGATAGCGGGCATTCAGTTCGCGCCGGAAGAAGTTGGCAAACAGCGCGCGATTGCGCGCTGAGATGTTGGCTGCGGGGCCGCCTGTCGACGGAGTTGAATAGCGCAGTTCCATGGCGTCGTTCGCGAGTATGCGAGACGCTGCCCGCGCTTATTTCACGGCGTTGGTCGATGGTGCGGATGTGCTCGTCGCCGGGTGAGTGCCCGAAGGCGGCGCTGTGACTTGGTCCACGAGCTGTTTCACCTCCGCGTCGTTGATTTCCGTCGCCGGATCGCCGCGGATTGCGTTCACGACTGCGTCGCGCTGTTGATCGATGTACGATTTCTTCAACGTCGAGAGAATCTCTTCTTGCACTTCCTCGAACGATTTCATGCGCGACGGACGGCGCCCGTCGAGTCGAATGATGTGCCAACCGAAGGCCGATTGCACTGGCTCGCTGATGTCGCCTGTCGTTTTCAGAGCGAACGCGGCGCGCGTGAAGGCGGCGTCCATCCGGTCTGGCGTGAACCATCCCAGCGAGCCGGCGTTCTGCCGAGCCGATGGATCGTCGGACAATTCCTTCGCCAGTGCGTTGAAATCCGCGCCCGCGAGAATCCTTGCGCGTGCGTCGACCGCAAGCTTGCGAGCCTCTTCGCTCGAATGTTTCTTGATGTCGAAAAGGATATGCGATGCGCTGATCTCCTCGGGAGTTCGATATCGATCGCGGTCGACCACGTACATTTCGCGCGCGCGAGCGAGCTGCGCCGCTCGCTTTGCTTCGAAAGCTGCATCGGCCGCTTCCTCGACTTGCGCGACACGCAGCTGTGCGAGCACGCGTTCGACTTCGTTGTTCACACGCGCCGCATTGATGGGCTTGGCGTCGAGTTTTTCGCTTCTCGCCTGATTTGCGAGCGCTTTGCGCAACAGCATCTGCGTCAGCAAATCCCCGACGCGCTTGTTGCTCATGAGGAATTCGGTGCGCATTTCAGGCGGTATACGCAGAATCTCCGCCTCGAACTCGCTTCGCGTGACCCTCACCGTGGAATTTTGCGCTACGACCAGATCAGCGGGCGGCGATTCGGCGGCGAGCGCCGCGACAGCGAAAGATGCGACGACGGCAAGCGCACACCAGGGTTTGGCGTTGCAATTACTCATCAAAAAAGAACCTTTGCGATGCATTCAAGTATCATCAAAAAAGGCGAAGCCCCGCGCCGCGGGGCTTCGCCCTGTCGAACGACAGCGCTTCAGACGGTCAGGTTCCCGCTGGCTTGCCGAAGTCGATCGACAGATTGCATGTCGATCCGACCGGACAACTTTGCTGATCGTACTGGTTTCTGTTCTTGATATTCAAATAATACGGAACGCCGGGCTGCATCATGAATTTGCCAGCCTGCTGACCACCGCCGACTTGCAGACTATAGAACACGTTCGTCGCGATCTTGTAGTTATACGTTGACGGGATGATCGAAAAGTCGCACGGCGTCGTCGAAATCACAGCGTAGCGTGTAAATGGCCCATCGCCACTCCACTCGGAGAGGCTGATCGACCCACTATCGTAAGACGCAACGCCGCCGGGCGGGCTCAACCTAACAACGAGCGCGTCAGTTGCGTTCAAGCCGCCAAAGTCGTTCGTATAGAGACGCGGATACGCCGTGCTGCCGTCGCGGCTCGTGGTGCCCCATGCCATATCGACATACACCGTCTTGGCGAAGCCTGCGCAGGCCACAGGGCCGCTAGGCGTTGTTGGTGTCGTGGAAGGCGGTGGCGGTGGCGTTGCCGGT
>VBCG01000006.1:26602-44106 GCA_005881895.1 Betaproteobacteria bacterium
CTGCCGCTGGCCACCACGCTGGAACAGCCGGCGAAGTTGATCGTAACGTCAGCATGTGCTCGCGACGCGTAGGTCGCGACCGCGATCAAAAGGGCGATACCAAAGAAAACGCGAACAGGGGACGAGCGAAAATCGACGGGGTTGACGGGTTCATATCTACTCCATTACGCCCTTATCGGGCTTGGGTTGCCACCATTGGTAGCGCATTAAGCAACAATAGCGCCACGCTAGAAACGGTCCCCCAACCGCTCCCGAGCTATCACCGGCTTACGACGGTAAACCGTTGAATAGCTTGCTCCAATCTCAAGGTCCCCTAACCTGAGGGCTCGCAAACGCGACACCACCAAAAACTAGGGCGGAGACGTTGTCCCCGCCCTAGCAGGTTCACTTCTGACCCAATGCGACGTCGACTGATTATTGAATCCGAGTCGTCGCTTTGTGCGGGAACGTGCCAGCGTAGATCGACCGGACGTTCAAAGCGCCCGCAGTCAGTGTACCGTTGTTGTACGTTTCCGCCGCGAAGCCTATGACCGGTAATCCGAAGAACGTTGCGACTGGGGCGAACGATGTGAGCCGGTGCGCCGTCACCGGACCGCTTACCGCCGATGTGAGGTCAAACAATGCCCAACCGTTCTGCGCGCCCGTTGCGAAGTTCGCGTCCACCAGACCGACCGCATTTGCAGCGCCGAGAACATTGCTGCCCTTGAACGTTACGACGTTCGCTTCGTAGCACAGCGCCGTGCCTCCGCCTTGAGGCGGTGGCGGCGAGAAGCCCGACACCACCGTGACCGGACGCTCTTCGCGATCCCACGTCGTCACCAGGATGTCGTCGCACGCGCCGCTAGCAACGAACGGGCGCTGGAATGGCGGCGAAGCGGTAGTGCCGGTTACATAGAAGCGCTTCGTCGGCATCGTTAGGACCCAATCGGTGCCCGACTTCGTCGCCGTGTCGAGCACGTACTCGTTCATGACCGTGTCGTGCATCAGCGCAGCACTGACGGCGTCGATGCCGGTCAGGAACTGATACGTCGTCGCCGTGAAGCCGTTGAAGATTTCGGCTTGCGTCGGATTGGCGAGCTCCAGCGTTGGCCCCGGCAGTCCAGGCGCGACCCAGTTCGCGGATGTCGTGTTCCATGCGGCGAGCGCGACAGCGTTGGTCGCAATATCTTCGCCGGACAATACGTTGATCAGCGTCATGCTACCGAACAAGCCACCGTTCGGGTTCGTATCCGCCACCGTATTGGCAAATGCGACGCTGTCCGTCAATCCGGAGGCCGTGCAAGGCGGCACGCCAGAGACGTGCGTGACGGCCGTCGCCGTTGCGCCAACGACGTTGCCCATCTCGATGATTTCGACGTAACCCTCGCGCGTACGATCAAGACCGGCGCCGCCCGCATCGCTCGCATACTGGTAGTTGACGAACAACGTAGGATTAGTCGCATCGGTCGAAACCGCGGGCGTCGTGCACGATTTGTCGTTCGTGAAAACGCCGGCCCCATCACCGCTCGACCGCACAATGCCTGCGGCCCAGACATCTCGTGGGGACAGATACAAGTTGAAGTCGAGAACTTCGCGGCTGTTCTTGCCTTCGAGGAAACGGACCTTGACCGCCTTGGCCGATGCCGTCGAATTGACCACCGTCAACAGCGACGCGAAGGTGCCCGGGGCCGCCGCCTGAACCGTGTAATACGGGTAGATCAGGGCTTGCCCCAAGCCGTCGGGGTTGACATGTACCGCATTCGCGGTCCCCGCCATACCCAACGCGCCGATGCCGGTAAGCGCGGTGTACAGCGTCGTCTTTTTGAACGTATTCATGGTGGGTGATGACTCCTTTGAGTTGCCGTGTGAGGTGATCACTTCGAAACCAACAGCGGGTGAATCTTAATACAGCGTGTCTCGCATTTCAAACAAAAAGACATTAATTCCCGGGCGGGCGTGGGATTTTTGCAACGGTTATTTATCCGCGATAGACGTACCAGAATTGCCCTCGCTCAATAATCCAAGTTTCCTCGAGCGGCGTCACCATGCCCTTCATTCTGGGCCGATCGAACGTAAGCCGGACGCTGACCTTGCATAATTCGGCTTCGCATTTGACGTCGTCGATTCTCACTTCACGAAACGTGCCCCGCGCCACTTTTGCCTTGTATTGGTCCAGTGACACAACTTCACGCGTCGTTGGGCTCAAATAGCCATACGCGGTCGCGATATCATCGCTGATCAGCGCTTGCCAGCGCGCTTCGGCCCTTTCACGCACTGCGGCACTTTTTTGCTCCCTAGACGAATCGACTGAAATTCCGCTGGAAGGCATCGTCCCGCATCCACCGGCAATCATTACAACTATCGCACTACATATCCAATTGCGCCACTGTCTCCAAATGGCGACGCTTTCTAGACAAAATCGAATAACGCGATGGAGTGGCATCAAAACACCTTTCCGCGTACCGGTTCCACTGCATCCAAGACGCGAAAAAAGCCCAACTGTGGCGGCGGCAAAGCTGCTATGAGAAACGGATTAAGCGTCATAAAATCGTAGCCGCGAACGAACGCTAGCGCACACGTGTTTTCGAGTCGTGCGCGGGACCGCAATCGGGGTCTCGTCTATGGCTTTTGCGTCGGCTCGGGGGTCAGCGGCGCCGTTTGCGTCGGTTGACCAGCCGGTGGCGGAACGGCAGGCACGGTCGGCGGCGGCGGCGTGAACGGTCCGATTTTCGGCGTGAAAAATTGATTCAGCTGATCGAGGGGATTCGGCGGCGATGCGGGCCATGTGCTCGTGCCCGGAAATTGTCGATCGAGATTTTCCATTCTGCGCCGCAGATCATTGATGACGCTCTCGTAATCGAGCTCGTTGGCGACAACGCGCGGCGTGATGAACAGAATGAGCTCGGTGCGGTTGTCTTGGATGTTCTGCTTGCCGAAGAGACCGCCAAGGATCGGTATGCGGTCCAGCAATGGCAGACCGTTAGTGGTGTTGCCCTTGTTGGAAATAATGAGCCCGCCCATGATCATCGTGCGACCCGACGGTACGGCGACCATCGACTGCACAGAACGCGTGCTGATCGGCGGCGCGTCGCCGGCGACCGCCGGTGTTCCAGGTGTGCTCACTTCCGCCTGCACTTCAAGCGTCACGAGGCCGCCGGCATTGATGTGCGGCGTCACTTGCAACAGCACGCCGGTGTCGATGTATTGCGACGTCGTCGTGACGGCGTTGCTCGTTCCAGCAGTGGTACCGACGAACGTCTGCTGGTTGATCGGAATGCGATCGCCCGATTTGATCGTCGCTTTCTGGTTATCGAGCGCGGCAAGATGCGGATTGGAAATCACGCGCGTGTTGCCGTACGTATCGAGCAGATTCAACACTGCTTGCACGCCACCGGGAAAGTTGGCGTTGTTGATGATGTAGTTGAAGCCGTTTGCGATGGCCAATCCTGCCGCCGCGGCTGCTCCGGTTGCCGTCGTGGGAATGGGTACCGCCGGATTGAACGGCGTCGAGCCGGTCGGCGCAAAAAAGCCACCGCTGCCGCGTCCGGACGGCGCAGCGCCCTTGAACACCCACTCCACGCCAAAATTAAGTGAGTCGCTAAGCGTTACCTCGGCGATCGTCACTTCGATCATCACTTGCCGCGACGGCACGTCGAGCTTTCGCAATGCCTGCTCGACGAGCGAATACTCCGACGGCGTGGCAATCACCAGGATCGTGTTCTGATCCTTGTCGCCCACCACCTGAACGTTTCGCGCGATTCCCGTACCTTCACCGCCAGCCGTGGTCCTCGCGATGACGGCGGCCGCAGGCGGCGTTGGCGGTGTCGGCGCCGGCGTCGTCGGCGTGATTTGGAACGTCGGCGGATTGACGATCGTGCCCGCGGGCGTTCCGGGGGCTACGGTTGGCGCAGGGGTCGACGGTTGTTGCGTTACGCGCCCCGTAAACGCTTGCTGCAGCAGCGGCGCGACATGCTCTGCGCGCGTGTTCTGCAGGTTGTACACATAGAAACGCACGCCTTCGCCACCGGCGCTGTCGAGTCTCTCGATCCATTTCTTTGCTTCTTCGATGTACACGGGATTCGGCGAGATGACGATGACGGCATTCATCCGCTCAATTGGAATGACCCGCAGGATGCCGGTGAGCGGACTGGTATTGCGATCGCCGATCACCTTGTCCAACTCTTGCATCATCGATTTGACGTCCGAGTTCTGCAACGTGAACACGCCGACCGACATGCCGGACATCCAGTCGATATCGAACATTTCGACGGCGTCGAGCAGGTGCCTCAGCTCGAGCTCTGTCCCCGCGAGGATCAACAGGTTGCGCGTATCGTCCGCGCGGATCGCGGTCGCGTCTCTCGCGAACGGCTCGAGGATCCGCAACATGTCGCGCACGCCGACGTAGCGGAGCGGCACGATCTGCACCGAGAAACCGGACGGCAGGGCGCGCTGCAAATTGCCGAGCTGCGGCGTCACGTTGCCGCGAACGGCGGCAGCCTGCGGGATTACTTTGTAGAGGCCACCATCTTTCACCATCGTTGCGCCGTTCATGCGGAGCAGCGTTTCGAGCGTTGCGACGAGCGCTTCGCGGGGTATGCCCGTGCTCGTCCGGATCGTCACCTGTCCGCCGACGGCGGGATCGATCGTGTAGCTCTCGTTCAGAATGTCACCCAGGATATTGCGCACGACTTCGCGCAAATCCGCGCCCTCGAAATTGAGCACGATGCCCGAACCGGTGACCTGCGCCTGTGGCGGAGCGAGCGGCAGTCCGCCACCCGGCGGCTGGCCTCTTACCAGAACGCCTGACCCCGGACGAATCGTCGACCGATCAGGAAGGTCGGGGCTCGTCGCGCGAGCGGCGGCGTCGGCGAGGGCCGGCGAGACGCCGCTCTGCGCTGGCCGAGAAGCAGCTGATGCGGTTTGCGCAGGGACAGGTGTCGCCGGCGGCGCGGTCTGACAGGCGGGCAACGCAAGGGCGATTGCGCAGGCGAGAGCCGTGCGCGAGTGGTTTTTTATCGGCATCGTTATTGTGATCCAGGCGTTTTCGTCGGGCGTTGAACAGCCAGGTCGAGCGTGCGCCACCGTCGCGCTTCAACGCCCGGAGTTGCCTTGATTTCTTTGAATATAGCGTTGGTATACGTCGTTCCAGGCCGGATCGTTCTGCTTCGGAGCCTGCTGGGCAGGCGCCGCTTGCTGAACGGGCGCTGTTACAGGTGCGGTGGGGGTGGGTTGCGCGCCCGACTGCGCGGCGGCCTCTGCTGCGCGCGCCGCGCGGCGCCGATTTGCCAGCACCTCAGCCACCTCCGGCGTTTGTCCTTGCGGCTGCGCTGCGGCGTTCTGCCCCGGCTGCGGCACACCTGCCGCACCCGGCTGGGGTTGCGGCGGCGGCGCGACGGCAACCTGGGGCTGTATCGTCGTTTTCGGTCCAGCGGCAACTTTGAGCGTCAGGTGCTCGGCCGTTTCACCGGCGGTGAGCTCGACGCGGTCGGCGCGGACCTCGGCGACCAGCATGCCGTTGATCGTTTCGCCTTGCTGCACGCGACGCGAGCGCCCGCCGTTCACTTCGCGCAGGAACGCCGTCGCCTTGTTATCGACAACCGTCGTGCCGGTCAGTACGAACTGCCCTGGCTGAATCGCCGGCTTCGCCGCGGCACTCGACTGCGGTGGCGCCGGCCGCCGCGTAGGATTGAACAAGGTTCGCTCGACGGTTTCGCGTCGACTATCGGTGCCACCGTCGATCCGAAATTCCGGCAATAGCGCGACGGGCACCGGCTGCGCGGCAACGTTGGCATCAAGCGCAGGCACCCGCTTCAGCGCGTGTCCCCAGTCGGTTTCCCAGCCGACGAGCGCGGCGATCGCCACAAACGGCAATGCCCAGACCAGCCAAGCCTTCATGCGAGCATCGAATCCGTTCATCGAGCGTCTCCTCGTCATTTCGGCGCCGCTGCTGCGGTCGTTGCAGCGACTGGCTTCACGTCGGCATACGCGAAAGCGCTGACGTCAAGCTGCACGTTCACTTCGGGTTCCATTCCGGGGCCCGGCTTGAAGCCGCGAAACGCATTCAATGGGCGCACCGTGATGTTATCGACCAACAGATAGGGCTGCTGCGTTTCGAGCGCACCCAGAAGCTTTTGCAGTGCCGGCGTCGTTGCGAAGAATTGCACATTGACGCCGATCTGCTTGAAGCGCCCGTCCTCGCGCGGAGACGTGTTCTGACTCGTCGTAATGCGCCCGCCGTTGCTTTCGATCGCGGCCTTCACGAGCTCCTGCAGCTCCGCGCCTGCAAGATTGGGGGCCGTGTTCTTCAGAAAGAAGCGGCGGCCATCGCGCTCTTTCATCGCGTCGAGCGCGTGGCGCAATTCCGGCGCCTGTGCCGCGATGCGTCGCAGGTGCGTGACACGGTCGGACATCTCTGCGATCGCACGATCGTAGTGACGGTGCATCAGGATGATCGGTCCCAGGAGCACAATCAGCGCGACGGCCAGAATGCCGAAGAAGATCGTCAGCGCGAGCGCGCGTTGCTGGCCCGGTGAAAGCTTGGCGACAAGGCCCGGCGTCACGATTTTTCTCCAGGACCTTGGGGCGGAGGCGTATTCGACCCAAGCGGCGGCATCGGCGCCTTAGTGGACTCCGGCGGCGAGACGACAGGCATCGGTGTGGCCGGTGGCAGAGTCGTTGCGGCGGGTACCAGAGCGGGCGCCTTGTCCGTTGCCGCGATCGCGAGCGGCGTCGGTTGCGGCACGGCTTTCAACTGCGCGCCCAAATCGAAGATTTCGCCGGGCCCCGGCTGTATTTTCGTTGTCGGTGAGCGCGGCGCCGCCTGCGTGAACAGCTGCGAATCCTCGAGCAGCGTTACGAGCCGGCCGGCATTGGCGGACTCGCCGCGGATCAAGAGATCACGTTGCGCCTCCTTGCCGCGTCCGTTCGTCTTGATTTCGAGTTGCGTGAGCCAGGTATCGTCCGGCAGGAGCCGCGTGACGTCGTCGAGAATCTGCACGGTACTCGGATACGTATATTTTCGCTCGAGCGCGAAGTTGTAATCGCCGACTTGTCGATCGAGCTGCGTTCGCAACGATTCCGAGACCGCCGCCTGGGCAAACGCCTGCGAGGCGACGTCGTTCAGCGCGATCGCGTATTCACGTTTCTGCCACACCGGAAGAACCACTGCGACGAGCGCAACGCCGACCAGCAATGCGATCGGCAACCAGAACTGCCAGCGCCTCCACCACACGCCGTTCTGTCGCAGTTCGTGCGGCAACAGGTTGAGTCGCGACGCGGACGCCGAGCTGGGCGGCTCCGGAACGACGGCGACGACCGTCGCGCCGAACGACTGCGCGTATTGGACGGCCGCATCGACCTGTGCGCGCCGCGCCGCCACCATCTCGACGCGAATCTGGCCGCGCCCGATATCGCGATGGACGACCGCGGCGTCGAAATAAACCTCGTCCGGCTTGAACGGCGTATGCCGATCGAGATCGTAGGCGAGCGCCTGGCGCAGATCGTTCTCCACCGCCGCGGGCAAGACGAGCGTCTTGCGGAGCGTCGCACGCGGCGAAAGCGATATGACAAGCTTAGGTCCCGAGATGGGAGCGCCCGGGGCGCGCGTCGACCATTTCGCGAGTGCCGTGCGGCCTTCTACTGCGATGGCGCCGGCGTCGCCCGATAAACCGATCGACGCAGTTTCCACCATGGAGAGGCGGCCGTCCCTCAGCACAGGCTGCCACAACGTTGCGCGATCTCCCTCGAACGCCAGCACAGCGCGCATCCGCCGGCGCTGCATGGCAGCGCGGGGACGGGCAGGGACCAGTCCGGACAGCTCCTTCAGCCACCACGCCCAAAAACCGGACAAGCCGTGGCGCCGCGCAAAATCGCGAAGGCGCGCAGATGAACCGGGTAAGGCGAGTTCGCGGTCGACGGGCATCGTTAGAACTCTAACGTCTCAACGTGAATGGGGTGGCAGACTGCGCCGGTGCGGCTGGGGGCGCCGCTGCGGGCAGCCGGGCGCCTTCGGTCCAGGCGAGCGCTACCATGGGCCGCCGCACATCGTTAACGGGGCGCAGCACCGCTTCGCGGACGAAGGTTACACCATCGGGTAGTTTCGCCTCGGCATGGACACGCCATACGGGAATCGGACCGGTCCCGAATGCCTGTGCCGCCGGAAACGGCGGGGGCGGCAGCTTGTTTTCGATCGCTTCCCGGCGCCGCTCGAGATAATCGTCGACGACCTCGCCTGTAACGCCTGGCAAGGCGAGCAGCACATCGCGGGACGCTGTCATCGCATTGATACCCGCCTGCCGCGAATGCACGGTGAGGTTGCCGGCGATGCGCCTGTAAAGATCGGCTGTAACGCCCAGCACGCGGGCGAGCTCGCCGACCGTTTCAAAGGGCGCATTCGCGGGTCCGTACTTCAAATTCGCTGCGCGGTAGTCGGCTTCCTCGGCCCCATTCGGCCGCTTGAGATCGTCGGGATCGCGCCAGTCGGCGATCGCATCGACGATGCGCGCCGCGGCTTGATCGTCGAGCCCGCCGCTTGTCATCAACAGGCCCTTGAGCAGTGCGTCGTTCGCCGAGTTGAGGTCGATCTTCGACGTTTCGTCAACGGCCACCACGTCGAATTGGACGTCGTTCTCGATCCATGTTCGGCGGGTGCCGTCGGGTGTCCACGCGTCCGCGATCCGGGGCCGGGACAGCTCGAACAGCGTTCGCTCGACGGCGCCATCGGCGGCCGCGCGCGCCTGCGCAAGCGAGATCGCGTTGCGCGCCGCAATGGCCTCGCTCCGCATCGAGAACGCGAATCCGCTGGCGATAACGGTCAGCAGAATCGTGAGCCATAGCGCGAGAACGAGTGCGATGCCTTGCTGTTTGTGTGTGGGCTGCAATCGACAATTTCGCAATCTGGATGTCATTGCCATGGCGCGAGTCAGAGGCCCCCTTCAGATCGCAGCGCAGCGCAACCGCGTCATATCCCAGGCGCGACAGCCGGCCTCGGGCGCTTCGCGGGGCGAGACAATCAACGGCGGCCACGCAGCGCCGCGCTTGGGTTCGATCTCGATGCGGATCAATAGCGGCAGTCGCTGCGGATCATCCCAGCGATCGCGCCATGTCGGGGCGTCGGCGTCATTCGCGCCGGCATCGCGGCCGAAGTAGCCGATCTTCAGCGACGCGATGTCCTCCGCCAACACCGACCGGTCGGCCTCACGGAAATCGGGCATCTGCAGCGCGTTGAGATCGGGCAGCGCGCGTTCGAGCACGAGCGGCGCTTTGGCGTCGTTCCGCAGCACCGCAAGACGATAGAACCAGATGCCGCTGCCCGCGACCCGCGGCGGCAGCGGCGCCGCGTAGTGAAGCTCATCGCGCTCGCCGGAAAACAGCAGCGGGAATTCGGTGATCTTGCGCATCCGTAACGGGTGCTGTTCTTCGAGATTGGCGCGCAGGAAGGCGTGCGCGAGTCGCATGCCCGACGTTGCGTCGGCCTTCGCTTCGCCGCGATCGAGGCTCGTTACCGCGAGTCCCAGCGAGCCATACAACACGCTGGACAACAGCGCGAGCAAGACGAGCGCAATGGTCAATTCGATCAACGTGAAACCGCGGCTACTGTGCCTCATAGCGGATTCCTTGCGCCGAGCTTCAACGTCGACAGCGAGACGACCCGGTCGCGGCCGTTGTCGCTCGGAAATCGTACATCGACGCTTACTCGATAGAGGCGCGCCGGCAGCGCTTCGGATGCGCGCTCGAGATCGTCGGTTGTGTTGGGCGGCGTATAGGGCGCAACCTTCGTCTCCCACCGAACGCGCCCGTCCGTCTCGCTACCTTGGTCGGTGCTTTCGCGCAACGGTAATGCGCTTGCTGCGACGGCAAGCCGCGTCTGCGCGACCAGCAACGCCCGGCTCCATTCGCTTGCCGCCGCCGCATTGCCGAGCGCGCCACCGAACAAGCGAAACAGCGCCGTGGCGACAAGCGACAGAATCACGAACGCGACCAGAACTTCCAGCAGCGAGAATCCGCTCTCCTTCGTGCGCATGTCGAAGTTGGAACGCATCAGTCAAGAATCGCGACGCGACCCGTGAGCCAATCGACATCGACTTCGTATTTGCGTTCGCCCGCCGCGACGGTAATGCGCCCGCCGTTGCTGCCGCCGTCGGGGAAAAAGCGGATCGCGCCGGTTTTTTCGTTGACGATATCGTTTTGCGCCGTGAACAGCTTCAAGCCGACGCGCGGCGGAAGCGAATACTCGCGTGGATCACGATCGACCTTGAAGCGCCGACCTTCGATATCCAGCGTGAGAAACGCTTCGCGTTTTTGCGACACCGCTTCGCTGCGAGCAATGCGCAGTCCCGCCGCAAGCTGTCGCGCCGCTGCCTTGAGCTCGCTCGTCGGCACGCCGTTGCCGAACGTAGGCAGGACCATTCCTGCCACGAGCGCAATCAGCGCGATCACGATCAGCAGCTCGAGCAATGAGACGCCGGCTGCGTGGCTCTGATGAAGACGACGATGCATGGACGGGTGAGGAAAGGAGCAATGATTATTGCTACCAGTTGGTGATGTCCTTGTTGGGACCTTCGCCGCCTTCCTTGCCGTCGGCCCCTAAGGAGATGAGGTCGTACGAGCCGTGTTGGCCCGGTGCGGCGTACTTGTATTCGTTGCCCCACGGGTCCTTCGGGACTTCGGCCTTTTTCCAATACGGGCCGTTCCAATTCGTGACGCCTGCCGGCGCGGCGATCAGCGCCTGCAGCCCTTCCTGCGACGTCGGATAGCGGCCGATCTCGAGCTTGAAGAGATCGAGCGTTTGGCCGATCTGCCCGATCTCGATCTTCGCGGCGTCGGCCTTGGCCTTTTCACCCCGGCCGATGAAGTTGCCGCCGACGATGCCGAGCACGACACCGATCAAGACGAGCACGACCAGGATTTCAATCAGGGTCATACCCGACTCGTGCTTGCGTGATAGGTTCATTTTCATCCTTCAGCGTCCCTACGCTTGTAGCGCCGCAATGCTGTCCCGAATGTTCTCCTCCGGGGGCGCGGACCGGATCGTTAGACAGGTTTCAACCGACGAGTTCGCTCATCCCCATCACGCCGAGCAGGATCGAGAAGACGATGCCGCCGACCAGCACGGCAAGGCCGAGGATCATCGCGGGCTCGAGGATGGCGAGAAAGCGTTTGACGGCGATTTGCACCTCGCGGTCGTAGATATCCGCGACACGGACGAGCATTTCCTCCAGACGTCCGCTTTCCTCGCCCACCATGATCATCTGCGTCGCCAGGCGCGGATAGATGCCGCTCTCACCCAGCGGGCGGCCGAACCCTTTCCCTTCGCGCAGCTTCACGATCACGCTGTCGAGCGCGCCGGCAAGGATGACGTTGCCCATCGTGTCCTTGACGATCGACAATCCCGACAGCAGCGTGACGCCGTTGCCGAGCAGCGTCGCGAGGGTCCTCGCGAACCGCGCGACTTCGACTTTCGCCAGAATGTCGCCCAACAGCGGCGCGCGCAACAAGCGTGCATCGCGTACCCGGCGCACGAGCGGATTCTTGCCGCGGCGGCGGAACCACACGACACCGAGCACGACCACGGCGAGCGTCGCCCACCACCAGCGCCGCATGAACGTGCCGAGAAAAATCACGATCTCGGTCGGCAGCGGCAACGCCTTCCCGGCCTGCGCGAACGTCTGCTGGAACTGCGGCACGACGAAGATCAGCAGCACGATCACCGAAACGACGGCAACGCCGATCAGGATCGTTGGATAAATCAGCGCGGAGCGGACGTTTTCGCGCAGCTCCTTGTTGCGTTCCATTGTTTCCGCCAAGCGCTGCAGCACGACGCCGAGCGCGCCGCCGGCTTCGCCGGCGCGCACGATGTTGACGTAGAAGCGCGAGAACACCTCGCGCCGCGCGTCGAGCGCCTGCGACAGCGACTTGCCGCCGCGAACATTGTCGCGGATACCTTGCAACAGCAGCGCAACGGGCGGCGTCGGCGCCAGGCTGATCAGTATTTCCAACGCCCGATCGAGCGGCAATCCGGCGCGTAACAGCGTTGCGAGCTCGCGCGTCAAGCCGAGCACTTGATCGCGCGAGACGTTTTTTGACTGGAACAGCCGGCGGCGCGGCATTTGCGCCGCGTTTGCCGCCGCCGCGCCGACAAAGGCGTCCGATGCCTGGGCGATCTGCACCGGCATCAGCCCCTGCTCGCGCAGCCGCTCGACGATGTCGGATTCGCTGGCGCCGTCGAACTCGCCGGTCGAAACTTCGCCGCTCGGGGCAACGGCGCGATAGCGGAAGATCGGCATCGAAGATGAAAGAGAATGCTTAGCGCAACGCGCGATGAAATCGGTTAATTCTCGCGCGTGACGCGGAGCACTTCTTCGAACGTCGTGACGCCCTTGAGCGCCTTGCGCAAACCGTCTTCGTACATCGTCAGCATGCCCTCGCGCACCGACTCGGCGCGAAGATCGGTTGCCGTGGCGTGCTTCATCACCATGCTGCGCAGCGTATCGGTCATCGGCAGCATCTCGAGAATGCTGATTCGGCCGATGTAGCCGGTATTGGCGCAATGGCTGCAGCCCTTCGCATGCCACAGCGTGATGTCCTTCGCGTCGGTGAAGCGCCGCAAATTGATCTCCTCCACCAGCTCGGGCAACGCGATGTACGTCTCTTTGCAATGCGGGCACAGCGTCCGCACCAGTCGTTGCGCGAGGATGCCGACAATCGTCGACGTCAACAGGTAATCCTCGACGCCCATGTCAAGGAGCCGGTTCATCGTCGACGGCGCATCGTTCGTGTGCACTGTCGACAACACGAGGTGGCCGGTCAACGCCGATTGCACGGCGATTTGCGCAGTCTCGAGATCGCGGATCTCGCCGATCATGATCACGTCGGGGTCCTGCCGGACGATCGAGCGAAGCGCATTTGCGAACGTCAGATCGATCTGCGGCTTGACCTGGATCTGGTTGATGCCCGCCATCTGGTACTCGACGGGATCCTCGACAGTCAGAATCTTGACGTCGGGTTGATTCAAGCGGTCGAGCGCCGTGTAGAGCGTCGTCGTCTTGCCGGAACCGGTGGGTCCGGTGACGAGCAGGATCCCGTGCGGTTGCATCAACGCTTCGAGAAAACGCTTGAGCGTGTCGGATTCGAATCCGAGCCGGTCGAAGTCGAGCGCGACGCCACCCTTGTCGAGGATCCGCATGACGACCGACTCGCCGTGCATCGTCGGCACCGTGGAAACGCGCAAGTCGATTTCCTTGCCTTGCACACGCAGGCGAATGCGTCCGTCCTGCGGCAAGCGGCGCTCCGCGATATCGAGATTGGCCATGATCTTGATCCGCGAGATCACGGCGGCGGACAAACGCTTGGGCGGCGATTCGACATCGTGAAGCACGCCGTCGATTCGATAGCGGACGTTCAGCCGATTCTCGAATGGTTCGACATGAATATCCGACGCGCGCATTTCGAGCGCGTTGGTGATGAGCAGGCTCACGAGCCGGATGACCGGCGCCTCCGACGCGAGATCCTTCAATTGCTGAACGTCGGCATCGAACGCGAGCTCGTCGACGCGGGTCTCGACGTCGCCGATGATTTGGCTTTGCGCGGACTTGCCGCTGCCGTAGAGGCGTTCGAGCGCGGCCTCGAGCTCGGTGGGAATGGCGATCATCGGCCGCACGGTGCGGCCGGTCACCATCTCGAATGCGCCGATCGTGTAAGCGTCGGTAGGATCGGCCATTGCGAGCGTGAGCTCGGTCTCGTCCTCTCGCACCGGCAGCGCGCGCGATTCGCGGAGAAACCGCGCCGATATGCGCTCTTCGAGAATCGGGAATTCCGGATAGCCGCTCGCATCGACCAACGGCAACGCGAGCTGTGCGGCGAGCGCCTCCGCGACGTCGCGCTGAGCGACAAGCCCGAGCGTCACGAGCAGTTGCCCGAGCTTTTCGCCGCTTCCCTCCTGAAGACGTAGCGCGCGCTCGAGCGCCTGCGCGTCGAGCTTGCCGCGCTCAATCAGGATCTCGCCTAGGGGCTTTCGTGCAAGTGCGTCCACGCGGTCCGAACTGAATTCCGTCGAAAAATCGGGCGTGGATTGTAGCACGGCGCTCATTCTAAAGTGACCGGAAACCCGTGTCGGAAAAGGACTTTTCGGTTATTTGGCGGTCGCGCAATATGCGCCAATGCGCCAAATGCGCGCGGCTCCTGATTTTGCACCGCGACGGCGTCATTGAGACCGGCGCCTCGCCGGTGCGTTCACAAATGGGGTCAGACTCGACGTTCGTGGACTCTACGCAACTAAACGAACGCCGAGTCTGACCCCACCGCCGCAAACGCACGCGCCGCGGTGGCGATCGTCGCCGCGATGTCTTCGTCCGAGTGCGCAGCCGACACGAAACCCGCTTCGTAAGCCGACGGCGCAAGATAGATCCCGGCATCGAGCATCGCGTGAAAGAACGCGTTGAAGCCCTCTTTGTCGCAGGCCATCACACGCTCGAATGTGTTGGGAACGTCAGCCGCAAAGTAGAGGCCGAACATCCCGCCGGCTGCTTGCGCGCAAAACGTCACGCCAGCGTTTCTAGCCGCTGCCGTAAGTCCATCGGTAAGCGTCTGCGTCGTGCGCGACAAACGGTCGTAGAAACGCGGCGTCTCCGTGAGCGCGAGCGTAGCGAGCCCGGCCGCGACGGCGACCGGGTTGCCGGACAGCGTACCGGCTTGATACACGGGGCCGAGCGGCGCGATTTTTTCCATGATCGCGCGCTTGCCGCCGAACGCGCCGACTGGCATGCCGCCGCCGATCACCTTGCCGAGCGTCGTCAGGTCCGGGACGATGCCGAAGCGCGCTTGCGCGCCTCCGGGGTGCACGCGGAAGCCGGTCATCACTTCATCGAAGATCAACACCGCGCGGTAACGATGGCATAAGGCGCGCAACGCTTCCAGAAAGCCCGGCGCCGGCATAACGAGGTTCATGTTGCCGGCAATAGGCTCGACGATCACGCCGGCAATCGCGTCACCTTCAGCGACAAATGCAGCCTCGATGGCCGCCGAGTCGTTGTACGGCAGCACGATCGTCTCGTTGGCAATGGCGCTGGGCACGCCGGCAGACGACGGCTGGCCGAATGTCAATGCCCCCGATCCCGCCTTCACGAGCAAGCTGTCACCGTGGCCGTGGTAGCAGCCCTCGAACTTCACGATCTTCGAGCGTCCCGTATAGCCGCGGGCGAGACGCAGCGCCGACATCGTCGCTTCGGTTCCCGATGAGACCAGGCGGACCAACTCGAGCGACGGCATCCGGCGAACAAGCGTCTCGGCGAGTACGATCTCGAGCTCGGTCGGCGCGCCAAACGAAAGTCCTCCGGCCGCTGCGTCCTGGACTGCGCGAACCACTGCAGGATGCGCATGGCCGACGATCGCCGGTCCCCACGAGCCGACGTAGTCGATGTAGCGCGTGCCGTCCGCGTCCCACAGATAGGCCCCTTCGCCGCGCGTAAAAAAGCGCGGTGTACCGCCCACCGAGCGAAACGCCCGCACCGGTGAATTGACGCCGGCCGGAATCGTGCGCTGCGCGCGCGCGAAGAGCTCGTCGTTACGGCTAGTCAATAGTCCACCACATTCATCAAATACGCCCTAACGAACGTGTCGTCATTGCCGCGACGATCGCTTCGGCGGCCGCTTTGACGTCGGCCGAATCGTCGGGCATGAAAACCGAGTTGATGACAGCGACCGCATCGGCGCCCGCGTCGATCAGCGTTCTGGCGTTATCCGCGTCGATACCGCCGATCGCGACGACCGGGACACCAAGCGATCGCGCTTGTTGCAACAGCCCGAGGTCGGCGCGGCACGCCGCCGGTTTGGTTGCCGACGGAAAAAAGCTTCCGAACGCAACATAATCGGCGCCCGCTTCGACGGCAGCGCGCGCGCGCTCGAAGTCGTTGTAGCAGGAAACGCCGATGATGCGGTCCGGTCCGAGCAGCTCGCGTGCGGACATGATCGAGGCGTCATCTTCGCCAAGGTGCACACCATCGGCGCCCACGCTCGCCGCGAGCGCCGGATCGTCGTTGACGAGATACAGCGCGCCGCGTGCCGCGTGCAACCGCGCCAACGCGAGCGCCTGCGCTTGCCTGAATGACGCCGCTGCATCCTTGTTTCGATATTGAACCGCCGTCGCGCCACCTTCGAGCGCAGCGGCGACTTTCGCGAGCAGTAGCGTCGTATCGTCGAGCCCGGGCGTCAATGCATAGAGGCCGCGGAGACGCTGTGCGCGCGACCGCCGGCACAGCATCGTGTCAGTGACTGCCGCGGACATCGGCGCGTGGCGGCTCTGCAGGGGATTCCTCTGCACGCGTGTCCTTCTCATCGCGCGCCCAGAACAAGCGATCGGGAATGAACTGACCCATGCCCGGCCGATACGCCTTCGCAAGCGCCTGCCACGTATATTCCTGTGCTTCCCGCGCGGCGTCGGAGAGCGCAAGGCCGTTCGCGAGCATCGCCGCAATCGCCGAGGCGAGCGTGCATCCCGATCCGTGATATTTCCCCGGCAGACGAGGCCAGCTATCGGACCGGACGACGCCACTTTTCCCGTACAACGTATTGACCACTTGCGCCGTGGCCTCG
Source organism: Betaproteobacteria bacterium (assembly GCA_005881895.1). Classification (GTDB taxonomy): domain Bacteria; phylum Pseudomonadota; class Gammaproteobacteria; order Burkholderiales; family Casimicrobiaceae; genus VBCG01. The sequence continues at coordinate 43,169 of VBCG01000006.1, forward strand.
TGCGTTCCCGTGATGAGCACGTGGTCGCAGCCCGCGATGATCAGTCGCTCGGCGCATTGCGCGAGCGAAGGCTCGCCGTCGTCATCGCTCTCGGCAAGCCGCCGTGCTTCCATGCTGTTCGGCGTCAGGAGCGTCGTGTGCGGCAGCAGCAATTCGGTGAGCGCGTGCATCATCTCGTCGCTCGCCAGCTCGTCACCGCGGCCGGACGCCAACACGGGATCCAATACCAGCGGGACGCCCGGATAATCGGAAACGATCTCGGCGATCGCCGCAATGTTCTCAACGCTTCCCAGCATCCCGATCTTGATTGCGTCGATTTGCATGTCCTCGAGCAAACAGCGCGCTTGATCGGCGACCCAATCGGAATCGATCGCGAGAATGTTCTCGACGCCCGCGGTGTCCTGCACGGTCAGCGCCGTCACAACCGACAATGGATGGCAGCCCATGCTGGCGAGCGTCAAAAGATCGGCCTGCAGACCGGCGCCGCCGGAAGGATCGGACGCAGCGAACGCGAGAACGATGGGAGGGCACTCGGCTTGCGCGTCGGCCATTCGGGAACCTCTGAACAAGCCTTAGAAGTCGCGAAGAGCAACGCGTTCGCGAACGAGATTGTTACACTATGAATTCTACTCCACCCGACCGCGCGCTCCGGGATATCGGCAGGCGTTCGAACGACACTTTAGTCCCGACTGCCTTCGATGAAGCGATACATGTGTCTCATTTGCGGCTGGATCTACGACGAAGCCGAGGGAGCGCCCGAAGAAGGCATTCCTCCGGGGACGAAGTGGGAGGACCTTCCGCCGAACTGGTCCTGTCCGGAATGCGGCGCGCGCAAAGAAGACTTCGAGATGATCGAAATTTAGGATAGCGATGCGAATTCTGCACACGATGCTGCGTGTCGGCGACCTTGCGCGGTCGATCGATTTCTATACGAACGT
>VBCG01000156.1 GCA_005881895.1 Betaproteobacteria bacterium
GGTCACGCTCGACTTGAAAAGTGCAGGCGGCGTGGACGCTGCGCTTGCACTTGCGCAAAGAGCCGACGCAATCGTCGAGGGCTTCCGGCCCGGCGTCATGGAACGTATGGGTCTCGGGCCCGACAGGCTGCTCGAGCGCAACCCGAAACTCGTCTATGGCCGGATGACTGGGTGGGGCCAGGACGGCCCCCTCGCGGCGCGCGCCGGACACGACATCGACTACATCGCGCTCTCTGGCGCATTGCATGCAATAGGACCCGCCGGTGGTGAGCCAGTGCCCCCGCTCAATCTTGTCGGCGACTTTGGCGGCGGTGGCATGTTGCTCGCATTCGGTATCGCATGCGCGCTTTTCGAGGCGCAGCGCTCAGGCAAAGGCCAAGTCGTCGATGCCGCAATGGTCGAAGGCGCGTCCCTGCTGACGACGATGTTCTGGGGCATGCTCGCAGGCAAGCGCTGGAGCGACGAGCGCGGTACGAACGTTTTGGATTCGGGCGCACCGTGGTACGACACTTATGCGACGAAGGATGGGCAATTTGTCGCAATCGGCGCGATCGAACCAAAGTTTTACGATGAATTGTTGGTGCGCCTGGGCCTTTCGACCGAATCGTTGCCGGATCAGAACGATCGCGCCGGCTGGCCAGCGTTACGCGCGCGGTTTGCGGCCGAGTTTCGAACGCGCACGCGCGACGAGTGGTGCCGCCTATTCGAAGGCTCGGACGCTTGCTTCGCGCCCGTGCTCACATTCTCCGAAGCGGCGGCACACCCGCATGCGATTGCGCGCAAAGGTCACGTATCGGTCGGCAACGTGACGCAACCCGCGCCCGCCCCCCGCTTTTCACGCACGCCCGGTGCAGTGGGCGCTGCGCCTCCCGAGCGCGGTGCGCGGGGACGCGAAGCGCTCGCCGAGTGGGGTTTCACCGCTGAAGAAATCGACGGTCTCGCAGCTCACGGTCTCTGGTTCGCGACCTAAAACCTAACCAGCCCGCAAAGGCTATGCGGGGGCAAGCAATGACGCGCAGGCCTTGGCCACCGCCGACACTTGCTCAGGCGGCTTCGATCCTGGCACCGTCGCCCAACCGCCCTTCTCGACGAAATCGCGTTGCGACCATGAATCGACCTTCTTGAGCGCGGCGAGATTGGCCGAGACGTCAGTAGCACGTTGAAATCGTTCGACGCAGACCGGTGCAGGAGCCAAGACGACCGCATCGCTCCAGCTTTCTTGATGGAACCACCTTCGTCTTCCCAAACGTTCAATTGGCTTTGTGGTTGCTTTTTATTTTGTTGGTAGCGCGCACTTCCTCTTGCCGCAGTAAAGCAGGCAGACATGGGTCGACGGGAGGTTGGAAAGGGTGGTTCGCCGTTGTGTATCGCGTCATCGAAATTCTTTCATTCACGTTGGACAATCTCGCCTCGTTATCGTATTGCTCGGCATGCACGCAGTCCGTACGGCAGCGCGCATAGCGGCTATCGCACGCTAAATAAAACGTGTGTGGATCAGCGCGTGTTCATTTAGGCGCCGACCCGGCGGCGATCGTGAACAAGAGCAGCGAGTTGTCGTGCATTGGACTTGGTCTTCCCAGAAGAGACCCAACACATAAAACGTTAGGGGGCCTAAAGCGTAAGCCGCGCTCTGGGGTCCGAGCGGCAGTAACATCCACCGCATCACATCCACCGGCGATGGAGACGACGTCGCTTATTGGAACCGCTATGTCGGCGTTACGCAGATGGGAGGTCACGGATCGTTTTCCGAGCCGCGCACGGGCGTCAATGTCACCAACGGCACGGACGACCTGATCACGTCGAAGCTGCCGGCGTTGCAGGCGTATCAGCTGACATTGGCAGCACCGTCACCGCCGCCCGGAAGCTTCGATCAAGTCGCTGCCGAACTAGGCAGCGTCGTGTTCAACGGCACAGCGCAGTGCGTTATCTGGCACAGCGGACCCGAATTCACCGACGTCAACCTGCGGCTGCATCCGCCCAGCGATGTCGTGAGCGAACCGGAACCCAATGGCACGCCGAGCTGGGCATCGCGCAGCGCCACCAAGCAATACCGGACTGCGCCGTTGCGCGGGTTATGGCAGCACGCGCCCTATTTTCACAATGGCACAGCTCCGACCCTGGAGGTAGTCGTGCGCATCTACAATGCGCGCAATTCCCTAGGACTGACAGAAGCTCAGATTGCCGATCTGACGCAGTACCTCAAGTCGCTGTAGTCGGGCGACAATCCCGGCCGTTTCACGCCGGCTTACGCGCGTGTGCGCGCAAGGAAGAATCGCATCATCTCGCTCGTCGCATCGGGTCCGTTGGGATCCGCAAAGGATCCGCGCGGGTCGCCGCCAAACCATGCATGCGCAGCGCCGTGCACGAGCCAGTATTCGACAACAATCCTCTCGTTGTCGTCCTTGAATAGCGTGCATGTGTAACCGTATCCGCCGGGGGCTTCGCCTGTTCGACTTTCCACGGCAGGTGATTGCCTCGAGCTTTTGTCTGCGTTGACTGCAGCCGTTTCAGTAGCGACTTGCTCGCCGTTGCTGGGATGAACCGTCACGTCCCGGTCTCCATGAAAGACGATGGTGGGTACGCTGCTTCGCCATAGGGCGGTTTCGGGCCGTTCGCCCCGGGAGTCCGCTGTGCCGGGGCGGTGCATCGCCGCGAATGCCGAGCGTAAATCATGTGCGACCCTATAGGGCAGACCGGAATGCACGCCAACAGCGGCGAACATTTCCGGGTACGTCTTCCCCAGAATCACTGCCATGGCGCCGCCGGCGGATAAGCCGGCAACGTAGACGCGTTCCTGGTCTAGACCGTACGTCAGTAACAGTTCGCGTACCAGCCCGGCAATGATCGCGGGTTCTCCTCGGTCGCGACCTTGGTCACTGGCCTTAAACCAGTTCCAGCACTTCGAAATGTTGGCCTTTTTGGATTGCGCGGGATACGCGACGAAGCATCCTCGCTCCTCGGCCAGAATGTTCATGCGTGTGCCGGTCGCGAAATCATCGGGCGTCTGCGTGCACCCATGCAACATCACGATCAGCGGCAATGGCTGTCCTCGATAAGCGCTCGGAACGAAGAGCTTGTAACTACGCGAACCCGCGGAACCGGTGTACGCATGCTCGCTGAATTGGGTGCGGGCACGAGCGCCGGGTGTGCGGTCCGGCAAAATTCCGGACGGCGCATTTTGCGTCGGCGCGGGCGTTTCGTCGACGACTCGAAACGTTCCTTCGATGGGATCCGTTACCGATGCCGCCCGCAGCGATTCGGGTTCGGAAGCGCCGCCCAGCCGCTGTTGAATAGCGGCAGTGGCGGCGAGCAGGTCGCCGGTTTGCATTAGTCGCATCGCTTCGCGCATCGTTGAACCTAGTGATCCGTTCATGTGTGTTCCATTCTCAATGGATGCGATTGGCCAACGCAGCTTTCACTGCAGGGCTTGCCTGAAAGGCGCCTAGTACCGAGACGGATTCGATCGTTGCGAGCGCTAACGCCGCGGAAACGTCGGTCGCAATTCGAGCCAACCCCAAGACTTGAATGCGTAGCCGTTTTCCGGATTTCTTCACACCTTCAAGATCGGCACGCGTGAACTCCACGAGCCCAAGCATCAACGTTTTGCGGACCACTGTCTGCCTTACTGCCTCGGCATGCGTCGCAAGATGATTGCGGATAGCAGTGCGAATGAAGTCTGTGCGGTTGGAGTAGAACCCTTCCTGCACGAGGAGATCGATCTGTCCCAGGTCGATAAGGCCGAGGTTGATCGTTATCTTTTCCGTGTCCGACGCCCGCGCAGCTGTCGTGCTCATTCTTACCATCCATATAGATGTTACCGAGAATCTTAACACCATCTATATGGATGGTACAAGGTAGATATTTGGCGCCGACGTCAACCCGCGCAATCCTCATTTCGCATCCAAGTTACGTCCGCAGCGGGCGCGGCGGCGCATCCTGACTTTTCGTGCCGATGCGCTCGTACTCCGCGATGACCTGCGCACCCAGCAACAGCAAGGTCGCACCGATCTCGAAACTCAGGAGCACGACGATCGAGGTCGTCAGCGACCCATAGACGACACTGACCTGGGACAACGTCCCGAAATACCAGACCAGGACGTGGCGCGTTATCTCCCAGAGCACTGTCGCGGTGATGGCGCCGATCAGGGCGTGCCGCCATGAGGGTCTTCCCACCGGCATGACGAGGTAAATCGACGTGAGCACGAGTATCTCTCCCATGACGCCCAAGGAGTAGAGCAGCACGCCTGAAACTCCGCGGAGCGACCAACTGCGTCCGAGAAAGTCGATACTTTCCGCGCCGATCACCTGGAGCGACCCCGATACCAAAGTCACCAACAACAGCCCCAATCCCAGGAAGACGATGTAGCAATAAGGAATGATGGCCGATACGAGGAAATGGCGCCGCCGAATTGCTACGCGGTGCAGGAAAATGACAGACATCGCATTTTGCAAAACGGTGAAGGCGAGCGAGCTGAAAAACACCATGGTCGCCAGTAGCACCCAGCCGATCACGGCGCGATGGTCCAAGAAGTTGGCGAGCTCGCCGATCACCGCCTCGGATTGTCCCGGGGTCAGCCACTCCAGATAGCGTGCCAGCGTGGCAAGCAACTCTCCCTCGTCGATGATCTGCGACAGCGCGATCAGCAGGAGGATAAGCAGCGGCACGATCGACAGCAGCGTGTAATACGCAACGGCGCCCGCCAGCAACAGCCCTTGATTCGCACGAAAGGCGCGCAGGACGCACAACGTGAAAGATCCCGGGTGCATCACCACGTACGCGGCTTGCTGTCCGAATGTTCGCATCAGTCGGCACCAGGTAAGACGAACGGCGAACGGCCGCCGGACAAAAAAACGGCTGGGAAAGAATAACCCCGGCCGCAACACCGATCCCTCACGCTGCCCTTAACGGGAGCGCGGATCATCGCACGCGCCGACGCCAGCGCGACGCGCGAGGACGCGCTGGGCCAACACCAAAGCGGGTACGTCATCTTTCTGCTCGCGATGGGCGCAGCCTGCACCAGCATCGTCGCCATCGGCTTCGTTGTCGGTACCATCAAGGAACTCGCATTCTGGTCTCGGCCGTGGCCATCTCGCCCCTGACAATCGACGTTGATCTCGTCATGGCTTCTGATTCACGCCGTATTCGCGCTTCGCTACGTTGAAGCAAAAATCCATTGTGCGGCACCGCACAGACGACGCCGCGGCCGCACGGCATTCTCCCACCGTGCCGATAGGACGGTTTTTTATGGCAGCACCCTCCTCCCTCGCGGCGAATCCGCGCTGCACCAGGTCGCTGTCTGCGGCACGCAAGCTGGAAGTGTTTCCGACGGCGCAATCGTCGCTAGTGCCGTGGCAGGAAAGAACTACGAAATCACGGTCCGCTTTCGCGACGGATCGAAGACGTCTTCAACGAGGCAACTCCACGAACTTTGTGAGGCCACATGAAATCGATTCTCGATCCTACTTTTCGCTATACGGCGAGCCTCAACACGGACTTGAAGAAAACGTTCGCGAGAATCCGGCGCGAACATCATAATGACGCGGACCGTGCAGTGCAGGCGACCGCAGAGGCGCTCGTCAACGTTCGCCGATTATCAGAAAGACAGCGATAAGCCCGTGAGGATGCGTCGGCCGCCCCGCTCAAGCCGAACCGAGGGGCTGAAAATGCGTAACGGACTCATTTTGCTGTGGATGGTGCTTTGCTCGATTGCTTCGGCCGCCGCTCAGGTAAGCGTCGGTATCGGCTTTCCCGGCGTCAGTATCGGGATCAATCTGCCGGCGTATCCGGGGGCATGATGCTCAGCATTCCGATCATCGTCATCGTGAAAGTCGTTTCGCAGCACGTGGAACAGTTGCATCCGATGGCCGAACTCCTAGGGGATTGATCCAGTTGGTGACGCGCAGCACGTCGATTTTCGGGCATCTGACTCAGTTCAGGACCCGTTTGCGCTCCAGCGGTTTGTCGCCCAAGCCGCCAATCGAGGAACTGCCGCTCCGGTCGGAGCTGTTCAGCGCCGACCAGATGGAACGCTACGGCAAGACCCTCGCGGCTGCGCATCGTCTGTCGCCGCGTCGGACGCGGGACCAACTTCTCCCGCGGTTGGCCGCGAACGAGAGCGTGTTGATCGGCGTCTGCGAGCGATTGACCGCAGCAGTATCGGCCAACCACCGGATCAGTCCGGCGGGCGAGTGGCTCCTCGACAACTTCCATCTGATCGAAGAAGAGATCGGCACGGCCAAGAGGCATTTGCCGCGCGGCTATAGCCGCGAATTGCCATGCTTGGCAATGGGTCCATCGGAAGGTCTGCCGCGCGTATACGACATCGCGCTCGAGACGATCTCCCATGGCGATGGCCGGGTCGACGCGGACAGCTTGAGCCGCTTCGTCGCCGCCTACCAATCGATTACCACGCTGAAGCTCGGCGAGCTTTGGGCTATCCCCATCATGCTCCGGCTTGCCTTGATCGAAAATCTTCGTCGCGTCGGCGTGCGCATTGCCGCGGGCAGGGCCGAGCGTGATCTGGCGAATGCCTGGGCCGACCGCATGATGGAGACTGCCGAGCGAGATCCGAAAAGCGTGATCCTCGTCATCGCCGACATGGCGCGATCGACGCCGCCGATGAGGAGCGCATTTGTCGCGGAGCTTGCGCGCCGTTTGCAGGGACAAAGTGCGGCGCTGGCGCTTGCGTTGACGTGGATCGAGCAGTGGCTCGCGGAATCGCATTTGACGATCGAACAGCTGGTGCAATCGGAGAACCAGCAACAGGCATCGGACCAAGTCTCGATCAGCAATAGCATCGGAAGTCTTCGCTTCCTGAGCGCGATCGACTGGCGCGATTTCGTCGAAAGCATCAGCGTCGTCGAGCGAATACTGCGCCGCGATCCGCAAGACGTTTATCGCGCGATGGAGTTTGCGACCCGCGACCGTTATCGTCACGCGATCGAGCGCATCGCCAAGGAGGGTCGCCTGACAGAGCCCGAGGTCGCTGCGAAGGCCATTGAGCTGGCCCAAGCGAACGCAGACGGCGAAGGGAGCGACGATCGAGCGGCGCACGTCGGCTTCTATCTGATCGACAGGGGACTCCCCGACCTGGAACGCGCGGCCGCGGTCGAGGTTTCGATAGCGAGAGCCTTGCGGAGAATCGGACGAAGGCATTCGCTCGTTTTGTATCTTGGCGCAATCGCGGCGATCACAGGAATTTTCACTGCGGGCCTCGCCGCAAACGCGCACGCCGCGGGAGTGAACCGGGAAGTCCTGGCGCTGATCCTCGTGCTTTCACTGCTGGCCAGCAGTCAGTTCGCCGTCACGATGGTGAACTGGCTCGCCACCTTGCTGGTGACACCGCACCCGTTACCACGGATGGATTATTCGACAGGCATTGCGGCGGACGCGCGGACGCTGGTGGTCGTTCCGACGATGCTCACCAGCATTCGCAACGTCGAGGATCTGGTCGAGGCGCTCGAAGTCCGGTGTCTCGCCAATCTCGACGCGCGTCTGCACTTTGGCTTGCTGACCGATTTTGCCGACGCGCGCGAGGAATCGCTTCCCGGCGATGAGCCGCTGCTTCGATTTGCCGAGGCACGAATCAACGAGCTGAATCAAAAATATGCGCACGGCGAGCACGCGTTGGAAGCGGACAGTGAGAACGCCGACGATGGCGACCCCAATCGCCGCGCCGATGCGAGTGTGTTCTATCTGTTCCACCGCCCCCGACGCTGGAATGCGGAGGCACGGGTTTGGATGGGTTACGAACGCAAGCGCGGCAAGCTTGATGACCTGAACTCGCTCTTGCGTGGCGGCCATCCCAATGCTTTTTCTCTCGTCGTCGGCAAGGCAGCCATTCTTTCGCAAGTGAAGTACGTCATCACGCTCGATACGGACACGCAACTGCCGCGCGACGCGGCGCGGCAGTTCGTTGGCGCTATGGCGCACCCGTTGAATGCTGCTCGCTTCGATGAATCCGGAAAGGACACGAGCCGCGAAGTAGTGATATCGGGTCACGCCATTCTCCAACCGCGTGTGTCGGTGAGCCTTCCCGGCACGAACCGGTCGCACTATGCGCGCCTGTATGGCGGTGAACCGGGCATCGACCAGTACACCCGGACAGTTTCGGACGTGTATCAGGACGTCTTCGACGAGGGCTCGTTCATCGGGAAGGGGATTTACGACGTCGACGCAGTCGAGCGTGCACTCAAAGGTCGCTTCCCGGCCAATCGCATCCTAAGCCACGATCTTCTGGAGGGATGCTACGCGCGCGCGGGACTTTTGAGCGATGCCGAACTGTATGAAGAATTTCCCGCGCGTTACAGCGGCGACGTCGCACGCAGGCGACGCTGGATCCGCGGCGACTGGCAGCTTGTGGGATGGCTGCGGCGACACGTGAAAGGACCCGACGGACGCCGCGAACGTAACCCGCTTTCGATGCTGTCGCAATGGAAGCTGTTCGACAACCTTCGGCGAAGCCTTGTCCCTGCCGCTCTCACGCTACTGCTGCTGCTCGGTTGGACTGTGCTGTCGTTCGCGTTCTGGACTGCGATCGTGATCGGAGTTCTGCTGTTGCCGTCTGCCATTGCGTCGCTTTCCGATTTGGTAACCAAACCGCCCGAAGTACCGCCCACACAACACTTGATTGCCGTCGGGCGCGCCGCGTGGCGGCACGTCGCGCAGGCGCTTCTGGGGCTCGCCTTTCTTCCCTATGAAGCTTTCTTCTGCCTCGATGCTGATCACCCGTCGGCGCTTGCTGGAATGGAACCCATCGAGCAACGTCGATCGCGCGCTGGAGCGTAACCGCACGGACCTCCGCGCGTCCTATCGTTCAATGGGAGTCGCCCCAGCAATTGCCGTCGCTACTTGCGTTGGTCTCTCGCTCACCGATCCTGCGGTGCTGTCGATCGCGGGGCCGATCTTGTTGCTGTGGGGCGCATCGCCGGCGATTGCCTGGTGGATCAGTCGTCCGCTCGCTCGGCGCAGTGCCAGGCTCACCGTCGACCAGACGAACTTCCTGCGCAAGCTCGCGCGAAAGACGTGGGCGTATTTCAAGACGTACGTTGGCCCGGACGACCACTGGCTGCCTCCCGGCAACGTGCAGGAACATCCCACGGTGAAGGTCGCGCATCGAACTTCGCCGACCAACATGGGACTCGCGCTGCTCGCCAATCTAACGGCGCACGACTTCGGTTACGTGTCGACCGGACAACTCGTCATGCGCACGGCGAACGCACTCCGGACAATGGAATCGCTGGAGCGCCATCGAGGCCACTTCTATAACTGGTACGACACCCAAACGCGATTGCCTCTCGTCCCGCTCTATGTCTCGACGGTGGACAGCGGGAACCTCGTGGGCCACCTGATGACTTTGCGACCCGGACTGACGGCCCTTTGCGACGCACCGATTCTTAATCGACGATGGATCGAAGGCTTGAGCGACACCTTCTCGATCCTGGTTGATGCCGTCGGCAAAGATCCGCCCGATATCGTTACGCAATTCGAAAAGGCACTCGAATTGGCGAGCGCCGGCGGTGCTGTCAACTTGGCAGACGCATGGGTTCAAGTGGAACGGCTGACGGCGTGCGCTGCCGACGCAGCCGAACATTTCAGTAGCTCGGAGAGCGCACCTACCTTCTGGGCGCAATCGCTCGCGAGACAGTGCGCCGATTTACGAGATGAGCTAATTTTTCTCGCGCCGTGGCTGGAACTGCCAACGGTGTCAGCAACACGCCTTGACGTTTCGGGCACCAGCAGTGTTCCTACACTCCGCGAACTGGCGGCGCTTGACGCATCGGAGCCGCTGGTCACGCAAGGTGCAGAGCGCGCTATGGAAAGAATTGGCGCCATCGAAGCGCTTGCATTGCAGGCAACCGCCCTCACCACGACCGACTATGAATTCTTGTTCGACAAGGTTCGCCGGCAGTTGGTGATTGGATACAACGTCAGCGAGCGCCGCTCGGATTCGAGCTACTACGACCTCCTGGCATCCGAAGCGCGATTGTGCAACTTCGTCGCCATTGCGCAAGGCGCGCTGCCACAAGAAACCTGGTTCGCGCTCGGTCGTCTTCTCACCTCCGCAGGCGGAGAGCCGGTGCTGTTGTCGTGGAGCGGCTCGATGTTCGAATACCTCATGCCACTGCTGGTAATGCCGACGTACGAAAATACCTTGCTCGACCAGACCTACCGAGCCGCGGTGGAGCGACAGATCGAGTATGGCAAGCAACGCAGCGTGCCGTGGGGGATGTCGGAGAGCGGCTACAACACTGTCGACGTCCATCTGAATTATCAGTATCGTGCCTTCGGCGTCCCCGGGTTGGGCCTGAAACGCGGGCTTGGCGAGGATCTGGTCGTGGCGCCGTACGCATCGGCGCTCGCGCTGATGATTGCTCCCGAGGCGGCATGCCTCAACTTGCAGCGTCTCGCGGTCAGTGGCTTGGCCGGAACCCTCGGCTTGTTCGAGGCCATCGACTACACCCCTTCGAGGCAACGTCGCGGCGAGTCCAGCGCAGTGGTTCGGTCGTTCATGGCGCACCACGAAGCGATGAGCCTGCTCTCCTTCGCTTATGTCCTTTTGGCGCGACCGATGCAAAAGCGCTTCGAGTCGGACCCGCTCTTCCAGGCGACGTTGCTTCTGCTTCAGGAGCGCATTCCGAGAGCCACGCTGTTCCATTCGAATGCAACCGATCTCTCCACTGTCCGCGTGACCGGCGACGGCCACGCGCTGCCAGTGCGCGTGCTCGCGAGCCCGTACACAGCCATTCCGGAGGTGCAGCTGTTGTCGAACGGCCACTACCACGTGATGGTCACGAACGCCGGAGGCGGGAGCAGTCGCTGGAAAGATTTGGCGGTGACCCGCTGGCGCGAAGACAGCACGTCCGACAACTGGGGAACCTTCTGCTATCTACGCGACGAAGCGAGCGGAGAGTTCTGGTCGACTGCGCATCAGCCCACACTCAAAAAGGCCGAACACTACGAAGCGATCTTCTCGGAGGGGCGTGCAGAGTTCCGCCGCAGAGATCTCGATTTCGAGACGCACACCGAGATCGTAGTTTCGCCCGAAGACGATATCGAAGTGCGCCGGGTCCACATCACTAGCCGGTCCCGGATTCCCCGGACGATCGACGTCACGAGCTACGCGGAAGTGGTTCTCGCGCCGCCGGCGGCGGACGTACTCCATCCGACGTTCAGCAATCTCTTCGTGCAAACCGAGATCGTCAAGGAACGACACGCCATCCTCTGCACGCGCCGCCCGCGCTCCCGCGACGAGCAGGTGCCGTGGATGTTTCATCTGATGACCATGCATGGTGCGCTCGCTCTCGAAATCTCATTCGAGACGGACCGGATGCGCTTCATCGGCCGTGGCGGTTCGCTCGCCACGCCGCTTGCGATGACTGATCCTGGAGCGCTGTCCGACACCGCGGGCTCCGTATTGGATCCGATCGTGGCGATTCGTCATCGAATGATCATCGATGCGGGCGCCACGGCGACGATCGACATGGTTTCGGGTGCCGGCGAGACGCGGGATGCCGTGCTGAGTCTCGTCGACAAATACCAGGATCGCGGTTTCGCGGATCGTGTGTTCGAACTGACGTGGACGCATAGCCAGGTGATGCTGCGGCAACTGAACGCGAGCGAAGCCGATGCACAACTTTACGGACGCCTCGCGAGCTCGGTGATTTACGCCAACGCGTCGTTGCGCGCAGCCGCGAGTGTTCTGGTCACGAATCGTCGCGGACAATCTGGCCTGTGGGGCTACGCGATCTCTGGTGACCTGCCGATCGTGTTGTTGCAGATTGCCGATACCGCCCATATTGAACTCGCGCGCCAGCTCGTTCAGGCGCATGCCTATTGGCGCCTCAAGGGACTAGCCGTGGATTTGGTGATCTGGAATGAAGACCGCAATGGCTATCGGCAGCAACTCCAGGAACAAATCATCGGGTTAATCGCTGCGGGTGTCGAAGCCCACGTCGTCGACCGACCTGGTGGAATATTCGTTCGACATGCGGAACAGATATCGACGGAGGACCGCGTCCTTTTTCAGTCTGTCGCCCGCGCAATCATCACCGATAGCCGCGGGACGCTCGCCGAGCATGTCCACCATCGCGCGCCCGAGATCCGAATTCCGCAAATTGCGCCGACGCGCATCCACCGGCCCCCAGCCTCGGAGCCACGCGATGAGTTGATTCTCTTCAACGGTATCGGCGGATTCTCTCCGGACGGGCGTGAATACGTCATCGCTCCGGCAGCGAGAGAGACAACGCCCGCTCCTTGGGTGAATGTTCTTGCGAATCCCAGTTTCGGCACGGTGGTGTCGGAAAGCGGGCTCGGCTATACATGGAGCGAGAACGCCCACCTGTTTCGTCTCACCCCGTGGCACAACGACCCGGTGAGCGAGCCGAGCGGAGAAGCCCTGTACCTTCGCGATGAAGAGACCGGACACTTCTGGTCGCCCACATCGTCTCCCTGCAGAGGCGGTGCACCCTACAGGACCCGACACGGATTCGGCTACAGCGTTTTCGAGCATACGGACGACGGAATTGCCTCGGAGCTGACGATCTTCGTGGCGCTCGATGCAGCAGTGAAGTTTTACTCGTTAAAAGTGAGCAACGTTTCAGGCCGTGCGCGACGGCTATCCGCTACGGGCTATGTCGAGTGGGTATTGGGCGACGTGCGGGCGAAATCGGCGATGCACGTAGCGACCGAAATCGATGCGAGAAGTGGTGCTCTGTATGTTCGCAACCCGTACAACAGCGAATTCTCGAGATGGGTCGGGTTCTTTGACGTCGATGAACCTACTCGAACGGTCAGCGGCGACCGCACCGAATTTCTCGGTCGCAATGGCACGATGCGCGACCCGGCCGCCATGCACCGCACACGTCTTTCCGGCAAGGTTGGCGCTGCACTCGATCCGTGTGCAGCGATGCAGGTGACATTCGAGCTGGCGGAAGGACAGCAGCGCGAGGTCGTCTTTCGGCTCGGTGCCGCGATGAACGCCGATGCAGCCGGAAGGCTGGTGCAGCGATTTCGCGGAACCGCCGCTGCGCATGATGCGCTCGAAGCAGTGACCCAGCACTGGCGGCATACCCTTACAGCCGTGCAGATAGAAACACCCGACCTTGCTCTCAACATGCTCACCAATGGCTGGCTCGCGTACCAAACGATGGCCTGCCGTGTTTGGGCGCGCAGCGGCTACTACCAGTCGGGCGGAGCCTACGGTTTCCGCGACCAGTTGCAGGACGTGATGGCTTTAGTGCATGCCGAACCGAGCCTCGCGCGCGCGCAAATCGCGCTTTGTGCGAGCCGTCAATTCATCGAAGGCGACGTCCAGCATTGGTGGCATCCGCCGTCGGGACGCGGCGTGCGGACGCATTGCTCGGACGACTATCTTTGGCTGCCGCTGGCGACATGCCGCTACATCCTCGCCACCGGCGACATGTCGATTCTCGATGAAACCGCTCACTTTCTCCAAGGCCGGCCAGTCAATCCCGAGGATGATTCGTACTATGACTTGCCAGTCCGATCCGACGAAAGCACGAATGTTTATCAGCACTGCGTGAGAGCACTTCTGCACGGGCTGCGATTCGGCGCGCATGGATTGCCGCTGATCGGATCCGGCGACTGGAACGACGGCATGAACCTCGTCGGCAGGCACGGCAAAGGCGAAAGCGTCTGGCTCGCGTTCTTCCTTTGTCACGTCCTCGGAGAATTCGCCGAAGTGTCGCGCTTGCGCGACGACCCAGCGTTCGCGGAGCATTGCGAGACCGAGGCAGCGCAATTGCGCCAACGAATCGAGCAGAACGCGTGGGACGGCGAGTGGTATCGTCGAGCGTACTTCGATGACGGGTCGCCGCTCGGTTCGATGAGCAACGCCGAATGTCAAATCGATTCGGTTGCGCAAAGCTGGGCGGTTCTTTCCGGTGCGGGCGATCTTGTGCGCTCACGCACCGCGATGGATGCAGTGAATGCGCGCCTGGTTCGCCGCGACCACGCGTTGATCCAGCTTCTCGACCCGCCGTTCGACACGTCCGCTCTCGAGCCCGGGTACATCCGCGGATACGTCCCCGGCGTAAGAGAGAACGGCGGTCAATACACCCACAGCGCGATCTGGACTGCGATGGCATTTGCAGCTCTCGGCGACAGCGCACGTGCCTGGGAGCTGACTGCAATGATCAATCCGATAAATCACGCACTAACGCCGAAGAGCGCCGCGACGTACAAGGTGGAACCCTACGTCATTGCCGCCGACGTTTATGCGCTCGCTCCGCACATCGGCCGCGGCGGCTGGACTTGGTACACGGGCTCGGCCGGCTGGATGTACCGCCTCGTCGTTGAGTCGCTGCTGGGTCTCAATCTGGAAGTGGATCGGCTTCGCTTCGCGCCGTGCCTGCCGCCGGATTGGAACGAATTCGCGGTGCGCTACCGATACCGCGAAACCTACTACCACATCGCGGTTCGACGAACCGAGGCAAGAGACGACGAGGAGCTCGGCGCGGCAAGCATAATCGTCGATGGCGTCGCGCAAGCCGGAAACTTCATTCCGCTTAGCGACGATCGGCACGAGCATCGGGTCGACGTGCGCATTCTTTCCACGAGTGCCCGATTGAGCGCAGAGTGTGAGACATGACCTACTGTATCGGCGTCATGCTCGACAAGGGGATGATCTTCGCCTCGGACTCCCGCACCAACGCCGGGATGGACGACGTCGCCAAGTTCTGCAAGATGACGGTGTTCGAGCGCCGCGCCGACCGCGTCATCGTCTTGTTGAGCTCCGGCAACCTCGCGGGAACTCAAGCTGTGATCGGCGTCCTGAACCAGCGTTGCGTTGCTGGCGATGGAGCCACCAACCTGTGGAGCGCGCGCACGATGTTCGACGTCGCCATGCTGGTCGCGGACGCGATGCGACATATCGAGCGACGCGACGGTGAATACCTGTAGGAAAACGAGGTCGGGTTCAATGCCTCGTTCATCGTCGGCGAGCAAATCACCGGGGATCCGTCACGCCTATTCCGAATCTATTCCGAGGGCAATTTCATCGAGGCGGGTATTGACACGCCCTACTTTCAGACAGGCGAGACCAAGTACGGCAATCGATCATCGACCGCGTGATTACGCGTTTTACGCCCCTCGCAGATGCAATTGCCTGAGCTGGGTTGGTGATACCGGAGATCTATGCCGGCCAAGAGCCGCCGTTCGTTGTCGGCGCGCCATTCCCGTATAGGCGTACGATGCCCAGACTTCCTCGCGTCGACGAGGTGATTCGTTGATCACGCGCCGCAGTGTTCTACTGGCCATCGGCGTGCTTGTCGCGCCCCGGCTCAGCCAGGGACAGCCCCAGTCGAAGACTCCGCGCATTGGCTTCCTTTGGTTCGCCTCCATTGGCGATCCGTCGCTCCTGCAATTTCGCTCGGCTTTTCAGCAACGGCTATCCGCACTCGGCTATGTCGATGGCAAGGACATCCTGATTGAGGAACGTTTCGCAGAGGGGCACGCGGAACGTCTAAGCGAGCTCGCGCGCGACCTCGCGGCAAGCAAGGTCGATGTCATCGTTGCGACAGCGGTGGCCGCCAGCAGTGCCGCGAGACAGGCGACCAGCACGATCCCGATTGTGATGGTGCACGCGGGCGATCCTGTCGGTGCCGGCCTGATCGCAAGCCTTGCTCGGCCGGGCGGCAATGTCACCGGAACCACGAATCTTTCCCTCGGTGGTAAGCAGGTCGAGTTGATGCGTGAACTCGTTCCGCGTGCCGTCAAGCTCGGCGTCCTCGTCAACCCCTCCAACGCCGGTACGCGGAGCTACGTCGTGGACGTAATGGAAACCGGCCGCAGGTTCAATCTCATCATTGCGGTCGTCGAGGTGACCCGGGTGGAGGATT
>VBCG01000157.1 GCA_005881895.1 Betaproteobacteria bacterium
GAGTAGAGCCGAATCTCAAAACGGGAGCGATCATGTAGCGCGAGCACGGGCGCGAGGATCTCGCCCATGACGTGCTGCCGGAAATCGGCCGACAGATCCGATACGAATGCGGCGATCGTCATTCGCGATTTTCCGCGGCGTCATAGGCGCGAGCGGGAGCGCGTCGCCGGCCGCCTCCAACTCGGCGCGGACGACACGGTCGTACGTGCTGTAGAGCTCGAGCAGCGACTCGCGCGACACATCGTGATACTGCATGTGCCCCACTGCCTCGGCGACAAGCGCCGAATCTCCACGTGCATACGGGTAAGACAGCGCCGCCGCAACCGCGCGCTCCTCGCCTTGCACGTC
>VBCG01000158.1 GCA_005881895.1 Betaproteobacteria bacterium
ACGCAGGGACGGCGCGCGCCGCCCGCGCCGGATACGGCTCAAAGCGAAGAAAGTCAGCAAGCGCATCCTCGTGGCGGCCAAGCAAAAGACTTGCCCGCAGCATCCACCAGATCGATTCATCCGCGGGCGCGTTCACGCGCTTTGAAGAGATGCGGCAGGGCAAGGCTGTAGCGTTTGAGCTTATTGAGCATCAGCGCGAGGTTGACGCGCGCCGCAAGATGCTCGCCATCGCGCTCCAGCGCAGCTTCGAACGACGCGCGGGCGCCCTCGAAATCG
>VBCG01000159.1:0-18344 GCA_005881895.1 Betaproteobacteria bacterium
TGGCCGCCGGCGATGAGCGTCGTCAGCGCGGCCATCGGCATCGACACTTTGCCTCAAGCCGCCGCAGTCGCGCGCACCGGGCGAGCGTGACGCCGCCAGCCATACGCGAACCAAGCGAGCGTCAACGCGTCGAGGGCAAGCACCACCGCGAAAGCGAGCTTCAATCCCGCGGCATTGTCGAAACGGAAGCGCTCCCGCGACGCCTCCGCGATGACGCCGATTCCCCATTGCGTCACGAAACTCCCTGTGAACATCAGCAAGTTGAGCGCGGTGTTGGCGCGGGCCACGAACTCCTTCGCGAAACCGGCGCTCAGCACGGTGAACGACAGCACGTTGACCGCCGCACCCATCCCGTAGATCGACCACCACGCATAACTCCCCGGAATCCCGGCGAGAATCGACGCAAGCGCGACCGTGTGCGTTGCAAATCCCGCGGCGAAAAGGTGTCGCGGCGTGATGCCGATCTGCGCGAGCCGTGACGAGAACATGCCGAGACCCAGATAACCCAGCATGATGACGACGCCGAGCACAAACAGGCGATCGGCGGCTTCTGCGCGCGTCATCCCGTCGACGTCGATCATCCACGGCACGGCCCACAAGCCCTGGATCGCCATGAACGAGCCCATGCCGAAGCCCGCCAGCGGCGCGATCCACCAGAAGCGCGGATTCGCGAAGACTTGCCGCACGCCGAGCCACTGCGACGCGAATCCCGGCGGATGCGCCGGACGTGCAATGTCGGGAACCCGCCATGCGATGCCAAGCGCAACGATCAGCGTAACGGCGCCGAGCACGATGAAAATCGTCCGCCACATCGTGACGTGCAACGCCGCCTCGAGCGGCGCGGTTGCCGCGAGCGCACCGAAACCGCCGGCGACCATCATCCACCCCGCAAGCGAAGGCTGGCGTTCGGGCGGATACCACATCGCGATCGCCTTCAGCGGTGCCATCAAGCAGACGCAAACGCCGGCGCCGATCAGCGCACGCGCCGCGACAAGGCCGGGCAGTGTGTCGGCGAGGCCGAAGGTGATCGCGCCGACCGCCGCAACGCCGAGCAGCACCGGCTCAACGCGACGGGGACCGAAACGATCGAGCAGCATCCCTGCAGGAATCTGCATCAGCCCGAATGCAAGGAGATACGCGCCGGTCAGCAGGCCGAGCGACGCCGGATTGAGCGCAAGCTCGCGCGTCAGATCCGGCGAAATCACCGCGTTCGCCGTCCGATAGAGATACGACAGGAAGTACGCCGCCGCGAAGGCGATGTAGACCCTACCGAACTTCATGGGCGCGCGCGGGGGGTCCACGTTTACGAGCGAAACATGAAGTAGACGGCGCCCATCAGGCAAAGTCCCGCCCAAAGATAATCGAGCTTCAGCGGCTGGCCCATGTAGACGACGGCGAACGGCACGAACACCGCGAGCGTGATCACTTCCTGCATGATCTTGAGCTCGCCTAGCGACATCGCGGTGTAGCCGATACGGTTAGCGGGCACCTGCAGCAGATATTCGGCGAGCGCGATTCCCCAAGAAACGAGCGCTGCGATCCACCACGGCTTGTCCTGCAGATTTTTCAGATGGCCATACCACGCGAACGTCATGAAGAGATTCGAGCACGACAAGAGCACCGCGCAGGCAAGCGCTGGATGATGAACGATCGGAGCGTAGCTCATTCTTGAATTGTGCGAGAGCCGGCGACTTGTCATTATCTCCGATCGGCGTCGAGGGGCCAGTTACAATCGCCGTTTCGTCGACATCGCAAAGCCAATGATCGCCAGGACGACGCTCTTTCCGCCGACGTTGTGGCTCACCGTCATGCTCGCAGCCCTTGCTCATGCTGGTCCGTTGCCGTATCCGGAGACACCGAAGAATCCGGTGTCGGAGACCTATCACGGCGTCAGCGTCGTCGACCCGTATCGCTGGCTCGAAAACGACGTGGCGCCCGAAGTCAAGCAATGGACCGTCGCGCAGAACACGCTCAGCCGCCGTTATCTGGACGCAATTCCGCAACGATCGGCGATCGCGAAGCGCGTCGCGGAATTGCTGCATTCGGAGCCTGCGCAGCGCTACGACTTTCAATTTCGCAAGCAGCTCTTCGCGATGAAGCGGCAACCGCCGCGCAATCAGCCGTCGCTTGTCGTGTTGAAACCGACCGGCACGCTCGAAAGCGAGCGAACAATCCTCGATCCGTTGACGCTCGATCCACGCGGCCGCACGACGATCGATTTCTATCGCCCCTCCTACGACGGCCGTTTCGTCATCGTTTCGCTGTCGCAGGATGGCAGCGAAGAAGGTACCGCGTATGTTTATGAGGTCGCGACGGGCAAGCGTCTGGCCGACGTGATTCCCGGCGTGCTGTATCCGACGGCCGGCGGCAGCGTCGAATGGGCGAAGGACGGCCGCGGGTTCTGGTACACGCGATTTCCGCAAGGCGATGAACGGCCCGCGGACGACCGCCATTTCTATCAGCAAGTTTGGTTTCACGCGCTCGGCACGCCGCGCGCGAACGACCGCTACGTCATCGGCAAGGAATTTCCGCGCATCGCCGAGACGGTGCTCGAAGGAAGCCGCGACGGCCGCTATCTGCTCGCGATCGTGCGCAACGGCGACGGCGGCGAGGTTGCGTTCCACCTGCGCAGTCCGGAGGGTCGGTGGTCAAACGTCGCCAGCTTCACCGATGGCGTCAAGCAGGCCGCATTCGGCGACGATGGCTATCTTTATGCGATGACGATCAAGGATGCGCCGCTGGGCCGCATCATCGCGATGCCGCTCGCCAAGCCGTCGCTTGCCGCTGCGCGCGTTGTCGTTCCCGAAAACACCGTCGTGGCGGAAAGCGTTGTAGCGACGCGAACGCGCCTCTACGTCACGTATCGCGTGGGCGGACCTTCGACGGTGCGGATCTTCACGCTCGACGGCAAGCCGCAAGGCGAGCTTCCCGTCGCGCCGGTGTCCGATATCCACGTCGCCGAGCGTCTCGCGGGGGACGATGTCCTCGTGCGCACGATGAGCTACGTGCAGCCGGGAACGATTTCACGCTATGAAGCGCGCCGCAATCGTCTCGTTCGCACGCAACTCGACGGCCGCTACGACTTCGACTTCGACGACGCGATCGTCGTGCGCGATTTCGCCGTCTCGAAAGACGGCACGCGCGTGCCGATCAACATCATCCATCGCAAAGGCATCGCGCTCGATGGCACACATCCGGTGCTGCTCTACGGTTATGGCGGTTACGGCGTCAGCATGGGGCCCTATTTTTCGCCGTTGCGCCGCTTGTGGCTCGATTGGGGCGGCGTCTACGCCGTCGCGAATGTCCGCGGCGGCGGGGAATTCGGCGAGCCGTGGCATCTTGCCGGCAACCTCACCAAGAAGCAGAACGTGTTCGACGACTTCGCCGCCTGCGCGCAGTTCCTGATCGACCACAAATACACGCGCCCCGACAAGCTCGCGATCCTGGGTGGCAGCAACGGTGGCCTGCTGATGGGCGCGACGCTGACGCAGCATCCCGAGCTCGTGCGCGCCGTGGTGAGCGCCGTCGGCATTTACGACGCATTGCACTGGGAAGAGCAACCCAACGGCGCGTTCAACGTCACCGAATTCGGCTCGGTGAAGAATCCCGATCAGTTTCGCGCGCTGTTTGCGTATTCGCCGTACAACAACGTCAAGGAAGGCATCGCTTATCCCGCGGTGCTCCTGACGGCGGGCGAGAACGATGGGCGCGTCGCGCCGTACGAATCACGCAAGATGGCGGCGCGTCTGCAAGCCGCGACATCATCGCCGCGACCTATTCTGCTTCGAACCGAAGCGACGGCGGGTCATGGAATCGGTACCGCGCTCGCGACGCGAATCGAGGAGGAAGCCGACATCTATGCGTTCCTTGTCGGCGAGCTCGGGATGACGCCGATCGGGAAACAGCGACAACACTAGCAACCTAGGTCGAAAGCGGCAGCGTCACGGTCACCTCGACGCCCGACGCATCGGGGCGGTTCGCCGCATGCGCGCTGCCGCCGTGAAATTCTGCGACGAGTCGCACGATGTAGAGCCCGAGTCCGAGATGCGGCTCTGCCGGAGCACGTCCCGAACGGACCGACACCATCGAGTCGAACAACCGATCGGCGATTTCGGGCGGCAACGACGGACCTTCGTTCGAGACGACGAGACGCGCGCCGCGTTCATCGCGATCGAGCCGAATCTGGATCGCTCCGTGCGTCGCAAATTCGACCGCGTTGGCGACGAGCTTGTCCAGCATCTGCGCAAAGAGCTCGGGCGCGCCGCTCAGCGGCACTTCGCCGTCCGGCAGCGTCAACGCAATGCTCGCTTGCGGATACGCTATGCGGTAGCCGTCGACGCATCCGGCAAGCACCTTGCCGCCATCGAAGCGCTCGCGCGGCGAATCCTTGACCGCGTGCTCGAGACGGGTCGCTTCGGTCATGCGCGCAAGGATCGTCGTCAGCCGGTCCAGTCCGCCCTGCGCGCGCTCGATGTAGACGCGTGAGTCTTGCGGAAGTGGCTGCGCCTTTAGGTTCTCGAGCGAGCTCCTCACCACCGCGACCGGCGTGCGCAATTCGTGCGACAGTCGGCTCGCCATTTTTTCCTGATAACTCGCGTAATCGGTCAGCCGCGCGAGCACGCTGGCGAAGCTCCGCGACAGATCGCCGATCTCGTCGCCGGCGTCGGAGCTCGAAAGCCTTCCGCGCGCGCGCCCTTGCGCGTCGATCGCGTACTCGGCATCGTCCCGCAAACGCCGAATGCGCGCCGAGAGATGTGAGGCAAAAAGCGTCAGCGCGACCGAGCCGACGAGGAGGACTGCCAGCACGATGTTGAACAGCCGCTCGAATGCGCGATTGCGCTCGGCCAGCACGCGGTTTCCAGTTTCCTCGACGATCACGACCCCGCGCACCTGATCGCCGAGCCAGATCGGATGCGCGGCCGAGACGATGACGGCGCGGCCGTCCGACGTTGCGCGCCGATCGGTGGCGAGGATGCCGGACAACGCACCTTCGACGTCGCGCCCGCGCGGCGATCCTTCGGTAATCGCATCGTCATGGAATTCGTCGGTGGGCTGCTTCAGAATCCGTTGATAAAGCGGATGCGTGAGCGATTGCACAACGCTCGCACCGCGGCCCGATAGCTTCGCGTCCGGGTTTTCGTCATCCGCGCTCGGCCGCTTGAGCGATCCCGCGCGTGCAAGCACGACGCCGTTACGGTCGATGACCCAGATGCGCGCCGTCGTCCGCGACAGGCCCTGCACGATTTGCGCAATTTCTGGCGACGCCGACGGCGGCAACGGCCCTTCGCCGATCGTTTCTTGCGCGCGATCGTGAGCGAACGACGCAATCGGGTCGGGCGCCGTCGAGAAGAGTCGCGGGCGGTCGTGGAGCGCGGTCGCCACCGCCTGCGCCGTGCCGGCAAGCGTGCGTTCCTGCGCCTGGCGCAAAAAACGCTCGAGCTCGCGCACATATTCGTAGCCAAGCCACGGCAGCACGAGAAACACCGTCAGTACCAGCAGCAGCTGCGCGCGAATGCCGAGTGCGAGTCGCATTAATCCGCTTCCGGTTGCCAGCGATAGCCGATGCCATAGACGGTATCGATGCGATCGAACGATGGATCGATTGCTTGAAACTTGCGCCGGATGCGCTTGACGTGCGACGTGATCGTGCTGTCGTCGACGACGATGCTTGCCTCGCGCATCAGGCTGTCGCGGTCCTTCACATGCCCCGGAAAACGCGCGAGCGCGTGCACCATCCAGAATTCGGTGAGCGTCAGGTCAACGCGCGCGCCGTTCCAGTCGGTGATGAAACGTTTGATGTCGATCCGAAGCGGCCCGCGCTGGAGCACGTCCTCCGTGGCCGGCGGCGACTGCAGCAAATCGCTGCGCCGGAAAAGCGCCGATATCCGGGCCGCCAGATGCGGCAGGCTGATGTCTTTCGTCAGGTAATCGTCAGCGCCCAGGCGCAATCCGGCGACGATGTCGAAGTCGGAGTCGCGCGCAGATAGGAAGATGATCGGCAGCGTCGCCGACAGCGCGCGCAGCTCGCGACATAGCGCGAAACCGCCGTCGACATCGTCGGCCAGCCCGATGTCGATCAACGCGAGATCGGGGAGCCTGGCGCGAAACGCGGTCAGCGCGTCGCCGCGACCGCCATACGCAGCGACGTCGTAACCATGCCTGCGGAGCGCATCGGCGACGTTGTCGCGTAGCGCGGGCTCATCCTCGACGAGGGCAATACGGCGGCTCACATGCGGTCGGTTTGAAATGCGATGACGACTATACCGCAGCCCTCACCCCCAGCCCTCTCCCGCCAGGCGGCAGAGGGAGCTCGCGCCACTACTTTGCCATTATTCATCGCATCTTTTGCCCTTTTGGGCCCCTTCCGACGCCGCAATCCGGGCGCTTCATGCAAACCGGCGACAACGAGTCGCGGGACCGAATGAGGACAAAAGCAATGAGCGCCGGGCAAAGAATCGATAACGTTGGCGTGAGCGTCCGTGCCGAATGGCGTTCCCTCGGCCGGCTGTTGCTGGAAAGCGTCGCAACGGGTGCGTTCGTCAGCATCGTGCTGGGACTGGCGGTCTTCATCGTCGCGACACAGGCGCACGCCGCGGGCTCGCGCGCCGATGTCCAGCAAGGCACGCTCTTGCTGCTCGATGGTGAGTCGAAAGTAACCGCGCCACTTCTTTTCACCGACGTTCACATCGACATCGCCGGCATGACGGCGCGTGCGCGCGTCACCCAGCGTTTTGTTAACCCGACCTCAGAGTGGCGCGAAGGCGTCTACGTGTTTCCGCTGCCGGAAAAAGCCGCGGTCGATCACTTGAGCATGCAAATCGGCGAACGGGTCATCGAAGGTCAGATCAAGGAGCGGCAGGAGGCGAAGCGCACGTACGACGCGGCAAAATCGGAAGGGAGAAAGGCGACGCTCGTCGAACAAGAGCGCCCTAACCTCTTCACAACGAACGTTGCGCACATTGGTCCGGCCGAAGAAATCGTTGTCGCCATCGAATATCAGCAAACGCTGCACTACGACGCGGGCAGCTTTGCGTTGCGCTTTCCGCTTGCGATTACGCCGCGTTACATAGGGTCAGACTCGACTTTCGCCATCGTGTCTGACATAGGGAATCTGACCCGTAAAGTCGAGTCTGACCCTATGTCCGACGCCGACCGGATCACACCGCCCGTTGCGCACCCCGACAATGGATGGATCAATCCCGTCAGTCTCACGATCGAGCTCTACGCCGGCTTTCCATTGGCGCGCCTGACGAGCCCGTCGCACGCGATCCATGTCGACGAGCATCCCGCCAACCGCTATCAAGTGACGCTGTCCGATGGAACGGTTCCCGCAGCTCGCGATTTCGAATTGTCATGGACGCCCGATGTCGGGGCGGCGCCCGGCGCGACGTTGCTGACGGAGGAGCGCGACGGCCGCAAGTTCGCATTGTTGATGGTGTTGCCGCCGATCGTCGATGCAGCGAACGCTCGCGCGCCGCGGGAGATCACGTACATCATCGATACATCGGGCTCGATGGAAGGCGTGTCGATCAATCAAGCAAAGGAAGCGCTGCTGATGGCGCTCGACCGCTTGCGCGAAGGCGATCGCTTCAATGTGATCGAGTTCAATTCGACAACGCATTCGCTCTACCCGGCGCCGATGCCGGTCGACGCGGCGACGCTCGCCAACGCACGCACGTTCGTGCGCAACTTGCGTGCACGCGGCGGCACCGAGATGCTGCCTGCGCTCACCGCAGCGCTGTCGACACCGCGCGAAGGGCGTGAGATGCGACAAGTCGTGTTCCTCACCGACGGCGCCATCGGGAATGAGAACGATCTGCTCCACCTGATCGAGCAGCGGTTAGCCGACCGTCGGCTCTTTACAATCGGCATCGGCCCCGCGCCGAACACGTATTTCCTCAAGAAGGCCGCCGAAGCGGGTCGCGGTACGTTTACTTTCATCGGCGACGTGCGCGAGGTCAAAGAAAAAATGAGCGTGCTGTTCCGCAAGATCGAGAATCCGGCGTTGACCGACATGAACATCGTCTGGCCCACGAGCGCCGTCACGTTTCCGGACAAGCTGCCGGACCTGTACGCCGGCGAGCCGGTCGTGCTGACGGCGGAGCTCAAGCATGGCGTGACCGATGGACTCGTCGTGCTTTCCGGCGTGCGTGACGGCAAGGCCTGGACCGCCAGTCTTCCGCTCGACACAGGAACGAGCGAGCCGGGCATCGGCGTTTTGTGGGCACGCGACAAGATCGAAGCATTGATGGATGCGAAGCGCAACGGCGCGTCCGCCGACGAAATCAAGCGCGACGTGATCGGCGTTGCGCTCGCGCATCATTTGGTCAGCGCTTACACGAGCCTCGTCGCCGTCGACGTGACGCCCACGGCACCCGCTGGCATCGTCGCGCAAAAGACAATGTTGCCGGTGAATTTGCCGGATGGTCTCGTCTACGACGCGATATTCGGCGTACCGCAGACTGCAACACCGGCGCCGCTGTTGACCGTTGCCGGCGCGCTCACGCTCTTGCTTGCGCTGGCCTTATACCTCGCCCAGCAACGCAGAGCGCGGAAGACCACGCGTGAGCCGCTGAACAATGTCGATAGGATCGCCAACGCCGCGCGCCGCGTTTGCTAGTGATCGCGATGCATGGACCGCCGTCATCTCATGTTATCCGGTGCGGCCGTTGCGCTGTTGGTTGCCGGCGGCGTCAGCTTCGCAAGCGGCGCGTATCTGTACGGCAAGGCGCACGTCGGCCAGTGGTTGTTGCATCGCGCATGGGCGCGGACGCAAGCAAGCGGAAGGCCCGCGAGACCGTGGCCATGGGCCGACACGCAGCCGATTGCGCGGTTGATGGTGCCGCGGCAGCGCGTCGATCTGCTCGTTCTCGCAGGCGCCAGCGGCCGCACGCTCGCATGGGGACCAGGCCATCTCGATGGTTCGGCGGCCATCGGAGTGGCGGGCAACGCCGTGTTGTCGGCGCACCGCGACACGCATTTCCGATTTCTCGCGCGCGTGGCAATCGGCGATCGCCTGGTCGTGGAGCGCGCCGATGGTCGCCGGCTTGCTTATCGCGTACGCGACATTGCGATTGTCGATGCACGCGAGCTTGCCATGCCGCGTGACACCGAATACCCAACATTGACGCTCGTGACGTGCTATCCGTTCGACGCGCTCGTCCCCGGCGGACCGTTACGCTATGTCGTTAGCGCGGAGGCCGACGCACCCGCCGCTACGAGTGCTCAGGGTCGTCAAATCAAAGGAACCGGCTGATCGTCTGCAACAACGCCGAACCCGCCGCCCACGCGAACGCCGCTACGAGCATGGCAGCAAACGCGGCCACGAGCGCGCCCACTACGCCGGACAGATCCAGCGTGTGAATGAGACCGTAGCCGGCGATGCCGCCCAGGCCGCCGCAGACAACGATCGCAAAGAGGTTGGCCCCGATGAGGACGACGCCGCGCAACGTCATCGCCATTGCATTTGGTAGCGTCTTGCCGTGAGGCTCATCGGCGCAGTATAAGGGCCCTTCGATGCGTTCCCCCATTCTGATGCCAACGGCCCGGGCCGCAGTCCAATCGTTGGGCGCTTCGCAAATACGCGAAATCGCCAACGCCGGTATCGACGATCCTGACGTGTTGCCTTTCTGGTTCGGCGAGCCCGATGAAATCACGCCGGCGTTCATTCGCGACGAGGCGGCCGCATCGCTCGCGCGCGGCGAAACCTTCTATACGCACAACTTCGGCATTCTCGAGTTGCGCGAGGCAATCGCCGCCTACGTAACGCGCCTCCATCGGTCGATCGAACCCGAAACGATCGCGGTCACGACCTCTGGAATGTCGGCGTTGATGCTGTCCGTTGAAGCGCTCGTCGCGCCGGGTGATCGCGTCGTCGTGGTAACGCCGCTGTGGCCGAATCTCGTCGAAATTCCAAAAATTCTGTCGGCGCACGTGACCTGCGTGGCACTCGCGTTCAACGCGCGCGGATGGGTGCTCGATCTGGAGCGCCTCCTTGCTGCGCTCACCCCCGACACGCGTGTGCTGATGCTCAATTCGCCGAACAACCCAACGGGCTGGACGCTCACGCGCGCCGAGCAGCAGACGATACTCGCGCATTGCCGCAAGCACGGCATCTGGATCATCGCGGACGACGTTTACGAACGCCTGTATTACGGCAACGCGCCGTGCGCGCCCTCGTTTCTGACCCTGGCGAATGGAGAAGACCGGCTGGTGTCGACGAATAGCTTTTCAAAAGCGTGGGCGATGACCGGTTGGCGGCTTGGCTGGATCGTCGCGCCGCCGCCGTTGATGAGCGACCTCGGCAAGTTGATCGAGTACAACACGTCGTGCTCGCCGGTGTTCGTCCAGCGGGCAGGTGTTGTCGCGATCGAACGCGGCGAGCCGACCGTTGCGCGAACGCTGGCGCGCTTTCGTAGCGCTCGCGACTATTTGGTGGGTGCGCTTGCCGAGTCACCCGGGGTCGAAATAGCGGCGCCGGCAGGAGCGATGTATGCCTTTTTCCGTTTGCGCGGCCTGGTCGATAGCCTGATGTTCTGCAAGCGACTCGTGCGCGAGGCCAAGCTCGGGCTCGCGCCGGGAAGCGCGTTCGGTCCCGAAGGCGAAGGCTTCGTTCGCTGGTGCTTCGCTTCCGAAATGCCGCGGCTTGCGGAAGGCGTGGCGCGCTTCTCCCGGTTCGTCACTACACACTATTCGCCATGAATGTTGTGCGAACGCTGTTGATATTCGGCGCACTGGTATGCGGCTTGCCGGCTCACGCGGCCGACATGACGAAGACGCTGCGCGTTGCGTTCGCCACTGCCGAGAACGGCTTCGATCCGCAGGCGATCTACGACACGTATTCGGATGCTGTGTGCAGCGCGATCTTCGATCCGCTGTACACCCGGGCTCGGGATCGGGCGAATGCGGCTTCGAAGCCGGCGCCGATCGAAAATTAGGATCGATGCTCGCGTTCGCCGACGTGAACGCGCCGCTTTACGGACGTGACAATCGAGGCGTCAAATCCCGCGCGAAGGTGGCGGGGGCCGCGTGAAATCGCTCTACGCCGGTCGCGATGGATCCGGGTGAATATTGTCGACCCAGTGCACTTCCTCGGGATTCGGCTCGACATTCGGCAAATCGAGATTGACGACGACAGGCTCCTGGCCGCTGCGACACAGCACACACGACAGCGGCTCGGTGTCGCTCGCGTTGATCTCCTGGTGCGGGACGAACGGCGGCACATAGATGAAATCGCCCGGCCCCGCCTCGGCGATGAACTCGAGGCGATCGCCCCAGCGCATGCGCGCACTACCGGTCACCACGTAGATCACGCTTTCGACCGGACCGTGATGATGCGCGCCGGTCTTCGCCTTCGGATGGATGACGACCGTTCCCGCCCACAGCTTTTCGGCGCCGGCGCGCGCCGCCGTTACCGCTGCCGCGCGATTCATGCCCGGCGTTTGCGGCGTGTTGACGTCGAGCTCGTTCGCGTGCACGACGCGCACGCCGCGGTGTCGCCATTTTGATTCCGACGGAGTGGCCATTTTCGGTACCTCCAATCATTGCCATGCTAGATAGCCTGCCGCAGAATTTGCCGTCTGCCAATGTTGCACCCCCACGCTGGGGGCTCGCGCCACGAAACAACCTGCGCGAAGGCAGGTCGAATGTCTGTCCAAGAGGAGAAGCCCATGACCGATAGTCTGCGCAAAGTCGACTACTTCTACACGTTCGTCCCGAATACCGCCGGCCAGGGATCGAAGATCCTGGCAGCGCTCGCCGAAGAAGGCGTCAATTTGCTGGCATTTTCGGGATTCCCGAGCGGCCGGCGTGCCCAGCTCGATCTCGTTCCCGAGGACTCGGCGGCGTTGAAGCGGGCGGCGAAAAAGCTGAAGCTCAAGCTGTCTACACGCAAGACGGGCTTCCTGGTGCAAGGCGACGATCGTGTCGGCGCGATGACCGGCACGCTCGACGCGCTGGCCAAGGCGAAAGTCAACGTGACCGCCTGCGACGCCGTCAGCGCCGGCGATGGCCGCTACGCGGCGATTTTCTGGGTCAAGCCTCAAGCGGTTGCCAAGGCCGCGAAAGTCATCGGCGCGAAATAATGTTTCATAGGCTCGATTACAAGCTTAAAAGCAGCCGTTCTTTCCGTTGCCCAGTCGGACGCCCTATTGTCATTCTATGGCAACCAACCCTTTGACAAACAAGATTTACGTCATCCACGAGAACGACGCGTGGGTCGAGCCGCTCCGTGCTGCGTTTGCCGAGCTGGCCCTGCCTCACGCCGAGTGGTTCATCGACCAGGGAACGCTTGATCTGTCGGCGACGCCGCCCGAGGGCGTTTTTTACAACCGGATGAGCGCGTCGTCGCACACGCGCGACCACCGTTACGCTGCGGAACTGGCCGGCGGCGTGCTGGCGTGGCTCGAGCGTTACGGTCGCCGTGTCATCAACAACGGACGAGCGCTCCAACTCGAGATCAGCAAGATCGCGCAATACGCCGCTCTGGCGCGACAGGGCATTCGCGTTCCACGGACGATTGCAGCGGTTGGCGCCCAACCTATTGTCGAAGCCGCGCGGGCGATGCCGGGCCGCTTCATCACCAAGCACAACCGCGCCGGCAAAGGGCTTGGTGTCAAGCTCTTCGACAGCGTCGACGCACTCGCGCGCCATGTCGAAGGTGACACCTTCGAGCCATCGGTCGACGGCATCACGCTGATTCAGGAATACATCGAGGCACCGGAGCCCTTCATCACCCGCGTCGAATTCGTCGGCGGCGAATTCCTCTACGCAGTCCGCGTCGACACGTCGCTGGGATTTGAGCTATGCCCGGCGGATGTCTGCCAAGTCGGCGACGCATTTTGTCCGGTCGGCGAGACGATGCCCGCAGCGAGCGCCGCTGGGCCGTCCCAAGGCGCGAGTTGCGCCCCCTCTGGGGGCAGAGAGCAGAACGTAGCGGCGAAGCCGCAAGCATGGGGGTCCAGCTTGAGCGCGCCGCGCTTTCGGATCGTGAAAGGCTTCACGCATCCGATCGTCGAGCGTTATCGCCGTTTCCTGGCGGACAACGGCATCGGCATTGCAGGCATCGAGTTCATCGTCGACAAGCGGGGCGATCTGTACACGTACGACGTCAACACCAATACCAACTACAACAGCGACGCCGAGCAGGAAGCCGGTGTCTACGGCATGCGGGCGATCGCCCGTTATCTGGGACGCGAGCTACGCGCGCTGGAGGGACTTCGGTCGCCGGAAATCGCACCGGCCTGACGTTCTTCCTGCCGTCACCCTTGAACGGACGTGGCGGCGGCCTGATCTAACAATGACCAGCATGATCCCGGTCAACGCCTGCGCCGCAGCCGCGGCGTACGATGTCCATTCAATTTCCAGGAGACTCCTATGAGCAATGGACGTGAAGTCGTCATCTTGAGCGGAGCGCGCACGGCCATTGGCGATTACGGTGGCAGCCTGAAAGATATCCCGCCCACCGAGCTCGCGGCCAGAGTCGTCAAAGAGGCCGTTGCGCGCGCGAAGGTCGATCCTGCGGCAATCGGCCAATGCGTCTTCGGCAACGTGATCCATACTGAGGCCAAGGACATGTACCTGTCGCGCGTTGCGGCAATCAACGGCGGCCTGCCGCACGAGGTCGGCGCGCTGACGTTGAACCGTCTTTGCGGCAGCGGCTTGCAGGCGATCGTCAGCGCTTCGCAGTACATCCTGCTGGGCGACATCGACGCGGCGGTGGCCGGCGGCGCCGAAAGCATGAGTCGCGGGGCGTACGCCAATCTGACGCAGCGCTGGGGCGCGCGCATGGGCGACGCGAAGACGGTCGACATGATGGTCGGCGCGTTGACCGACCCGTTCGACACGATTCATATGGGCATCACGGCGGAAAACGTCGCGAAGAAATGCGAGATCAGTCGTGACGCGCAGGATACGTTCGCGGTCGAAAGCCACCGCCGCGCCGCGGCCGCAATTTCCGAGGGTCGCTTCAAGAGCCAGATCCTGCCCATCGAGCTCAAAAGCAAAAAAGGACCGATCGTGTTCGACACCGACGAGCATGTCCGCACCGATGTGTCAGCCGATAG
The DNA here is from genome assembly GCA_005881895.1 of Betaproteobacteria bacterium. Lineage (GTDB taxonomy): Bacteria > Pseudomonadota > Gammaproteobacteria > Burkholderiales > Casimicrobiaceae > VBCG01. The sequence continues at coordinate 14,064 of VBCG01000159.1, forward strand.
CATGGCGAAATTGAAAGTCGCGTTCGTCAAGGAAAATGGCACGGTGACCGCGGGAAACTCGTCGGGCATCAATGATGCCGCGGCAGCCGTCGTCCTGATGGAACGCGCCGCGGCCGAGAAAAAAGGCTTGAAGCCGATGGCCCGGCTCATCGCGTACGGCCACGCGGGCGTCGATCCCAAATTGATGGGACTCGGTCCGGTGACCGCCGTGAAGCGCGCGCTCGCCAAAGCGAATCTTCAGCTTGGCGACATCGATGTCATCGAATCGAACGAGGCGTTCGCCGCGCAAGCGCTTGGCGTCAACAAGGAGCTCGGGCTCGATCCCAAAAAGGTCAATCCCAATGGCGGCGCGATCGCGCTGGGGCATCCGATCGGCGCCACCGGCTGCCTGCTGACGATCAAAGCGATGTACGAGCTGCAGCGAACCAGCGGACGTTATGCACTGATCACGATGTGCATCGGCGGCGGCCAGGGCATCGCGGCGGTCATCGAGCGCTTCTGACACGCAGGGAAGCGTCTCGAGTGCCCCCGGTATAATTCTCTCGTGCCCGGCATCGGGATGCCGGAGCGCGACTGGATGAACGACGTACCGCTCGTTGTACTGATCGCGACGATCTGGACCTACTGGCTCGGCGTGGCGATCATGGTGCTGCGCGTACGGCGGCGCAACCGCAAGCTCGTGGGCCTCGTCCCCGAACAACGGCTCGAACGGCTGATGTGGCTGATCTGGGTCCCGCTGATAGCCGCATGGCTGTTTCTCCCCTACGCCGCGCTCAAACGCTCGGACGCGCCATTCGCTTTGCCCGCCTTCGTCCATGCCGAGCCGTACCCGTCGCTGCGCGCGGTGGCCGCAGCCTGCGCCGTCGCGTCGTTGCTCGTTACCATCCGCTGCTGGCTGCGAATGGGCGACGACTGGCGCATGGACATCGGCACACGAAAGACGGCATTGATTACCGACGGTCTGTTTCGCCTCATCCGGCATCCGATCTACGCGTTCAGCATGCTGCTCATGGTGTGCTCGGCGCTGGTCGTGCCTACGGCGCCGATGATCGTGATCGCCGCGATCCATCTCACGCTGATGAACCTCAAGGCCCGCAACGAGGAACACCATCTGTTCACCGTGCATGGCGAAGCGTATCAGCGTTATCTCGCCCGCACTGGACGTTTCTTCCCGCGCTTGTCGTCCCGTGACTCCTAGCGCCGTCGCGGCGCGGATCGTTGCGTTTCTTCTGGCGCTGGGAGCGTTGCCGGCGGCGGCAAGCGCGGCGCTTGAGCGAGCCCATCAGCTCGACCCGGCGATCGCGGCTCGCGTGCTGGCGCTATCACCCGACGATATCAGCGAGGCCGATGTTCGCGATACGCTCGCGAGCGTCGATGCGCCGCGGATCGTCGCGCTGGACGGCAGCATCGCGGTCGTGTCGATGCAAGCGTTTGCCGAATTTCTCGTTGCGATGGGCTACCCGGAAGAACGCCTGCGCAATCCACGCGACCGTAGCCTGTCCCGGACGAGCTACGACGACAGCGAGCGTATCGCCGGCGAGCTCGCGTGGTATTACGAGCATGACGGGATGATGCCGATGCTGATCGGTCACAGCCAGGGCGGCATGCTGGTGATCCGAACACTCTACGAGCTCGCGGGCGAGTTCCACCAGGCGGTCCCGGTCTTCGACCCGATTGCTGGCCGAGCGCTCGAGCGCACGACGATCCACGATCCGCTGACCGGCGCGACCCGACCGGTGGTGGGTCTTAAAGTCGGTTACGCTGCGGCGCTGGCGACCGGCAAGCTGGCGCGCGTGTTGCTTGGACAATGGTCGATGCTGCCGCGGCTGCGGCTCATTCCGGACACTGTGGAAAACTTTACCGGTTTCACGATTCCTGGCGACATCATCGCGGGCAACGTGTTCGGCGATGAACCGTACCGGGCCAGTGGCACAGCCGACGTGCGCAACGTCACGCTGCCCCCGACTTACAGTCATATTCGCCTTCCGCTCACACAACATCTCGCCCAGCAAAGCGTGACGCGCGCATGGATAGACGCGTATCGGCCGGATGCACGAGAGCCGCCACCCGAATCAGGCATCGATGCATCCAACCTTCTTCATGCGGCGGACATCTGGTTCAGCGTAAAGAAGCACTGGTGCATCGAAGCGCAACGCGCGATTCGCGCTGCGAATACCCCGCCATCGGCGCGGCGTTCATGAAGGGAAGGCTCAACCTGTTTCAGTCGGCAATGCTGCGCTGGCGCGATCTGCATCCCTACAGCGCTGTCCATGTCGTCCAGATTCGCGAGCCATTCGACCGTGCGCGCGTCGAGTCCGCCATTGCGAGCCAGCTTGCCGCCGCGGGGCTCACGGGGTTTTCCCTCGATCGTGCACGCGGACGCTACGAATACCGCGGTGGCCCAGCAGCGGTCGAGCTCGAAGTCCTTGCCGGCAACGGCGATCGCCACACAGCGATTCGAACCGAAATCGAACGCCAGCTGAATCGTCCGTTCCCCCGTGACGGTGCCTTCGTTCCGTTTCGTTTTTTTGCGCATGATCGCGGCGGCGAATTCGGCCTTGGGCTCGCGTACGATCATTTCATCGCGGGCGGCGATTCGATCGTTGTGCTGTTGAACGACATCGTCGGCTGCTATCTGGGCGCGTCGATGCAGCGTCCGAAACCGAACCTTTATCCGGTAACTTTCCGCCCGGTATTCGTGCGCAATGCCGGAAGGCTCGTGCGCGGTTTGCACTGGCTTCCGCGGATCGCCGCCAGTTGCCGACGCGGAATGCGCCCGCGCTACACCGATCACGCCGACGGGTACAACGCGTTCGAATTCGTGCTGCTTGCCGCGCCCGCCGTCAGCACGGTGCGCGTCAAGGCGAAGGCACTCGGGGTAACGTTCAACGATCTGCTGGTCGCGATCATTCTGAAGGCGCTTTCGCGCGACTTGCCGGAAGCTTCTCGCGCCGGGCGGCGCCGCGAGGTCGCTGTCGCGTCGATCGTCAATTTGCGCAGTGAATGCGGCTACGCCGCTCACGAAGCCTTCGGCCAATTCCTGAGCTCGATGCGTATTTCACACCCGCTGCCCGATGGGATCACCGTCGAGGCGCTTGCGCGGGACGTTCATCGCGAGACCACGCGCTTCAAGCGTCGCAAGCACTATCTGCAGACCTTGCTCGCCGTGCAGATCAACGGCGTCGTATGGTGGTTCCTCAATACCGGTCAGCGGCAGCGCTTCTACGCAAAGGCTTATCCGGTTCTCGCGGGCCTCACGTCGCTCAACGTGGATGCTTTGTGGGAATCCCCGACGAAGAATGGCACAGCGCCTGAGTATTTGCGTGCCGTTCCCACCGGTCCCGTCGCCCCACTCGTCGTCGCTGCAACGAGCTCCGGGAACGCGCTGGCGCTCGGCTTGTCGTATCGCCGCTCGGCGTTCACGGCGCCAAAAGTGGCTACAATCGGGAGCTTTGTCGCGGACTGCGTGTGCTCGCTACAATGAAAACAATATCCTCGCGTCTCGTATCGCTCCTCGTCGCGCTCGCGTTGACGCTTGCGGGGTGCGCGACGCCTGGGCGTCCGGCAGAGGAAGCCGCTGTCGCACGGCCGCCCTCCGCGAGAGCGCTGACCGTCAATCGCGCGCTGGAAGAACGAATCCTCGCGCTCGACCCCGAACACTTAAGCGGCGACGACGTCCGCACACTCGCACAAGGACCCGCGCCGCGCAATCCGGTGCACCTGCTGATGCTTTCGTTCGGCCGCTTCTTGACGGGAATGGGCTATCCGGAAGCGCAAATCCGCGATCCCGAGACCCATGACTGGTCGTACAGCCCCTACGAGGACAGCGGCGAGCTTGCCGGGATTGTTGCCTGGCAATACGAGCACGACGGCATGCGTCCGATGATCATCGGTCACAGCCAGGGTGGCATGCAGGCCGTGAAAGTGCTGCGCGAGCTTGCCGGACAAATGTCGGACAAAATCGCAGTCTGGAATCCCGTCACGCATCGTGCCGAGCCGCGCACGACGATCGTCGATCCGTTGACGGGCAAAGAACGTCCCGTCGTGGGCATCTCGATCGCGTATGCCAGCGCCGTCGGCGCGGGCGGCGCGGCGTTCATGCTGCCGAATCAGTGGAACATGATCGGCCGGCTGCGATTGATTCCCGACAGCGTCGATGAATTCACCGGATTCTTGATTGGCCTTGATATGGTGGCGTGGACGGTGCCGGGCGCCGAAGAGAACAGTTATCGCGCGAACGGAACGGCGAAAGTGCGCAATGTCGAGCTGCCCGCCTGGTAC
>VBCG01000159.1:18361-18814 GCA_005881895.1 Betaproteobacteria bacterium
CAGCTTCCGCGCGACGAACAAACCCGCGACTGGATCAATGCCTACGTGCCCGGTAGCAAGGCCGATCCGTCGGGGCTGCCTGGCGATGCCGTCCTGCATGTGCTGTGGGCCGCCGACGTCTGGTACAGCATCAAGAAGAGTTGGTGTCTTGAAGCGCAGCGACTGATCCACGCGAAGCGCGGCGCGGGACAATAGACACCTCGCCCCCTTCCCCTTCCGCAAGGCGGAGGGGAGAGAACAGTTCCCTTCCCGCGCTTGCGGGAGAAGGATTAGGGATGAGGGCGGGCCGGTTAGAATGGCGGTTTTTCCGCGTTCGCAAACACCCCTTCGATGGCAGGTCCGCTCGCCGGTCAAGTTGCGCTCGTCACGGGCGCTGCCCGCGGCATCGGCCGTGCGATCGCGCGGAAGCTTGCCGCAGGCGGCGCCGATATTGCCGTCAATTACTACAACAGT
>VBCG01000007.1:0-32202 GCA_005881895.1 Betaproteobacteria bacterium
ACCGCGGCTACCAATGCCGCAATTTCGCTCGCGGGATCCGCTTCTCGCGGAAACAAGCGATGTGCGCGCCGATACCAGTAGCGCGCGTTACCGAGATCGCCTTCCATCAGATGCACGATGCCGTGTGCCCAGCAGCCCAGTGCCGACTCGTCGTTCTGGACCAACGTATGCGCTTTCGACCAATCGCCTTTGCGCAGATGACGAATAGCGGTTCCCAATGCCATGTGACTCTCCCTTCACATCGCAAGATACCCGCCGTCGACCGGCAGCACGACGCCGGTCACGAAACGCGCAGCGGGTGAACAGAGAAACACGACCGCGCCCGCAATGTCAGCGGGCTCGGCCCAACGCCCTTGCGGCGTACGCGCCAAAATCGCTGTACTTCGTTCGCTGTCATTTTGCAGCGTCTGGGTCAACGCGGTGCGGACCCATCCCGGCGCGACGGCGTTGACGCGAACGCCGTCGGCGGCGTACGCGATCGCCAGCGACTTCGTCAGCTGCGCAACGCCGCCCTTGCTCGCGCTGTAAGCCGGGACACGCGCGCCGCCATGATAGGCGAGCATTGACGCGGTGTTGACGATCGCGCCTCGCGCTGCCTTCAATCGTTCGCGCGCCGCGCCGCAAAGCCGCATCGTTCCGTTGAGATTGATGTCGACGACTTCCGCGAACACGTCGGCGTCATGCTCGGCGTCGCGGCGGATGACGCCCGCACAATTCACGAGGATGTCGAGCCGCGGCAAATCGCCGATCAGCGCAGCAATCGACTCGCCATCGCGCACGTCGAGCGCCACGGCGTCACGACAGCGGAAATCCGCACCGTCTCGCACGGCATTCACCTCTTCGTCCGTTGCGCCGGTGACCGTCACAACGGCACCCAACGTAGCGAATATATCGGCGATTGCGGCGCCGATGCCACCGGTGCCGCCGACAACGAGCGCGACCTTGCCGGCAAAGAGGTTGTCGCGGAAAGTCATGATCGGCGTTCAAGCAATGCGCGAACGTCGGCGTCGCGCGGCAACGGTGCGACCGCGCCGAAGCCCGTCGTGGCCAGCGCCGCAGCGGCATTCGCATAGCGCGCGGCGGCAAACGGATCGTCGCCCGCAACAATCCGCGCTGCGAACGCGCCGTCGAAGCAATCGCCGGCGCCTGTCGCGTCCACGTCGCGCACGTCATGGCCCGCCACCGTTTCACGACGGTCGCCATTGGATACGACGCAGCCTTGCGAGCCGCATTTCAGCACGACCACCGGTGCGCCCGCTTCGTGACAGGTCGCGACGATCGCGTCGTTGTCGCCCGAGTCGAAGAGCCCACGAGCATCGTCGAGGCTTGGCAAACACCAGTCGCAACACGCCAGCGACGCAACGATCGTGGCACGTGCGCGAGCGATCGGCCACAGCGAGAGACGCAGGTTGGTGTCGTACGACACTTTGACGCCGGCGGCACGCGCAGCCTCGAAGGATGCGAACGCGGCGTCGCATGCTGACGCAGAAATCGCCTGCGTAATGGCCGACACGTGGATAACGCGCGCGTTGCGTATCACATCGAGCGGAAGCTCTGCGGGCGTGAGCCGGCTGGCGGCCGACCCCGCACGCAAATAGCTGAATGCATGCCCGCGGTCGCCGTGCGTCACGAAATAGATGCCGGTCGGTGCGCTCCGATCGATAGCGACGCCGCGCGTATCAACGCGTTCGTGTCGCCACAGCGCAATGAACATCTTCCCGAACGCGTCATCGCCAACCCGCGTGATATAGCCGGCTTGCGCGCCGAGCCGTGCGGCGGCGATCGCCATGTTCGACGTGTCGCCGCCGAAACCCTGTAGATACGTGTGCGGATCGCCGGCGTGAATCTGATTGAATTCGACGAGCGGCTCGCCGAGCGCAACGATCTCCGGACCGTCATTCATCGCGAAGTCAGCGCGCGAAAGCCCGCAGCATAGGCCGCTGCCGCCGCACGCACTTTTGCAGCGTCGGCGCCGGGCACATAGAGATTCGATCCCGTACCGAATCCGTTGGCGCCCGCCGCCCAATACGGCGCCATGTTGTCGGGCTTGATCCCACCGACCGCGAACAAAAGTGTTTCACCGGGCAGCACCGCACGCCATGCCTTGAGCGCTCCGGGCGGCAGCGCCTCGGCGGGAAACATTTTCAGCGCGTCGGCGCCGGCGGCGATCGCCGCAAAAGCCTCGGTCGGCGTGGCCACGCCCGGAATGCACACGAGCCCAAGACGCTTCGCCTCCCGCACAACCGCCGTGTCGCCGTGCGGCATCACGATCAGCGCGCCGCCACTGTCGCGCACGCGTGCGACATCGGACGACGCGATCACGGTCCCCGCGCCGATAAGACAACGTTCACGGAACTCGCGCGCGAGCAATCGAATCGACTCGAACGGCCGTGGCGAGTTGAGCGGCACTTCGAGTACGCGAAACCCTTCGTCGAAAAGAACGCCGGCAATCGCCGGCACCTCCTCGGGCGTGATGCCGCGCAACACCGCGATCAGCGGCAGAGGACTCAAATATTGGCGCAGGTCCATTTTTCTCGTCAGTGCAGGAGGCCGGCTTGGCGGGCGATGCGCCAGAGTCCACGCGCCGCGGCATGGCGGTCACCTCGCTCGATCGCAACGCCGGCCTGCGCAAGAGCGGTTTCGTAACGGGCCGCCAGCCGATCGTCGCCGATGATACGCACACGGCTCGCATCGGTGCCGCGATCCGTTGACCACGCGAGCGCGGCGCGAATCTCGTCGCCGATGAGCACGCCCGAAAGCCAGTCGTCGACGTCGTTCGAAGGGAGCGCGCCCGTCAACACGAGCGTTCGCGCGCCGAAGATCGCGTGCGTGACACTCTCGGTTCCAAGCCCGCGTTCCACGCCGCGAGTAAATGCAGAGCCGATCATCGACGCATCCGCGCGCGTCCCCATTCGCCCGAGAATGCTGTGCGCCAGCAGAACACCGTAGAGCTCGCCGGTCATGTACGTCGTGAAGTCGATTACGCGGCCGTGTTCAACGTGCGCCCACTTGCTGTGCGTTCCAGGCAGCACAGCGAGCACCGTTTCGTTCGCTGCGACGGCGCCGACAAGCTGGGTCTCTTCACCGCGCATGACGTCGGGTGTGCCAGATCGGTCGCGTGTGATGAGGCCTGGCACGATTGAGAGCGTCGCCTCGCGCACGGGCGCGAGGCCGGCGACGAGCGTGTCGAGCGACGCGGGACATGCGACGTACGGCGCCTCGATCCAGCCTTGCCGACTACCGATCATCCCGCAGGCGAGCCGCGGCGCAGGATCAGCCCGCCAGTCGCCCAACAGCGTTGCCAGCGCCTCGTGATAGCGTCCACCGACAACCTGCGAAATCCCGAGCGCAGCGCTCCGCTCGTCGCGCACGTCACCCCGCGCATCCAAACGATAGGCGCGCGCAGACGTCGTCCCCCAATCGATCGCGATGAGCGTTGACGCGCTCACGATGGATCCCCCCGCATTGCGCGCATTTGCGTTTGCTGCCCCGCGCAACTCTAAGGGGCTTATTCTGCGCTGGTCAAGTCGTGGTGTCCGTCTTCCATCGTGCGACCGCTTCATCGTCGGTGGTGCGCGCATCGACCCAACGAGCGCCTTCGGGCGTCTGTTCTTTTTTCCAGAACGGCGCTTCGGTTTTCAGATAATCGATGATGAAGCGGCACGCATCGAACGCTGCGCCGCGATGCGCGCCGGTCACGGCGACCAGCACGATTTGGTCCGTCGGGCGAAGCTCACCGACACGATGGATGACCAACGCATCGTAGATGTCGAAGCGCTGCCTCGCCTGGACGACGATGGCGTCGAGCGCTTTCTCGGTCATTCCCGGATAGTGCTCGAGCGTCATTTGCAAAACCTGCGCATCAGCGTTCACGTCGCGGACCGTGCCGATGAACGTGACCACCGCACCGACACGCGGATTGCTCTCGCGGAGCGCAGCGATTTCCTGCGCCACGTCGAAGTCCGTCGTTTGAACGCGAACGGCCATTTCATCCACCCGTTACGGGCGGCAGAAGCGCGACCTCGTCACCTTGCTGCACCCGAGCTTCGCGCGAAACCAGCGTGTGATTGACGGCGACCCGCACCGCCCGTCCTGCTGCAAGCTCCGTTGCGAACGCGCCACCGCGGGACGCAAGCGCCGTCAGCACATCGTTGACAGTCGCGGTCGCCGTTGCGAGTTGCAGCGGTTCGCCAGCGCTGCCGAATGCCTCACGCAAGCGCGCGAGATAGACGACGTTCACCGTGAGCGTATGGCGGATCGCTGTGTCGTTCATGATGCCGAAATGCTTGCAGCGGTCGCCGCAAACGTGGGAGGCACAACCTCAAAAGCGGAATTGCATGCCGAACTGTACCTGGTCGGATTCCGGAAGGAAGCCGCCGATATTTTCGCCGGCGAATCGCCCGAAGCGCGCGTATTCGAGCCGCAATCCAAGTGCCGGTGTAACGTCGTAGCGCAAGCCCACACCGTAGTTGACACCATCGCGCGTCCGCCGGTCGATCGATGGCAACGCCGATACGAAGGCTGCGGCAGCGTCGGACTGGACATACCCGAGACGGCCGTACAGCGCGAAGCTCGGACGGAAACTCCAGCTCGTGTACACGTCGGCATTCCACGTGCGACCCGTCGTCGATTCACTGGTTCCGGCAAGCGACAATCCGACGCCCCGACGTGCCCCGGGTGCCAGTGCATAGCTTTCGGCCGCCGTACCGAACGCGGCCTCGAGCGCGACGTCGTTCCGCCAGCGGTACCCGCCGAACATGAGCGCGCGGGAACCTGATTCATCCGCAGTGGGCGCGACGAACTTGCCCCATGCCGAGCTCAAGCGTCCCAAGCTGATGCCGACGGTATCTTGCGCGTTTTCACGCAACGCGATGCCGCCGTAGAAGCCGGGCTCGGGTGTATTGGCCTGGAAGTGGGAGACGGCCGCTTCCTGCGCGAAGACCTGCGCGGCGCATCCTACGCCGAACGCAATCGCGGCCACGCCTGCAACTTGTTGTTTCCACAACATTTTTAATCCCCGGCGGCATTGCACGCTCCCCCGGCGTGCCCAGGGTACGATCCGCTTTTGAAGCCTCAAGCGCGTACCCTTGGTCCGTCGAAACTGCCGCTAGTTCAACCTACTCTGCCCACGAATCGAAGTCAACGAAGCGCCCCGCCGCCGGTCGCCTCGGCCAGGACAAACGTCGCAATTGCGTCAATCTCGTCGAGCGCGAAGGAGGTCAGACGGTCCGCAAAGCGGCCGGGATCGTCAGTCGCGATGGCCTGAATGTGGGGATCGTCGGGAAACAGCAGTGGTTCCCCCAGGCTCTCCCGCCAGATTTCAAGCTTCGGCACCGCCGCGGCCTTGAAGCCCTCCACCAACAGGAGATCGCAGGGCGAGATGCGGGCGATCGCTTCGTCCAGCGCGAGCTCGGACTGGCCGCGTAACTCATGGACGAGGGCCCAGCGCATGGCAGAGGTCACCAGCACCTCAGTGCAGCCGGCTTGCCGATGCCGCCAAGAGTCCTTGCCCGGTTGGTCGACATCGAAGCTGTGATGCGCATGCTTGACGAGCGAAACGGTCAAGCCGCGCGCCGCGAGCCGCGGCACCAGCCGTTCGATGAGCGTCGTCTTGCCGCTGCCGGACCAGCCGGCGAATCCGAAGAGGCGCATGTCAGCGAAGAGCCATGGCCAGATCCGAATGCACGATCGCGCCGCCTGCGACGAGCATGCCCTGAGCAAGCCCGGGATCATCCGCCAATGCACGCGAGACTCCGACACGCGCGAGACGATGGACATACGGAAGCGTTGCGGCCGTCAACGCTTCCGTGGCCGTTCGCGCGACGAGTGATGGCATGTTAGGCACTGCGTAATGGACGATGCGCTCGTCCACATACGTCGGATTGGAGAGCGTCGTCATCCGTGACGTTTCCGCGATACCGCCCTGATCGATGCCGATGTCGACGATCGCGCTGCCGGTGCGCATCGAACGCAAATGCACGCGTGTAATGAGCCGTGGCGACAATTTTCCTGGATCGAGCACTGCGCCGATGACAAGATCCGCGCCGGCGATCGCCTCGGCGAATCCATCAGGCCCCATCTTTTCAATCGTGCTGGCGGCGATCGGCGTGCCGAGTTGAGCGAGCTCGATCGCGAGTGCGTTCAGGCGGTTGCCGCCACGCGAAAGCACGGTTACGCGGCATCCCAGCCGTGATGCAATCCGTGCGGCTTCTGCACCCGCGGTCCCCGCACCAATGACCAAGACGTTGGCGCCCGCGACACGATCGATACCGGTCAACAACACGCCCGATCCGCCGCGATCGGTGTAAAGCGATTGCGCGCCGACGAACGGCGCCAGTCGGCCAGCGATTCGCGACATCGGCGCGAGCAGCGGCAATGCACCCGACGCGTCGCGAACGAGCTCGTACGCGATGATGCGCACGCCCGCGCGAAGCACGACGTCGACGAGCTCCGGATCGCGCGTCAACTGCGCGTAGCCGAAAATCGTCGTGCCCGGAGTGAGCAATGCGTATTCCGGCGGCTGGAGCTCCTTGACCTTGACGATCAGCTCGCAGCGCCAGATATCGGGCGCGTGATCGACCAGCGTCGCGCCCGCGCCTGCATATTGCGCATCGTCGAAACCGACCGCCAATCCTGCGGAGCGCTCGACCAACACGTCGTGACCCACGTCGGCGAGCGCACGCGCGCCGTCTGGGGGCAAACCCACCCGACGTTCGCCGTCCTTGATCTCGCGCGGCACGCCGATACGCATCGAGCCCATTGTAGAGTGTTCCCCCTCGAGCCATCACGAGTGGGCGCTTCCGGCCGCTGGTATGCTGACGTTTGGCTGCGAGCCGAATGCCCCCATCTGAGGAATCGTTATGCACGACCTCGTGATTTCCAACAACGGCGACGTGTCCCTTCCCGCGCGCAAGATCGAGGGGGCGATCGAGCGCGTGATCACTGCGATTCCCGCACCGAGGACGCGGCCCGTGCCGCATCCGGATCACGAAGCGGCACAAATCGCGCAGCGGGCGGCGAAGCGCGCCGCCGTGCTGTCCGGCTCGTTGGCACTACCGCCGGGACCGTTCGGTTTGATGACGGTCCTGCCCGATCTCTATCTGATTTGGCAAACGCAGCGGCAGATGATTGCCGACATCTTCGAGCTCTACGGCCGCACGCCGGAGCTCACACGCACGCATATGCTGTATTGCCTGTTCCGTCACGCCGCGAGCCATGTATTGCGCGACGTGGCCGTTCGCACCGGCGAGCGACTGATCGTCCGGCAAGTCTCGGCGAGCGCGTTGTCGAGCTTGCTCAACAGCGTCGGCATCAGCGTCACGCAGCGGATCATCGGAACCGCCGCGGGTCGTTGGGTGCCGATCGTTGGCGCAGTGGCTGTCGGAGGCTACGCGTATTGGGACACGATGCAGGTCGCGAAGACCGCGCGTCGCCTGCTCGCCACGCTCGCTTCGACGGACTGACTCTCGCATCCGATGTGCGGCCGCTACGAACTGCATACGCATCCGGCGGCGATTGCGCTTGCGTTCGGACTCTCCGCGCCGCCCGCATTGCGCCCGCGTTACAACATTGCGCCGATGCAGCCGGTGCCGATCGTCCGCCAGAATTCCGCCGGTGAACGCGTGCTCTCGGAGATGCGCTGGGGGCTTGTGCCGCGCTGGGCCAAGGATCCGTCGATCGGCGCAAAGCTGATCAATGCACGCGGTGAGGGTATCGCGGACAAACCTGCGTTTCGCGCGGCATTTCAGTGGCACCGGTGCCTGTTGCCCGCCGATGGCTTCTACGAATGGAAGCCCGTCAAGGGCGGCAAGCAGCCCTACCTCGTCGCCGGCAAAAGCGGTGCGCCGCTGGGGCTCGCGGGCTTGTACGAACGCTGGCTTGCACCCGATGGACAGGTGCTCGACACGTGCACGATCGTCACCACCGACGCGAACGATTTGTTGCGGGACGTGCATGATCGAATGCCGCTGATCATCGCGCCGGAAGATTACGCGCGCTGGCTCGATCGCTCGACAAGCGCAGTCACCGATTTGATCACGCCGTATCCGGCGAACGCGCTGAACGTCCATCCGATCTCAAGCCGCGTCAACGCGGTGAAAAACGACGATGCCTCATTGCTCGAGCGCGTGGAGGAAGCGCCGGTTGACGAAGGTCCCGAGCCCGTACCCGATGACGTCGATGTCCCCGAACAGCAATCGCTGTTATGACTCTCGCCGATCTGAATCGACTCGATCAAGCGCAATTCGTCGCTGCGCTGGCGGGCATCTACGAACACTCGCCATGGGTGCCTGAGCGCGCATGGTCGCGACGACCGTTCGTCGATATCAATGATTTGCATGCGGCGCTCGCCGCGGTTGTCGCGGCCGCGGAAAAGGACGAACAGCTGGCGCTCATTCGCGCGCATCCGGAGCTTGCGGGCAAAGCGATGACCGACGGCTCGCTGACGGCGGATTCAACGGCGGAACAATCGCGTGCGGGACTCATGCACTGCTCACCTGCCGAACTCGCGCGCCTCCGCGAGCTCAACGCGCGCTACAACGCCAATTTCGGCTTCCCCTTCATTCTGGCCGTCAAAGGCTACGATCGCGCCGGCGTGATCGCGGAATTTGCACGGCGCGTCGACAATGACGCCGCGGAAGAGTTTGCGGAAAATCTGCGCCAGATCGACAAGATCGCGCGCTTGCGACTCGATGCGGTAATCGATGGTTGATGACGTTTTTCTTGGGGAGAGAAACGATGAGCGCATCGCGTGAGCGCGGCCATCCGGTCGATGAAGTCTTGCCGGCCGGACCCATGTTGGCCGTTGGATTGCAACACGTGCTGGTGATGTATGCCGGCGCGATCGCCGTTCCGCTGATCATCGGCGGTGCGCTCAAGCTCCCCAAGGACCAGATCGCGTTCCTCATCAACGCCGACCTGTTCGCCTGCGGCATCGCCACGTTGATCCAGTGCCTTGGCGTGTGGAAGTTCGGCATCCGTCTGCCCGTCGTCATGGGCGTCACATTTGCCGCCGTTGGACCGATGGCGGCGATGGCGACGAGCGGCGTCGGCATGACGGGAATTTTCGGCGCGGTGATCGGCGCCGGCGTGTTCACTGTTCTCGTGGCACCGTGGTTCGGCAAGATGGTCCGCTACTTCCCGCCGATCGTCACGGGAACGATTATCGCGGTGATCGGCATAACGCTGTTGCGCGTCGGTGTCACGTGGGCTGGTGGCGGCGCCGGCAACAAGAACTTCGGCGCACCCGAATATCTGGGCATCGCAGCGGTGGTGCTCGCGATCATTCTTCTTCTGAACAAATTCGCGCGTGGGTTCGTCGCGAACATCGCCGTGCTCATCGGCCTCGCGGTGGGCTTCGGCGTCGCGATCACGGCTGGGATGGTCAACTTCGCCGGTGTCGCCGAGTCGGATTGGTTCGCCATCGTCTATCCGTTCCGCTTTGGGACCCCGACGTTCGACTTTAGCGCGGTCGTTTCGCTTTGCATTGTGATGATCGTCGTCATGGTCGAATCGACCGGCATGTTTCTCGCTCTTGGCGAAATTTGCGAGCAGAAGATCGGACCCGCGAAACTGGGTCGCGGCCTTGCGACCGATGGACTCGGCACGATCATCGGCGGCGTGTTCAACACGTTTCCGTACACGTCGTTCTCGCAAAACGTCGGTCTGGTCGGCATGACTGGCGTGCGGAGCCGATTCGTCGTCGCCATGGCGGGCGCGATTTTGATCGCGTTCGGGCTGTTCCCGAAAATGGGCGCGGTCGTCGCGTCGATTCCGCAGCCGGTCCTCGGCGGCGCAGGACTGTGCATGTTCGGCATGGTCGCTGCGACCGGGATCAAGATTCTCGCTCGCGTCGACTATGGTCCGCGACACAATCTGCTGATCGTTGCTGTCAGCATCGCGCTCGGCATGATTCCTTTGGTCGCGCCGACATTTTTCGATCAGCTACCGAAGTGGCTCGGCCCGATCACGCATAGCGGCATCACGCTCGCCGCCATCTCGGCGGTATTGCTGAATGCGTTCTTCAATGGGCCGCGCGGTGGCGAAACAATCGTTGCAGAGCTCGTCGACGTAGCGAAAGAGGGCAGCCTCGAATAACGGCTGCGATCTATCGGCCGCCGAACAGTTTGCCCAGCGCCTTGCCGATGTCCTGCGGCACGGTGCCCGCTGGCGAGGATTTTAGAGCGGCCGCGCTCGGGGTCTCCGCAGCTGTCGCATGGCCGGCGGCAATGTCGCAAACGTTTTCGTTCGCGGTCGCGCGCTCGATGAGCGCGGTGCCAATCATACTGAGGCCGCCCGTGCCGATCGCCGCGCCGATCTTGGCGATGGTTGCGGCGGAAGCCACTGCGTCGACCGACACGCCGGGATGCGCAAACGGGCCGGTGAACCGGACGAGCTGGGCGACCTGCGGAATATCGATCGGAATGCCCTGCTTGATCCGCGGATGCAGCGAGAGATCGAGCGTTTCGTTGCGGAAATCCAGCGTGCCGCTCGCCGATGCATTGAATTTTTTCGAATCGACCGCAATCGAGCGATCGACATGCGCGATGCCGTCCTTGAGCGGCAAGCGCACAACGGCGCACTGCAATTCGGTGGACGGGTCGCGCTCGCGAAACGGATTGACGGCTTGTGCGAACTTGTCGAGCACATTATCGAGATCGAGCTTGGTGTTGACGAGCGTCGCCGGCCCGACACTCGCGATCGCTGTCCCGCTTGCGCTGCTTGCCCAAGCGTGCGGCGACATGCCGCGCGCAGCGATGTCTACGTCGATCGCGGTCGCTCCTCCGCGCGTCTGCCGCGGTTCGCCCACGGCCGCGAGAATCTCCGCGAGACCGAGATTTCGGCCGGTGACTTTTGTCGCAAGCGCCGCCTCGGTATGCGCCGTGTCGAGTGAAATCTTGCCCCGTAACGTCCCACCCAAGGCGTTCGCTTGCCATTGACCGACGTCGAGCTTGCCTTCGTGCAGCGTAAGCGAGATGTCGACGTCGGCGAGCTTCACGCCATTCTTCCGCGTGACCGCGGCCATCGACAGATGTCCGTCGGCATCGAATGACTTGAGCGCGTCGAGCGGCAGCGGTTCGTCGCTGAATAGGAAGTGGGCATTCGATGCCGGCCGCGGTACGGTTGCCGCCGGGGCGCGTCCCACTGGAATAGGAACGTCGGCGAGTACAACGGCGGGTGTCGCCAAGTCAAACACGTAGCGCTTTCGGCTGCCGGCGGAGACGACGCTCATCTTGCCTTTGGCTTTGAACGTTCCAAAGGCGAGATCGAGCGCGTCGAGCTGAACCGTATTTCCCTGCACCGCGACTTTCGTCGTGATTGCCGCGGCCTTTTCGTCCAATGTGCCCTTGGCTTCCACTGGATACGGCCACCGTCCCGCGCGCAATGCATCGATCGGTCCGAAATTGCCGGTCAACGTGAGCGAGACCTCGTCGACCTTGCCCCGAAACTCGGCTTGGACCGGCGCATCGCCACGGCGTGCGTGTACGGCAAGGTGGTCGATGATCACGCGTGTCGTCTTGCCGCTCACGCCGTCGACATACATCACTGTCCCATTATCAACGGTGAAGTTGCCGACGCCGAACGCGCCCGCGGCAGCCGAGGGTGCCACCGTTGTGGGCGTAGCGGAAGGTGTCGAAGACGGAGGGCCAAAGTCCCAG
The DNA here is from genome assembly GCA_005881895.1 of Betaproteobacteria bacterium. GTDB lineage: Bacteria > Pseudomonadota > Gammaproteobacteria > Burkholderiales > Casimicrobiaceae > VBCG01. Next base: position 11,658 of record VBCG01000007.1, read on the forward strand.
TTCGCGCGTCCTTGGGCGTCGGTCTCGAGAGCGATCACCGGATCAGTCAACGTGAGCTCCACCACCTCGAAGCGCCGCGACAAGAGCGGCAACAGCGCGACTTGCACGTCGACACGTTTCGCTCTGACCATGTCGGCTACCTTGCTTCCAGCCGCGTTGCTGAACGTTACGTCGGCAAGAACGATCTTCGGTTCGAGGGACAGCTTGAGATCGATCGCGCCGTTGATGGCAAGATCGCGTCCGGTGGACGACTTGATGCTCGCTTGTACGGGACCGATCAGCGTGTGAAGATCAACGGTCGCGACCGCGATCGCGGCCGCAATCAGTATCAGCGCGATGACGCCGCCGGCTGCGGCGAGAACGATGAGCGCGGTGCGACGCATCCGGCGATTCTACCGCCGCGTCGTGCGGTGTGGCGGATTAACGCAGTGACGCGTTTAGGGCGGCGAGCGCGGCGTTGCCGGGGACGAGATCGGCGTCCGACAGCGCGTTCAGCGGCGTATCGACGGTTTCGAGCGCGTCGTGCATGTCGCCGCTGTCGGGATGCACGTAGAGCAATCCCGTGACGACCTCGCCTTGCGCGCGGCGTGATTCAAGATACGTCATCGCGCCGACCTTGTTCGACGGATCGTAATCGTCGTCGAGCTTGTGCAGACGGATCCTGCCGCCATCGAACAACTCGACATCGCGCACGCCGCCCGGAGGATATTCTGCCGTGATTGGTTCGCGAGACGGCCAGAAATCGAGACGATTCACCGCATCGTTGTGCTCGCGGACATAATCGTAGCTCTTCGTCGAGCCGGGATGGTTGTTGAATGCGACGCAGGGACTGATGATGTCGATGAACGCCGCGCCGCGATGCGCAACCGCCGCCTTGATCAACGGAACCAGTTGCGTCTTGTCGCCGGAGAAGCCGCGCGCAACGAAGGTCGCGCCGAGCGCGAGGGCAAGCAGCACGAGGTCGATCGGCTCGTCGCTGTTGACTTGGCCGCGCTTCGACTTGCTGCCTTTGTCGGCCGTCGCCGAGAACTGTCCTTTGGTGAGGCCGTAGACGCCGTTGTTCTCGACGATGTAGACCATGTTCACGCCCCGCCGCAGGATATGCGCGAACTGACCGAGGCCGATCGACGCCGAATCGCCATCGCCCGACACGCCGAGATAAATCAAATCGCGATTGGCGAGTGCCGCGCCGGTGAGCACCGACGGCATCCGCCCGTGAACGCTGTTGAAGCCGTGCGAGTTGCCGAGAAAATACGTCGGGGTCTTCGACGAGCAACCGATGCCGGAGAGCTTGGCGACGCGGTGCGGCGCGATGTCGAGCTCGAAAAACGATTGAATGATCGCAGCGGAAATCGAGTCGTGGCCGCAGCCGGCGCATAGCGTCGAGATCGCGCCTTCGTAATCGCGGCGCGTGAACCCAAGCGCGTTTTTCGGCAGATCGGGATGATGGATCTTCGGTTTGGCGAGGTAGGTCATCGCGCCACCTTCCGCAACGGCGTGACGTTGAACACGCGCGCCTTTTCCGCAATCTCACGCGTGATGAAGCGCTCGGTGATCGGCGTGCCGTCGTAGTGAAGCACCGAGATCAGCTTGTCCGGATCGATGCCGCACTCGTTCACGAGCAGCATCTTGAGTTGCGCATCGCGGTTCTGTTCGACGACGAATACATGATCGTGGTCCGCGATGAAGTCTGCGACGTCGTCGTGGAACGGAAATCCGCGCAACCGCATCTGATCGAGATAGATGCCTTGCCGGTCGAGCTCGGCCAATGACTCCGCCATGGCGGCGCCCGTCGAGCCGAACCAGATCGCGCATGTACGCGTCGCCTGTGTCGCACGCTTGATGGCAGGCGCGGGGACCAGCATCTTCGCCGTCTCAAACTTGCGCAACAAGCGCTGCATGTTGTCGACGTATGCAGGACCCTCTTCGGTATAGCGGGCGTAGCGATCTTTCGTCGTGCCGCGCGTGAAGTATCCGCCCTTGCTCGGATGCGTGCCCGGATACGTCCGGTAGGGAATGCCGTCGCCATCGACGTCGAGATACCGGCCGAAATCCTTGCCGGCGTCGAGCGCGGCAGCCGTCATCACCTTGCCGCGATCGATCCGCCGCGCGTCGTCCCACGCAAGCGGCTCGGTCAACCAATCCTGCATGCCGATATCGAGATCGAGCATGACGAAGATCGGCGTTTGCAGGCGATCGGCCAGGTCGAACGCGAGCGCACCGAACTCGAAGCATTCGCGCGGGTCCTCGGGCATCAACAGCACGTGCTTCGTGTCGCCGTGCGATGCATACGCGCACGAAATCAGATCGGCTTGCTGCGTGCGCGTCGGCATGCCCGTTGACGGGCTGCCGCGCTGAACGTCGAAGATCACCGCGGGCACTTCGGCGAAATACGCGAGGCCGAGAAACTCCTGCATCAGCGAAATGCCGGGGCCCGACGTGGCCGTGAACGCGCGCGCGCCGTTCCACGCCGCACCGATGACGATGCCAATCGACGCCAGCTCGTCCTCGGCCTGAATGATCGCGTATTTGTGCTTGCGCGTCGCCTTATCAGTGCGCAACTTGCCGCAGTGCTTTGCAAACGCCTCCGCAAGCGACGATGACGGCGTGATCGGGTACCAGGCCGCAACCGTCGCACCACCGTAGACGGCGCCAAGCGCCGCAGCAGAATTGCCGTCGATGAATATACGGTTGCCTACTTTGTCGCGGCGCTCAACGCGCAACGTCAATGGGCATGCGAAGTTCGCGAGCGCGTAATCCCGTCCCATCGCCAGCGCCTTGCGGTTGGAGTCGAGCAACGCCTCCTTGCCTTTGTATTGCTCGGCGAACAGACGCTCGATCTCGGCTGGATCGATGTCGAGCAATGCGGACAGCGCGCCGAGATAGATGATGTTCTTGAACAGCTGCCGTTGCCGTGCATCGGTGTATTCCGCATTGCAGATCGCGGTGAGCGGAACGCCGATCGCGTTGACGTCGGTACGAAACTTCGACGCCGGGAACGGTTTCGTCGAGTCGTAGAACAAGTAGCCGCCCGGCTCGATCTCCGCGACGTCCTTTTCCCACGTTTGCGGATTCATCGCCACCATCAGATCGACCCCACCACGGCGCCCGCGCCAGCCAGCTTCGACAATCCGCACCTCGTACCAGGTGGGCAGGCCCTGGATGTTCGACGGAAAGATGTTGCGGGCCGCGACGGGGACGCCCATCCGCAGGATCGCGCGCGCGAACAAACCGTTCGCCGATGCCGAACCGGAACCGTTGACGTTGGCAAACTTGACGACAAAATCGTTGACGCGTGCAATCGGCTTCATAAGGGCCTGTTAACGCTATGGGCGCGAACGCGTTGCACGGCCGAAAACGCCGAGCGCAAGGCGCGAAGGCCAAGGCAGGTCAGATACCCGGCGAGACTTGCAACGTAGCGATGGGCGTTTTCGGCAGCAACCCGAAGGGAACGGACGGCCTGGGGCGCCACTCTGCGTTGTTCTCCTCGCCCGACGCCCGTTCTTCGCTTCCGATTTTTGTCAAAATCGCCGCCTTGATTGGCGCCCCATGCCACCCGTTCGCGTTCCGCGTCCATAGCGTTAACAGCCCTACTCCGCCGCCAGCCCGGCGAATTCTACCGGCACAGCGCTCGCGTGCTTGCCGTGGCAGCGATCGTCGGCATGTGCAGGTTCGAACAGAAATTTCTGCATGTCCCAAGCACCCGTCGGACAGCGCTCGGCACACAGGCCGCAATGGAGGCAAACGTCCTCGTCCTTCACCATCACGCGACCCGTTTTCACCGGCGCGGATACATACAGCGCCTGTTCGAGATCGGGCGCCGGCGCCATCAGTCGTGTTCGCAAATCAGGTTCGGCGCCGTTGACCGTGAACGTGATGCAATCCATCGGACAGATGTCGACACACGCGTCGCATTCGATGCAGAGCTTGTCCGAGAAAACGGTCTGCACGTCGCAGTTGAGGCATCGCTGCGCTTCTGCATAAGCGGTGCGCAGATCGAACCCCAGCTCGACTTCGGCGCGAATGTCCTTCAACGCGATGACCTTGTCTTTGAGCGGCACACGGTAACGCTTGTCGCCATGGATCGCGTTGTCGTAGCTCCACTCGTGGATGCCCATCTTTTGCGAGAGCAGATTCACGTGCGCCGGCGGCCGCTTCGCGAGCGACTCGCCGTGGCAGTACAGATCGATCGAGATCGCCGCATCGTGCCCGTGCGCCACGGCCCAGATGATGTTCTTCGGTCCGAATGCAGCATCACCGCCGAAGAACACGTCGGGTCGCGTCGACGCCATCGTGGCCTTGTCGACGACCGGCATGTCGTGCGCGTCGAAGGCGATGCCCAGGTCGCGCTCGATCCATGGAAACGCGTTTTCCTGACCGATGGCGACGAGCACGTCGTCGCACGGGAAATGAACAACCGGCTCGCCCGTCGGCACGAGCTGCCGCCGACCATTCTTGTCCTTTTGCGGCGCGACTTTCTCGAACGTGACGCCGGTCAGCTTACCGTTGTCGTGCGTGAACGCCTTGGGAACAAGATAGTTGTGGATCGGGATGCCCTCGTGCATCGCATCCTCTTTTTCCCACGGCGATGCTTTCATCTCGTCGAAGCCCGAACGGACGATGACGTCGACTTGCTCGCCGCCCAAACGCCGCGAGCTGCGGCAGCAATCCATCGCGGTATTTCCCCCGCCCATCACGACGACGCGTTTGCCGATCGACGTGACGTGGCCGAACGACACCGACGACAGCCAATCGATGCCGATATGAATGTTCTTGCGCGCCTCGTTGCGTCCGGGAATCGCGATATCGCGCCCGCGTGGCGCACCGCTGCCGACGAACACGGCGTCGAACTTTTGCTCGAGCAGCGCACGCATCGAGTCGACGCGGGTGCCGCCGCGAAATTCGATGCCTTGATCCAGGATGTAGCCCACTTCCTCGTCGATCACGCTGTCCGGCAGGCGGAATTTCGGGATCTGCGTGCGCATCATGCCGCCGCCTTGACGGTCGCCGTCGAAGATCACGCACTCGTAGCCGAGCGGTACGAGATCGCGTGCAACAGTCAACGAAGCGGGCCCGGCGCCAACCAGCGCGATGCGTTTGCCATTACGCGCTGTTGGGGGCTTGGGGAGCCGTCCACGAATGTCGCCCTTGTAATCGGCGGCAACGCGTTTGAGTCGGCAGATCGCAACGGGCTCAGGCTTGGCGCTGGCTTTGCGGTGTTCGGGAGAACCTTCTTCGACGCGTCCGCGACGGCACGCCGGCTCGCAAGGACGATCGCACGTGCGGCCCAGAATCCCCGGGAAAACGTTCGATTCCCAGTTGACCATGTACGCGTCGCCGTAGCGGCCCGCCGCGATCAACCGGATATATTCAGGAACCGGAGTATGGGCCGGACAGGCCCACTGACAATCGACGACTTTATGGAAATAGTCCGGGTGCGCAATATCCGTCGGGTTCAAACCTTTACCTCTTCAGTGGCACGCCCGGCTCTCTTTATGCACTGACTGCAGCGGCAGCTCACGTATTCCGTTGCGATCGCGAGCCTCCCGAGCCGTTTGCGTTGCCGGGATGCTACGCCTGACGCGTTCGCATGGAAAGGCGACTCGCGTCGCGCGGCGTCGCGTTCGTCAGTTTTTTGCAACCTTGTTGCATTGCAGCATCCCCACACCCCGCATGTGGGCTACATTGCGATGCTGTCCGGTTAGACAAAGTTCGAACGCTAAAATGTGCGTCCGCGTTGACATATCAAATCCCCATTTGTTCATTCGATGAGCACAGAAGGCGGTAAACCCCGTCGCCTGACGCAGTTTTCGCACGGCGGCGGCTGCGGCTGCAAGATCGCGCCGGGGGTCCTCCAGCAAATCCTCGCCGGTTCGACGGCTGGATTGGTCCCGCCGGAGCTTATCGTCGGCATCGAAACGGCCGACGATGCCGCCGTCTATCGGATCAACGAAACCCAAGTGATCATCGCGACGACAGACTTTTTCATGCCGATCGTCGATGATCCCTACGACTTCGGCGCGATCGCCGCGACCAACGCGATTTCGGACATCTACGCTATGGGCGGAACGCCGCTGTTCGCGCTCGCGCTTCTTGCGATGCCCGTAAAGGAACTGCCGATCGAAGCGATCCGCCGTATCGTCGCCGGCGGGGAGATGATCTGCGCCAAGGCAGGCATACCCATTGCCGGCGGACATACGATCGATTCGGTCGAACCGATCTATGGTCTCGCGGTGATCGGTGCCGGCAACCCCGACCACATCAAGCGTAACGGCGGGGCGGAAGTCGGCGATGCGTTGATCCTCGGCAAACCGCTCGGCGTCGGCATTTACAGCGCGGCATTACGCAAGGATGCTCTGTCCATCGCGGCATATCGCACATTGATCGACAACACGACTCAGCTCAACACGCCGGGCATCGAATTGGGACGTCATCCCGCCGTTCACGCGATGACCGACGTGACCGGCTTCGGTTTGCTCGGACACTTGCTCGAAGTCTGCCGCGCGTCGCACGCCGGCGCATCGATCGACTTCGCGCGCGTTCCGCTATTGCCGGACGCGTTGGACTTCGCGAAGCGTGGCCATATCACCGGCGCATCAGGGCGCAATTTCGACGGCTATGGCTCCCAAGTGACGATTGCGCCGAAGCACGGCGAGATCGAGCGGGCACTTTTGACCGATCCGCAGACCTCGGGCGGGCTGCTCGTCGCATGCGACGTGGCTTATACCGACGAGGTTCTCCACATCTTCCGCAGCAAGGGTTTCGAGAATGCGGCGACTATAGGCGTAATGGTGGACGGTCCTTCGCACGTAAACGTCAGCTAAGCCACGCGGGAATCAATTTCTGCGCGAGTTGTCTTGCCAAATAACCCTCCGCCTTGCGCGGCATATGCGTCTGGAGATACCGATGTCCGGTTCACGAAATCACCGAGATAGTGCGGCGCCATCTGACCGGCTGACGGCTCGATCGGCTCTCGCGTCTCGTTTCGAACGGATTCGCACGCAGACCGAAACGCTCGCGCAGCGGCTCTCGGCCGAGGACTGTGCGTTGCAATCGATGCCGGACGCGAGTCCGGTCAAATGGCACCTGGCGCATACGACGTGGTTTTTCGAGACGTTCGTCTTGTTACCGCAAGCGCGCGATTACACCGCCTTCGATCCGCATTTTCGCGTGCTCTTCAACTCGTATTACCACGGCGTGGGCGACAAGCACCCGCGTCCGGAGCGGGGTTTGCTCTCGCGACCTGATCTCGCAACCGTGTACAACTATCGCGCGCACGTCGACCGCGCAATGCGCACTCTGCTAACGCGCGAACTCGAGTGGGAGATTGTCGCGCTGATTCTGCTCGGCCTGCATCACGAGCAGCAGCATCAGGAGTTGATTCTCACCGATGTCAAGCATCTGTTCTCGCGCAATCCGTTGCGTCCTGCGTACGCGTCGCGCTGGCCGCTTCTTCCGGTGAAACCGGCCGCGCTCACGTGGCATCGCTACGAGCCCGGCCTTACATCGATCGGACACCGTGGCGAGGGCTTCGGTTTCGACAATGAAGAGCCCGCGCATCAGGCGTTCATCGCACCGTTCGCGCTCGCGTCGCGTCCGGTGACGCACGGCGAATTCGCTGCGTTCATTGCCGATGGCGGCTATCGCCGGCCGGAACTCTGGTTGTCGCTCGGTTTCGATAGCGTGCAAGCGCAACCCTGGCAAGCGCCGCTGTATTGGGAGGAACGTGACGGCCGTTGGTGGACGTTTACGTTACGCGGCATGGCAGAAATCGACCCGCATGCGCCCGTGTGTCATGTCAGCTATTTCGAAGCGGATGCGTATGCGCGGTGGGCCTGCGCGCGCCTTCCGACCGAATTCGAATGGGAAGCCGCTGCACGCGAGGTAACGCCCGAGGGAAATTTTGTCGACAGTGGTGTGCTGCATCCTCTGCCATCAGCGGGGTTCGCCAACGGCAGCGGGCCGCAGCAGCTGTATGGTGATGTTTGGGAATGGACGTCATCGAGCTACGCGCCCTATCCGGGATTTCGCGCTGCCGCGGGTGCCGTCGGCGAATACAACGGCAAGTTCATGTGCAATCAATACGTGCTGCGCGGCGGTTCGTGCGCAACGCCTGCGTCGCATATTCGCGCGACGTATCGCAATTTCTTTCCGCCCGAAGCGCGGTGGCAATTTTCGGGAATACGCCTCGCTCGCGACGTTTGAGCTCTAGGTCGCCCAGTACACGGCGAAATCGCGGGCCGGATCCTGCCAACATCGCACACAGGCGAATCCCGCCTCCTGCAGCAGCGTCGTGAATTCGGCCGGCGTGTACTTGTACGAATATTCGGTGTGAATCAGGTCGCCGGTGGCAAATGTGCGTGAAGTTCCATCGATGCGAACGACTTGCGGGGCTCGCGCCGCGAGATGCATTTCGACGCGGCCTTGTCGCTCGTTGTAGAACGCGACATGTGCGAACGCGGCTGGATCGAAGTTCGATGCAATGATGTCGTTCACGTGGCGCAGCATATTGCGGTTGAACGCGGCGGTCACGCCCAGCGCGTCGTCGTATGCGGCCGTGAGGCGCCGCGATTCTTTCTTTGTGTCGACGCCGATGAGGAGGCCACTACGCCCCGAAGCCTCGGAGGCAATACAGTGCAGCTGAATGTCGGATAGAAAGCGGCGCGCTTCGCCGGGCAGGAAATTGCCAATCGACGAGCCCGGGTAGAAAAACATCGTCGGCGCGTCGCCAAGGTCGTTGCGCAAATCGAGGCCGCGGGTGAAATCGGCCACGATACCGGTCACCTCGAGCTCGGGAAACTCCGGTGCCATCCGCGCGAGAGCGCGCGCCAATGCGTCGCCGGCAATGTCGACGGCGATATAGCGCGTCGGAGCGAGAAAAGGCAGCCAGCCCTGCGCTTTACAGCAATCACCGGCGCCAAGGTCGACAAATTGCCGGCCACTTCCAATGGCTTCGGCAATTTCTTCACGGTGCTCGACGAAAATCGCGCGCTCGGTGCGCGTCGGGTAGTATTCCGGCAGCTCGCAGATCGCCCCAAACAGTGCGCAGCCCACCGAGTCGTAAAAATGCTTGGGTGCAATTGCCGGCGTATTCGCTAGAAGTCCTGCGACGATCGCGCGCCGCTCAGCGGCCGCGTCGGCGCGCAAACGATCGAAGAACCGGTAATCCGACATGGGAGCACTTTGCCGAAGGATGAAGATGGACGGTAGACGGGTTATTTCGCGCCTACGTGTCAGTGTTCGTCTGACCGTGCAATGAAACGCGCGTCCGTCAAAGCCGATGAGTCGCCTGCGACGGGACAATCCTTTCATTTCGAATGGCGGTCATCGCGATTCCGTTGTCGTCATGCCTGATCCCGACGCCGTGGTGACGCAAGAATTGCCGATCGCGGCGACGCAAACGGGATTCTTCGGTCTCTATCCCGCCGGCGATTTTCGTCTCATCGACGGCAAATGCACTGATTGCGGCACGATTCCATCAGCGCGCTGGTACTTCGAGCACGAGACGATTGCTGTGCCTGCTGGCGGGCTGGCGATGGCAGGGTATGCGCGAAGAATCGCGACCTTCGATGACGTGCGCGCGTGGCACGCGGGGCGGTCCGACGACGCGCGGCCGGAGTACCCGCCGTTGGTATGGGTTGCGGCGCCGCAACTCGTCCGTCATGCGCGCCTGCGTGCGGACGGCGCATCACTCGATCTTGCGGGGACGGTGCTTCCGATCGAGCGCGTCGCTAAGATTCCGCTCAATCGGTCGTACTACGATGCGTCATCGACGCGTTTCTTCGCTTCGCGTCCGCTGACGGCGCGCGGTTGTCTCAATGCAAACGGCCGCTTTGTCGTGCGAACGCTGTGGCCGGAAGGCTTCCACCTCCGCGATGTGCCGCCATTTCGTGCATTGCCCGCGGATTTTGCACCTGCGCTTGCGCTGCGGCAGCTGATGCGCGAAGAGCCCAACGGTGGTGCACGAAGCCCCTTCGCGGCGTTCACTCTTTGGCAAAAAACGTCAACGGTGACGGACTGGCGCGGCCGCGCGGTGCTGGCCTTCATCGTGAATGGGGGGCAAGGCGACGACGATGAGGCGCACGCCGGGCATTTTGCCATCGTCACCGGACGCATCGCCGACGACGGCGCGATCGGCGATTGGCTTGTCAACAACTTCTACACGCTGGACGCCGAAAGCGAAAAGGGCATCATTGCCGCGCCGGTTCCCCTCGACAACTATCTCGCCGATTTGAACAGCGGCCAGGCGTACTACCGGCCGTCGTATCTGCTCGTGGCCGTCCTCAGCCGCGAACGCGCGACAGCGCTCGTGCAAGCGGCGCTCGGACGCGTCTACAACCAGTTCTACCGCCATCAACTCGTCTACTATCATCCGACGACGAACTGCACGAGCATCAGCGTCGATACGTTGCGCGCGCTCGGATTCGACGTGCCGGCGCGAGGACCGACGAGCCGTCTACTCGCATGGGTTGGCTTTCCGTACTTTGCGGCAAAGGAACGATCGGTGGATAAAGCAAAGCTCGCGTTCGACTATCTGACGGTCGATCAGACGCGACTCATGCCGGCGGCTGCGATCGAGACCATTTTTGGCGGTCTGTTGTCGCTGTCGAGCGGGACGGCGACAACAGAGTCGGCCGACCGGTCGCTTGGACAAATGCTGGCGCAGGATCTCGATGCGCTCGCGTTTCTGCGGATCCCTCAGATTCCATCGAGTCGCGCTTGGGGCGATGCGCCGGCCGTCAATGCGCGCGAATATCGAGCGCGCATGCCACGCGATCGCTCCAAGGTCCAAATCGTTCCCGTGCCGGTGCGCCCGTTTCCCGCACGGCTTCGCGACGATGATCTGCAGCCATCGTCTCCGCATCCCTCCGAACGGGCAGCGCTGGCGTGGGGCATCGTGCTGCTCGTCGGCATTCCGGGGCTCATCGCAAAGGCTTGGAAGTATCTGCGCGCTTCACGCTGACCGCGCGCTGATACGCGTACAACGCGAGCGCCGCGCATCCGACGAGCGTCCATAGCGACACGTTGCGCGACGCATCGACGACGAATACGAGCGTCAACGCGAGCGGCGCGATCGCCTTCGCGATGAATTGCGGTTGCGCGAGGCGGCCGAGCAGCGCGCCGTAACCGCGTGGCCCGAACAACTCGGCGGGCACGGTGCCCCGCACGATCGTCATCACGCCGTTGCTCCATCCATAGAGCAGCGCGAATGCGAGCGCGACGATCCAGATTCCGCGCACTTGCGCGAGCACCAGCAACGACGCCGCCAGCAGCGCGAACGCGAGCGTTCCGACGAACAATGCGCGAACGTGCCGCGTGAAGGCAAACTCCATCACGCGTCCGGCGACCTGCATCGGGCCAATCAACGAACCGACCAGGACAGCATCCTGCGCGCTAAGCCCTGAAGTGGTGAGCAGCCCGATCAAGTGTGCGGAGAGCGCCGAGCTGATGAACGTCGCAAGCGCGAACGCACTCGCAATCCAAACGAATGCCGACCCCACCTGCGGCTGCATCGCACTCCTTTGCGGCGGCGATTCCGGAGGCGTGATGCGCGGCGCATCCCGAGGAAGGAAAGCGGCGTGCAATGGAAAGCACACGAGCGCATGGAGCGCGGCGTACACGCCAAACGCGGCGCGCCAGCCGATGGTGTCGAGCAGATATTGCGACAGCGGCCAGAAAACGGTGCTCGCGAAACCGCCGAAGAGGGTCAACGCGGTGACGGCGTGCCGATACGAGACGCCCGAGATCCGGTGCAACGTCGCAAACGCCGGATCGTAGAGACAAGCCGCGCTTGCGACGCCGGCCAACACCCAACCGGCAAGCAACGTGATCGGTCCGCCCGAAAGCGCCAACGTGATGCATGCCAGCGCGCCGACGAGCGAGCCGCCCGCAAGAACGACGCGGCCGCCGCGCGCGTCGATCCTCCGGCCGACCCACGGCGAGACGATGCCCGACACGAACAAGCCGCACGTAAAACTTCCGAACACGATGACATCGCTCGTCTTCAATTCCTCGCGCATCGCCGAACCCAACACGGCGATCGCATAGAACAGCGTTCCCCACGAGATGATTTGCGCGACACCAAGCGCCGGAACGACTCGACGCAAGTCGATGTCGGAATCGCTGTCAGATGTCATCGTTGGCGGCTGCTAAGAATGCCGTATGATTTGAATGGGATGTCACGGGATGATTCAATGGAGCGCACCCTTCTCAATCGTGTCGCTGTCGCGCTTGTCGTCTTCCTCGTCGGTGCGTGCTCCGCGAATGAAACGACGACGAAGCCATCATTGCCACCGGTTACGCCGATCATGGTGCCACCAACGATGACGAGCGCGAACGAACCCACCCTTGGTGGGCGCGTATGGGCGTGGCAAAGTACGCAGCCAGCGGGCAGCGAGCGTATTGTTCCCGACGCACCCGAACGCTATACGATTGAATTTCTGCCGGATGGTCGCGTGCAGTTGCGTGCCGACTGCAACCGAGGTAGTGCGGGATACGCGGCCGGCGCCAATCGATCGCTCTCGATTACAGCGGCAGCGACAACGAAAATGGGGTGTCCTTCCGGATCGAAAGGAACCGAATTCCTGCGGCAGCTCACCGAAGTGAACGGCTACGATTTTGTAAACGGCAATCTTGTACTGACGCTCAAGTCCAACGCCGGCGCAATGCGCTTTACGCCGGTGACGAAGTAATTAGGAGGCTTTGGGCGCGGCAATCAGTCCACGCGCCGCAAGCTGTCCGATGATGAGCTTGGCGAAGCCGGGTGTTTCCTGTCCCACGCTCGACGGATTGAATGTTTGCGTCGTACCCGACCAAACGACGCGTTTCGTCTTCACATCGAACAAATTCGTTTCGACATTGGCGACGTCGTACTGCGTCACCTCCGGCACTGCGATCATCTGCGGTCCCCAAGGCCTGCCGTAGGGTCCGAAATAGATTGGGCCGGGAACCATCGTCGTCATCACCTGCGTCTTCGTGTCGACGCCCAATACGCGAACCAGCAGCAAACCATCGGCGCCTGATTTAGCGATGCCCTCGTTCCATCCGGGCTCGTTCGCCCGCGCATTGTCAGGCAGGAATTGATAACCGGGAATGCCTTGCGTCCCCGTCGCGTTCAACTGCTGCGCAAAGATATCCTCGAACACACGCCGGTCGGTGAGATTCGCACCGACGCCGACGACCAGGATCTTTCGAAATGCGCCGCCGTTATAGCTTGTGTCGTACCACGCGCTCTGCAGCGACGTCGACGCGCATCCCGCGAGCAGCAATCCCGCGAAGAGCAACAACGTAGTGCGAACGGTCTTGCTCATCGTGGTATCCGCTAGCGGTTCTTGAACACCGGCGGTCGCTTGTCGACAAAAGCGCGCATACCTTCCTTCTGATCGTCGAGCGCGAACGTCGAATGGAATTCACGCCGCTCGAACAGCAGACCTTCGGACAGCGACAATTCGTACGCCCGGTTGATCGCCTCCTTGACCTTCATCACGACAGGAAGGGAGTGCGACGCGATTTTCGCCGCGAGCGCGAGCGCTTCGCTCTCGAGCTTGTCGGCGGGCACGACGCGTGCGACGAGCCCGCTGCGCTCGGCTTCGGCGGCATCGATCATCCGGCCGGTGAGACACCAATCCATCGCCTTCGCCTTGCCAACGGCGCGCGGCAGACGCTGGGTTCCACCAAATCCGGGCATTGTGCCGATCGTGATTTCGGGCTGACCGAACTTCGCGGTTTCCGCCGCGATAATGATGTCGCACGCCATCGCCAGCTCGCAGCCGCCGCCAAGCGCATAGCCGGCGACCGCCGCGATCACCGGCTTGCGGACGCGGCGAACGTCGTCCCAGTCCTTCGTAATGTAATCGTCGCCGTAGACTTTCTGGTAATCCCATTCGGCCATCGCGCCGATGTCGGCGCCCGCTGCGAACGCTTTCTCGTTTCCGGTGACGACAATGCAGCCGATCGCTGGATCAGCGTCGAACGCGAACAGCGCAGCTGACAATTCTTTCGCGAGTGCGCCGTTCAATGCATTGAGCCGCTGCGGACGATTCAAACGGATGACGCCGACGCGATCGCGCGTCTCAACGAGTATGTTTTCGTAGCTCATGATTTATCGAGTGGCTGGCGAGTGAGCATTCTACCGGTCCGAGTGACGCATATCTCGTAGTGTGCCAGCGAGCAGGGCGCGTCGATGCGCTCGGATGTCCGCAATCTAGGTTTCCTACGGGGCGCATCCGACCAATGGGAGGATGCGCGCGAGCGGCCGCTCGCCAACCCAAGGCTTCGCTCGCAGCGCCACCCGTGACGGAAACCGCGGACACTCGCGCTCGCCGCGCCCTGCCCGCTGCCACGGAAACGCCGATGTGATTCGAAGCAAGTTGCGACGAGCCGATCGAATTGAGCGCCTCGGATCACCACAGCGCGTCGAAGCGGGGTGAGCCGCTGCGCGAAGGGCGCCTGTGGCGCAGTCGGCGAAGCGGACGGCGCGGCCGGGTCGGCGGCGTTGGGTCGACGCTCACGGCCGCGCCGGGTCGTCCCGCTTCGACGACGTGATTTGCGCCACGCCGAAGCCCCGAGTTTTTCTTGATCATCGCCTTTGCGTCATCGAGCAACGCCTGACCGTTCGCACCTTTTGCGCCGGCTTCCTGGATCCATTCTTTGACGACGCTCTCGGTCGCCTTCTGCCAGCGATCATATTCAGCGGGCGTCAAGACATCGAACACACCGTTCGCTTCGCGGGCGAGCTTCTTCGCGGGCTCGGTCGTTGCGTCAAACGCCTGACCGATCATTTTTGACGTTTCGATTCCGCTGTTGGCGTCGATTACCTTCTTGAGATCGGGCGGCAGGCTGTCGTATTTCGCCTGATTCATGGCAACGACGAAAATCGAGTTCGACATCTTCGGCGCGTTCGGCGCGTTGTCGAGGTGATATTTGGCGATTTCTTGTAGCTTGATCGTCGGCACGATCTCCCACGGCACCGCAACACCGTCGATCACGCCCTTCGCGACTGATTCCGGCACTTGCGGCACCGGCATCTGCACGGGGCTCGCGCCCAAGGAAGCAAGAAACTTCGAGCCGATGCGCGTGGGCGCGCGGACCTTCTGTCCCTTGATCTCATCGAGATTGGTCACGCGCTTGTTAGCGAAGTGCAAGAGCGATCCGTCATGCAGGTGCGCCGCGATCAGCTTCGTCCCTTTGAATTCGTCCAGCGAATTTTTCTGGATGTATTCCCACAGCGCCGGGCTGCCGCCTTCTGCGTTCTTGGCCATGAACGGCAGCTCGAACACTTCGGACTTGATGAAACGGCCCGCCTGGTATGTGGGGATCGTCCAGATGATGTCCGCCACACCGTCGCGCGCTTGATCGAAAAGCTGCGGCGGCGTTCCACCCAATTGCATCGCCGGATAGATTTGGCACTTCAAGCGTCCGCCAGATTCCTTGTTGATCTTGTCGCACCACGGGTTGAAGAACTTGGCCTGGATCGTCGCTTGCGGTGGCAGAAAGTGATGGACCTTGAGCACGACTTCCTGCGACAGAGCGCCGCCCGCATACAAAGTGACCGCGGTCGCGAGCATGTATTTGATCCACAGCGAGTGTTTCATTTTTCCTCCTTCTGGTTGATGAACGATTACTTGAACGTATGAACAAGGTAGAGCGATATGATCGGAAAGAACACCAGCAGAACGATGCGCACGAAGTCCGACAGCAGGAACGGCACCACACCCTTGAACGTTTCGGTAAGCGGGACGTCTTTCGCGAGCCGATTGATGATGTAGACGTTCATCCCAACCGGTGGATGCACGAGGCCGATTTCGACCACCATCAACGCCAGGATGCCGAACCAGATCGACTTGTCGACCTGCGACAACCCGAAGTAGTCGAGACCCATCACCATCGGATAGAAGATGGGGATCGTGAGCAGGATCATCGCCAGCGCATCCATCACACAACCAAGGAAGATGTAGATGGCAAGGATCATGAACATCACAAGCAGTGGCGACAGGCCGCTATCCTTGACCCAGGTCGCGAGCTCCACCGGCATTTGTGAAAGCGCGAGCGCTGTATTCAGCATGTCGGCACCGAGCAGCACGAGAAAGATCATCGCCGTCGCCTGCGCCGTCCCAAGCGCACTATCGGTGAGTCCCTTGGCGCGCATGCCGCCGATGACGGCGAGACCGCCACATGCCGCGGCGCCGATCGCTGCTGCTTCGGTCGGATTCGCCCAGCCGCCGTAGATGCCGACGATGACGACGAGAAACACGACCAGCACAGGAAAGACCTGCAGACTGCTCTTCAGCCGCTCGGACCACGGGAAACGCGGTCCGGCGGGCCCCGCTGCGGGCTTCAGTGTCACGATGATCCGCACGACAAGCATGTAACCGAGCATCGCGATGATGCCCGGGATGAACGCCGCGACGAACAGCTTGCCGATCGATTCCTGCGTCAGGATTGCGTAGATGACGAGCGGCACCGACGGCGGAATCATGATGCCCAGTGTGCCGCCCGCGGCGAGGGCGCCGGTCGCGAGCGAGCCGGAATAGCCATACCGGCGCAACTCGGGCAGCGCGACTTGCCCCATCGTCGCTGCGGTCGCGAGCGAGCTGCCGCAGATTGCGCCGAATCCCGCGCAGGCGCCGATCGCGGCCATCGCGACTCCGCCCTTGCGATGGCCGAGAAACGTTTCGACGAAGCGAAACAGCAAGCGGCTCAAGCCGCCGTGCGTCGCGAACTGGCCCATCAGCATGAACAGCGGAATGACGACGAGGTCGTAGTTCGAGAGACGCGCATACGCAAGATTCTTGAGCGAATTGAGCAGTGTGCCGACATTGCCGCCCGTCAAGTAGACGTAAGCGCCGGCGCCGACCATGAACATCGCGATGCCGATCGGCACGCGGATAATCATCAATGACAGCATGATCGCGAACATGATCGAGCCGATCGCAATCCCGCTCATCGTCCTGCGCGTCCAGATGCGATCCGCACGTACTTGGCAAAAAGATAGAAGCCTGCAATCGCGAGGAGCGCAAAGCTCGGGACCATCAGTGCCTGCGCGATCCAGACCGGAAAGCCGAGAATCGCGGACGTCTCTCCGACTTCCTTGATCCCCAACGCGCCGGCGGCCGTACGCCACGCGATCAACGCGCCGAAAAGTCCGACAAGGAGCGAGCCCAGCGCGTCAAGCGCGGCGACTTTGCGGGTTCCCAGATTGTGCGTGAAGAAATCGACCTTCACGTCGCCGCGCACCATGTGGCAATAGGCGAAGAACGCTGCCGACGCGAACGCCGCGCCCATCTGCAAGAGCTCGACGTCGCCCGGAACCGTCCACGAAAAGACCTTGCGGCCGACGATCGACACGATCTCCATCACGACCATTGCGACGAAGACGAGGCCGCCTGCGATCGCAACGTATTTCGATACAAGCAGCAAAAGGCGTCCGCCTGGACCGAGCTTCGGTCCAACGGGCTGCTGTCCGCCGATAACCTCCCCTTTGTTCATTCGTTCCGCTCGCGTGACGCGCCGGCTCGCATTGTATGGTCGATTCCGGGCAATGGCGCTGCCCCTGTACCGTCACGCAATTCCAGCGCCGTGTTCCCGACGTATCTTGGCTTCGGATCGGCGCTTAAATTTTTCCACGAGAGCGTATCGCCGAATCGGCAATCCGACGTAGTTTTCGGCCAAGGCGGTCTGGAACGCGTGCGAGCTCGCCACCTGATTCAGCTGCGCGAACTGCAGGCGCTGCTGAAATGGATCGCGATCATCGTAACGGTGCAGCATCGACGTCATCCACCACGACAAATGCTCGGCCGCCCAAACACGCTGGAGCGCCATGGCCGAATAGTGCTCGAGCCCGTCCCGCCGACCGGTCGCATAGTATTCGATCAACGCGTCCGAAAGCACGCGCACATCGGCGACCGCGAGATTGAGCCCCTTCGCACCCGTCGGCGGTACGATGTGCGCCGCATCGCCGGCGAGGAACAGCGTGCCGAACTGCATCGGTTCCAGCACGAAGCTGCGCATCGCGATAATGCCCTTCTGAAAGATGGTGCCTTGCTTGAGCTCCCAGCCGTCGTTCGTTTCAAGCCGCGCTCCGAGCTCGGCCCAAATGCGTCCGTCGGGCCAATTGTCGATGCGTCTTCCGGATTGCACTGAAAGTACAGTCGCTGCACTTCGCGCGACCGCGTGCTCACGAGCGAGAACCGCTCGTGATACGCGTAAATCAGCTCCGGCGAATACGGCAGGGCATTGACGAGGATACCGAACCAACCGAATGGATACGCGCGTGCGAACTCCTGGCGCGCAGCGAGTGGCACCGAAGGCCGGCACACGCCGTGATAGCCGTCGCAGCCGGCGATGAAATCGCAGCGAAGCTCGTATACGCGTTCGTCATGCTCGAAGCGGATGCGCGGCTTCGCCGAGTCGAAGTCGTGGAGGGCGACGTTGCGCACGTCGAATAGGATCGTTCCGCCGGCAGCGAGCCGCGCATGAATCAGATCCTTGATCACTTCATCCTGTGCGTACAGCATGATCGCGCGGCCATCGGTCAATTCCGACAACGGAATCCGATGACCGCGTCCGCCAAACCGAAACTCGATCCCGTGATGCGGAGCGCCCTCGAGCAACATGCGCTCGCCGACGCCGGTCTCGACCAGCAGATCGACCGTGCCCTGCTCCAGCACGCCGGCTCGCAGCGTCGTCTCGACTTCAACGCGGCTCCGCGACTCGAGCACGACCGATTCGATGCCGGAAAGATGCAGGAGATGCGAGAGCAGCAGTCCGGCCGGCCCCGCACCGACGATGGCGACATGCGTGCGGGCCGGCGCGGAGTTCGTTTCCGCCTTACTTCCTGTGCGATCCCCGTTCAGGCGGGTTGAAAATCCGCGGCTGACGCAAGATCATTCGGCTTGGCAGCCATTCGATCAAGACGCGATCGCGAATAACTCTTATTTGACTTTCGAATACGAATCGCGCAAAAAGCCGTGTTGAACAAAGTCGATCTCAATCTTCTGCCGATCGCCCTCGCGTTGTACGACGAGTTGAGCGTCAGTCGCGCGGCGCAGGCGCTCGGCATGAGTCAGCCGGCGGTCAGCATGGCGCTGCGCAAGATGCGCGCAACGTTTAACGACCCGCTGTTCGTGCGCGCGCCGCGCGGGATCACACCCACGCCACGCGCGCATGCGTTGATCGCAGTCGCGCGGCCGCTTGTTAGCCAGCTTCGGCAAGGCTTGCTTGCCGAAGAAACATTCAATCCCGGCGTCAGCACGCGGCCGTTCACATTCGCACTGTCGGATGTCGGCGAAATGGTGTTCCTGCCGAAGCTGCTCGAGCGGTTGCGTGCCCAGGCTCCGCGCGCGGCGATCCGATCGGTATCCATGCCGCCGCATCAGATCGCCGAAGGACTGGAAAAAGGCGACATCGATCTGACGATCGGATATTTTCCCGACCTTACGCGGCAGAGCTTTTTCCAGCAGCGATTGTTCACGCATCACTTCGCGTGTCTGATGCGCGCCGGTCACCCGCTCCGCGCGAAACGCTTGACGCTCGAAACGTTTCTCGCGACGGAACACGCGGTCGTGCGCGCCGGGGGCCGCAGCCAGGAGATCTTCGAGCGTTTTCTCGAGCGCAAGAAGATTTCACGCAAAATCGTTCTCCTCACGCCGCATTTCCTGAGCCTGCCGATGATCATCGCCCGCTCGGACCTTGTCACGACGGTGCCGCATGCGCTCGCCTTGTATTTCTCGCGCTTGTCGCCCGATCTTGTGATCGCGCGACCGCCGTTCGACATCGCCGGCTTCGACTTGAAGCAGCACATCGCAAGTACCACAATGATTCACGCAACCAATGGCTGCGCAAGCAGGTGGCGCAGCTTTTCAACGACGAGAGCGACGAATGGAAGGCTGACTGGCAACCAGCCGCACGATCGGGATCGTCAGCGCGCTAGCAAGATAGGAGTGACGGATGGACACTGCTTCGCAATTTCCGCTCCGCGGCTTTGAGAAGAATCGCATCGAGGCGCTCATCGACGGCATCTTCGCCGTCGCGCTGACGCTGCTCGTGCTCGACATCAAGTTGCCGGAAGGCATGACTTATGCCACCAACGAGGCGCTATGGAATCGTCTGCTCTCGCTCGAGCGGCATTTCGCGATCTACGCGATCAGCTTCATCGTGATCGGCATCTACTGGGTCGCGCATCACGTGCAGTTTCATTACGTCCGCTACACCGATCGACGGCTGATCTGGATCAACATGCTGTTTCTGCTGCTGATCAGCTTCCTGCCTTTCGCGACCGACCTGGTGGGCGATCACGAAGATCTCGTCCTTCCCTGCGAGATCTACGGCGTGACGCTATTGCTGCTGAGCGGCTTAAGCTACCTCCATCTGCGCTACCTCAGCCGTCATCCCTATCTCGCGACGCCCGAGCTGACGCCGCTGGCCGTACGCCTAATCAAGCGCCGAATTGCATTGTTCACCGCTATTCCGGCCTTATCGATGGTGATTGCGCTGTTCAACACGCGTCTGGCGCTCCTTGCATATCTGCTGATCCTCACAGCGCATT
>VBCG01000007.1:32229-39593 GCA_005881895.1 Betaproteobacteria bacterium
CGGTCGGCCGCCATCGGACGGTGATCCGGCGGCCGAGTCGGAGCGGCCTTGATCTTCGCGCTCGAGGTCTGCGCAGAGGAGCTAAAACAGCGGCGGCAACTTCTGCAACGCGTCCAGCGGTTTCGTTGCGGAGCCGCCGGCCGTCGTACTGCTCGCGATCGTGACCCAGCCCCCGCCCATCGCCTTGTAAATGTTGACGCTCGAAGCCAGCACGGACGCTCGCACGTTCGCCAAGGTCAGCTCGGCGGGAAATAGCGACTGCTGCGCCTGCAGCACCGTCGAATAGGGCGCGTATCCGCCGTTGTATTGCAGCGTCGCGAGCCGTTCGTACGTCTTGAGCGCCGTGACCAACTTTTGCTGCGCGGCCAACTGCTCCGATAGCTTCTGATTCGCTACGAGCACGTTGTCCACGTCGGCAAATGCATTCTGAATTGTTTGTTGATAGTTCTGCAACGCGGCTTCTTGAGCCGCCTCGGCTTGCGCGACCTGTCCGCTCACCAGGCCGAACGTGAAAATCGGGCCGGTAACCTGGCCCGCGTAGCTCCACACGCGCGCGGGCCCTTTGAACAGATCAGACAGCTCGCTGCTGGAGGCGCCGAACGCACCGGTGAGTGAAATCGTCGGGAAGTACAACGCTTTCGCGGCACCGATTTGCGCATTGGCCGCGATCAATTGCTGTTCCGACTGCATGAGATCCGGGCGTCGCTCGACGAGCGATGACGGGACGCCGGCCGGCACCGTCGGCATGACGAGCTCGTCGATGGACTTTCCGCGCGCGATCGGACCCGGATTGCGGGCGAGCAGAATCGAGAGCGCGTTCTCCATCTGCGCGATCTGCGATTCGATCAGCGGAATCTGCGCTGCAGCGGTCTCGTATTGCGATTGCGCCTGGGCGAGGTTCATCCGCGAGATCTGCCCATACTTGAACTGCAATTCGAAGAGTCGCACCGACTGCGCGTAGGTATCGAGCGTCTGCTTCGCGATCACCAGTTGCGCATCTAAGCCGCGCAACTGGATATAGTCGGCGGCGACCGAAGCAACCAACGACAGAATCACGCCATTGCGCGCGTTGTCGCTGACCAGCACGTTCGCCAGCGCCGCCTCGCTCAGACGTCGGACGCGGCCCCATAGATCGATCTCCCAGCTCGCGCTGAGCAACGCCTCATAGCTCGTCTGTGGATTCGGAAAGTTCGGAATGATCGCTACGAAGCCGGTATCGGGAATCTTCTGCCGCTCGCCCTTGCCGCCGTAGCCGACTTGCGGAAACAATGCAGAGCGCGCCTGGGTGAGCAATCCCGCCGCTTGCAGGACATTCGCAGCGGCGATCTTCACGTTGCGGTTATTCGCGAGCGCTTCGGCGATCAGCGCCTCGATCACGGGATCGTTGTACTGCTTCCACCATTCCGTGTTCGCGGTCTCCGCGACCGCCTTCGGCTCGAAGCGGAATTCCGGTGGCGCATCGATCTTGGGACGCGTGTAATCGGGCCCCATCATGCAGCCCGCGAGCAGCACGGCGATGACGAGTGCAACCCGCGTGCGCATGTCAGTCGCCCTCGTGCGGCACCGGCGCCGCGTCGGCGCCCTCGCTCAACGGAGCACGCTTCGCTTCACGACTTTCCTTGAATCGATCGAAGAGGTAGAAGAACAGCGGCACATACAACATCGCCAGCGTCGTCTCGCCGATCATGCCGCCGATGATGCCGGTGCCGATCGAATGCCGCGCATTCGCGCCGGCGCCGAGCGCAATCGCCAACGGCAGCACACCAAACGCAAACGCGAGCGACGTCATGATGATCGGTCGCAAACGTTGCTCGCCCGCGAGGATCGTCGCTTCCATGATCGATTTGCCTTCCTTGCGGAACTCCACGGCGGCTGAGACGCGCAACACCGCATTTTTTGCGCCGAGGCCGATCAGCACCAGAAGGCCGATCTGGAAGTACACGTCGTTTTCGAGACCGCGCAGCCAATTTGTCAACAGCGCGCCGAGAATGCCGAACGGCACTGCAGTCATCACTGCGCCGGGCAGCGACCACGACTCGTATTGCGCGGCGAGCACGAGGAAGACGATGATGAATCCGAAGACGAATGCGGACATGGACGTCCCGCCCGACTTCTTTTCCTCATAGGCGAGGCCTGACCACGCGAACGTATAGCCCGACGGAAGCACCTGACGCGCGACGTCCTCCATCGCGCTGATCGCCTCTCCCGAGCTGTAACCGGCTGCCGGATTGCCGATGACCTTCGCAGCGGGGAAGCCGTTGAAATGCGGCAGCAGATCGGGACCGGCCACCCATCGCGTCGAGACAAGCGATGACAACGGCACCATTTGTCCCGGAGACGATTGCGCAGTGGAATACGGCGGAGGCGGCTGCCCCTTGTCCGAACGCGTGTAAAGACGCGTGAGGTCGCTCGGGTCCTGCCGATACTTCGCGTCGGACTGCAGGATCACCCACCAAACACGGCTCGACTGGTTGTACTGGCTTACGGTGAGCGAGCCGAACTGCGCCTGGATCGCGCTGTACACGTCCTGGATCGGAACACCGAGCAGCGTCGCCTTGGCGCGGTCGACGTCGGCGCGCAACTGTTGCGTGTTCGCGCGATACGTCGTGTTGAGCGATGCTAGCTCCGACCGCCCGCGCGCTTTCTGCAGGAACTGCTGCGTGACTTCGTCGAGCTGGACGGGATCGGCGCCGCCCGTGTCCTGGATCCAGAATTCGAATCCGCCTGTCGTCCCGATACCCGGTATCGGCGGCGGCGCGATCGGCAGAACGACGCCGCCTTCGATATGCGCGGATTGCTCATAGAGGTTCACGAGCACGGCGCGCGCGTTCTGAGTGCGTGCGGCTTCGATGGATCCGTAGCGCTCCTTGAAATCCTTGAGTGTCACGAAAAACGTGCCGGCATTGGTCTTGTAACCGGCGTCGATCAGGCTGTAGCCGGTCACCATCGAGCGTTTGTCGACACCAGGCGTCTTCGCGAAGATCGCGTCGACTTGTTCCGCCACCGCCTGCGTGCGATCGAGACTCGCCGCCTCGGGCATGATGATTGCCGCCATCACATACCCCTGGTCCTCGTTGGGCACGAAGCTCGTCGGCAACACCGTGAACAAGTGATAGATGCTCCACAAGAAAAAGACGAGCAATACGAGTGCGACGATCATCCGCTTGATGACGAATTCGACCGCATGACCGAAACCGCGTGTCACCGCGTCGACCTGGCGGTTGAACCACGCAAAGAATCCGCGTTGCGACGGTGGCGTGTGCTTCAGCAGGACGGCGCACATTGCGGGGGTCAGCGTCAGTGCCACGAAGCCGGACACAGACACCGATATGACGATCGTGATGGCGAATTGTTTATAGAGCTGGCCCGTGGTTCCCGGCAGAAACGCCGCAGGGATGAACACGGACGCCATCACCAGCACGACGGCGACCAACGAGCTGGCGATCTCCTCCATCGACTTGATCGTCGCGTCCTTCGGCTGCAGATGATGCTGCGCCATATTGCGCTCGACGTTCTCGACGACGACGATCGCATCGTCGACGACCATGCCGATCGCCAGGATCAATCCGAACAGCGTAAGCAGATTGATAGAAAAACCGAGCGCGAGCATCCCCGCGAACGTGGCGACCAGCGCGACGACGATCGCGACCGCGCAGATGATCGTCGTGCGCAGGCTCTGGAGAAACAGGTACACGACCAGGACGACCAGAACGATCGCCTCGATCAACGTGTGGATCACCTCCTCGATCGACAGTCGTACGAAGTCGTTCGTGTCGAGCGAGACGACGTAATCCATCCCTTCGGGAAATCGTGACTTCATCTCCGCGAGTGCCTTGCGCACGGCCGCGGACACGATGAGCCCGTTCGCGTCGGGCTGCTGATAGACGGCAATGAACGTTGCCGGCGTATTGTCGAGCTTCGTATCGACGATGTACTGCTTGAGGCCGACCTCGGCGCGCGCGACGTCGCCGACGTGAACGATCGCGCTGCCGTCCTGGCTGCCGCGCAGGATGATCTGTTCGTATTGCTTCGGGTCGGTGAATGGCGACTGCGTCACGACCGGGAACGTCATGTCGACCTGCCCCGCTCCTGGTCGCTGCCCAATCTGTCCGGCGCCGAACAACGCGTTTTGCTGATTGACCGCGTTGGCAATGTCGGTGGTCGTGATCGACAACGATGCCATCCGATCGGGGTTCATCCAGATGCGCATCGCCTGGTCCGCAGAGCCCATGATTTGCGCCTGCCCCGCGCCGGGCACGCGCTTCAGCGCATCCAGCACATAAACATTGGCGTAATTGGCGATGTAGTCGGCGTCGTACCGGTCGCCGCGCGCGAATATCGCGATCAGCATCATGATCGACGACGATTTCTTCTGCACCGACACGCCTTGCTGCGTGACGGCGGACGGAAGCTGCGGCAACGCAAGATTCACGCGGTTCTGCACCTGCACCTGCGCGATGTCGGGATTCGTGTCGAGCGTGAAATAGACGGTCAGAACGAGCTGTCCGTTGGCGGAGCTCGTCGACGACATGTAGATCATGTTGTCGACGCCGTTGATCTGCGCCTCGATCGGGGCGGCGACCGACTCCGCGACGGTGCTCGAATCGGCGCCGGGATAGTTCGCCGCCACGGTGACCTGAACCGGTGTGATCGTTGGATATTGCTGCACGGGCAACACGCTCATCGCCACACCGCCGGCGATGACGATGAGAATTGCAATGACCGCCGCGAAGATCGGCCGCTCGATGAAGAAACGCGAAAACATCAGGTCGCTCCGCTCAAAGGCCGGTGATGATCTCGACCCGTTGCGCTTCCGCACCGGCACCGCTCGCCTCCACAGGCGCGCCCAAGCGGATGCGTTCCGCTGGGGCCCCTGCCTTGATCAGCGCGTCGCGCACCGTCGCCGCGCGGCGCTTGGCAAGCTCGGAATTGGCGGCGACATTGCCGCTGCGCTCCGCAGACGCGATCACCGTCACCGTGCCGACACCGTTCTTGACCGCGTCGGCGATCTTCTGCACGACCTGCAACGCAGCCGCGTCGAGCGTTGCGTTGCCACTTGCGAATTGCACGATCGAACCGCCGGAGGTTTGCGCTGCGGCACCCACAGGTGTTGCAGGCGTCGCGAGGCCCCCGCCTCGCGCTGATGCCGATTCACTGGGGACGTAAGGCTTCACCGTCGCTACGGTACCCGGCGCAAGCCGCTGCCCACCGTCGACGACGACCCGATCGCCGGCGTTCAGTCCCTGGAAGATGAACCAGCTGTCGGCGTACCAATCGCCGACGCTCACCGGCCGCTGCTCCGCTTCGCCTTGCTTGTTGATCACCCAGACAAAGTGTCCCTTCGCGCCTTGCTGCACGGCGCGCTGCGGAATAAGGATCGCTTTCGGACGCGTCGCGCCGCGAAGCCTCGCGCGTACATATTGATTCGGGCGCAGTAAGCCCTGCGGGTTGTCGACCGATGCGCGGATCAGGAACGTGCCGGTTTGCGAGTTGTACGACGGATCGGCGAACGTGATCTTTCCGGTAGAAGGAAACTGAGTGCCGTCGACCAACTCGACTTCGACGGTAAAGCTGTTGCCGGGCGGCAGTACGAGCAGGCCTTTTTTGACTTCGTCGCGAATGCGCCCCATCTCATTTTCGGAGACGCTGAAGTTGACCCACATCGGCGACAGAACCGACACCGTCGTGAGTTGCGCATTCTGCGGATTGACATACGTGCCGTCGGCGATGGCTGCATAGCTGCTGACGCCGGTGACCGGCGACGTAATCGTCGTATAGGAAAGATTGAGGTTCGCTTCCTGGAGCTGCGCCTTCGACTGTTCGACCGCGGCTGCAGCCTGATCGTATTGACCTTGAGCGTCGTCGAGATCCTTTTGCGAGAGCGCCTCCGCCTCGGCAAGAGGCTTGGTGCGGTCGAGATTTGCCTTGGCGACTCCAAGGGCCGCCTGATTTCGTTGCATCGCCGCCTTTGCCGCGTCGACTTGCGCTTGGAACGGCTTCTGGTCCATTTGAAACAACACCTGGCCCGCCTTCACCACCGATCCTTCGGTGTACACACGTTTGTCGAGAAACCCGGACACGCGCGCCTGGATGTTCACAGCCTGCGAGCTCTGCGTTTGCGCGACGTATTCGGCGGTGATCGGGACGTCCTTGACTTCGACAGTGAGGACGGACACCTCGGCGGGTGGCCGTGGCGGAGGAGCTTGGTTCTGTTTGCCGCAAGCGGCTACGAAGATGAGCGAGACTGCCAACGCGCCGATCGTCGGCGGCCTGCGAGATGCGGGCACGAAGCGCAATGACGTCATGAAGCACCTGTGATCTGCGCGGAGGCCGCGCGCACTTTTGTGGCGACGGCCGAAGGGAAATCGCGGGCAGTCTGCCTCATGTCACCTCCCTGATGACTGAGTATCGCCCGTCGCAACGCGCAGATTCTTTGCGTTTTCGACGGCGTCGATAGAGCTCAAATCACAATAACAGCATGGTCAGAAAGTCGCAATGGAACGGCAAAGCATCGAGTCGGTTCCGTTCAATTGCAGATCTCCGCTGGCCCCGAGCGGACGAGCACAACGCCGGCATGATTTTGCATTTTGACTTTCGACGCGGCGCATGCCAGAGTCGCGCGCAGAATTCCTATCGTCTTCAGGGAGGAGACATATGGACCGCGTTCGTTGGCATCAATCCGCTCGCCGCTTTTTATGCGGATGCGTAGCAATCATCGGTTGCGCGACTCTTCCTGCCGAAGCACAGCAACCGTCGCAGGCGCAGCTCTCCGCCATCCGATCCAGCTGTCGCGGCGACTACATGGCACATTGCTCGAGCGTGCCTACGGGTGGCGCAGCCGCGTTACAGTGCCTTCAACAGCATGCGGCGCAGACATCAGCCGGCTGTCAACAGGCGCTACGCGCCGTGAGTCCCGCTCCGCAAGCAACCGCGCCTGCTACTGCGGTGACGGGTCGCCCAGCAACTGCGCGGGTGAGCTCAGCGGCTCCGGAAGCCGTTTGGCCGCATACGGTGACCGGCGAGCGCGGCAGCGCCGTGATCTATCAACCGCAGATCATTTCGTGGCCCGACCGCCGCACGCTGAATGCGCGCGTTGCTCTGGGCATCACGCCGGTCGGCGCGAAGAGCGCGACATTGGGAGCAATCGAAGTCGCGTTCACAACGCAGTCGGACCTCGCAACGCGCACGGTCACGCTCTCTGCGCCGAAATTGCAGGCGGCGCACTTCCCATCTGCGAATCCGCAACAAGCCGCGCAATTCGAGGAGGCGATCAAGACCGCGCTCGATTCAATGGGCGAGAAGCGCGTCCCGCTCGATACGATCCTGTTGAGCCTCAACAAGCAGGAGGAAGCACCGCCGGCGGT
>VBCG01000160.1:0-9472 GCA_005881895.1 Betaproteobacteria bacterium
GGACGATGCGCCGTGTAGATGTCATTATCCACGAGGAGGAGCATGAAGCTCTACTATCATCCAGTGTCGACGACGAGCCGGCCGGTTGTGCTGTTTGCTGCCGAATCAAAGATCGATCTCGATTACCAGATCGTCGATCTCTTCAACGGTGAGCAATACCAGCCCGAATATGCAGCGATCAACCCGAGTCGGCAGGTGCCCGTGCTCGAGGATGGGAGCTTCCGCCTCACCGAAAGCTCGGCGATCCTCAAATATCTCGCCGACAAGATAAGCTCTCCCGCGTATCCGTCGGATCTGCAAAAACGCGCGCGCGTCAACGAGCGAATGGATTGGCTCAACACGGGTTTTTATCGGGATTTTTCGTATGGTCTGCTCTATCCGCAAATCTTTCCGTTCCTGCGTCGACCCGACGACAACGTACAGGCGGGAACAGTCTCATGGGGAAAAGACAAAGCCACGGTCTGGCTCAAGGTGCTGGACGAGAGCCTGATCGGCCCGCGCAATGCGTTTCTCTGCGGCGACGACATCACGCTTGCCGACTATCTTGGCTCGATGATGGTCCTTGGTGGTGAAGTCATTCGCTGCAAATTCGAAACGTATCCGAATATCTGCCGCTGGCTCGGCAACATGAAGGCTTTGAAGAGCTGGGCGAAAGTGAACGAGGCGTTTTACCAGTACGTCGTCGAACCCAACAATGAAAAGGAATTCGTGCGGATCTGATGCTTCACCGAGCGCGCCCCAACGCAAGCGCCTAATTGGAAAATCCATAAAACGGAGGAAGCTTCATGCACGTCTTGATTACGAGGTCGCCGGCGCTTCGCATCATCGGGCTCGCGCTCGCTTTGTCTTCTCTTGCGAGCGGCCTCGTCGCCGCTCAGAAATCGGAAGAGATGACGCCCGAACTGCAAAAGTTGCGCGCGGCCCTGGACAAGTATCAGGACCCCATCGTGGCTGTGCATGACGGATACTTCTCGACAGTGGGTTGCATCGAGTATCCGAAGCCGGGAGCAGCGGGACAGGTGCCGTATCCCGCCGGCGGAATGGGCGTGCATTTTTTCAATGTGACCCTGATGGGAAAGCTGGACCCGCTAACCCCTCAAGTGCTGGTCTATCAACCGGTCGGCGACAAGTTGCGACTGGTGGCCGCCGAGTACTTCTTGCCGTTGTCGCCCGACGTCAAGGAGCGGCCTCAACTGTTCGGCCACCCGTTCGACGGACCGATGGAAGGCCATCATCCGCTCATGCCGCATGGGCTCAATCATTACGATCTTCACGTGTGGCTCTGGAAGACGAATCCTGCCGGCCTGTTCTCGCCGACGAACCCGGACGTGAAGTGTCCGAAATCTGCGTACACCTTTCAAGAGATCGCGCCTCGTATCGTTTCCAATAAGTAACGCGAAAGGGGCGCGCATCGGATGCGCGGCACTCACAAGGCAGGCGACGAGCGAATAGCAGTGGCTCGCGCCCTCGGACGCGTCACATCGCGCCGAGCGCCTCCAGCGCGCGCGTCGAATCGGACACCCAGCCGAAAATTCCGCCCTGCGCCTTGATCATCTCGAGCGCCACACGCTGGAACTCCGGGAAGTACGAGCCGACACAATCGGACAGGACCACGCATTCGTAGCCGCGGTCATTCGCTTCGCGCACCGTCGTGTTCACGCACACCTCGGTGGTGACGCCGCAAACGATCAGCGAGCGGATGCCGCGGTTATGTAGGATCAGATCGAGGTGGGTCGCGCAGAACGCGCCTTTGCCCGGCTTGTCGACGACCACTTCACCCGGCCTCGGGTAGAGCTCGGGCACGATGTCGTGGCCGCGCTCTCCGCGAACGAGGATGCGCCCCATCGGACCGGGATCGCCGATGCGCTTCTCGCTGCGGCCGCGCACGATCTTGGTCGGCGGGCAGTCGGCGAGGTCGGGGCTGTGTCCCTCGCGCGTATGGATGATCATCATCGCGCGGGCGCGCGCCGCGTCGAGCACGCGCCTGCACGGCGCGATGACCGCCTGCAGTGGTGTGACGTCATTGCCGAGCGCTTCGCCGAATCCGCCCGGCTCGACGAAATCGCGCTGCATGTCGATGACGATCAACGCAGTGGTGCGCGGATCGAAATCGAACTCGTATGGCTCCGCGAACATCCTGGTAAGACCCATGGTGACTCCGATTCAAGTATTTGCCGCTGCGTTCGCCTCGCGCGCGCCGAGCGCGAGGCATGTCGCGCCGAAGAGCGCGTAGCCGAGTGCAACGAGCGGAGATACCGCCCAGCCGAGTTGCGCGCCGTGGATCAGCCCGACGAACGCGAGGATCGCCCCGGCGAACGCCCAGACCGCGGCGCTGCGTAAACGACCGTCGATGATGAACGCGGCGATCGCGCCAAGCATCATGCCCGCGAGCACCGAGCCACCGCCGAGCGATTCGAGTCCGCGGTAGAGCACACCGGTCGCCGCGAGCTTGGCGGGGCCAAGCTGCGCCGCCGACGTGCCGGCCGCTGCGAGCGCACCGTCGATCTGCGTCTTCGCCCACTCGGCGATATTCGGAATCAATGCCAGCACGACCGCGGGTGCATGACTTTTCGGCGTGACCTGGAACGCCTGCGCGCCGATCACGAGCCCGATGTACAGCAGGATCGGCAGAATGGCGACCAGCGGAATAACGGCGAGCAGCAGCGCGGTGAGCCCGAGGAAGCACACGATCGCAATTGCAATGCCGGTGGCAAGCGAATAACCGATACGGCCGCCGACCGCTTTCCAGCCCGGATGACCGATGTAGACGGCCGGCGGGAACGGACTTCCGAGCATCGAACCGACGATGGCCCCGGCGCCGTCCGCAAGCAGGATCTTGCGCAGGTTGTAGTTGTCGCCGGCGGCCGAGGCGCTTTCGACGTTGTTCATCGCCTCGGTGAAGTTGTAAATGCCGAGCGGGATGGCGGTGACGAGCAGCGGCGCCACCTGCGACAACCCCTGCCAAACATCGGACGAGAACAGCGGCACGCGAAATCCGAACTGCTCGAACGACTTCGCGACGGCCGATGGCTGCATGTAGTCGCTCCATCCGATCAGCGAGACGGCCCAGCCGATCACCGAGCCAACGATCACGGCGGCGAGGCCGCCCGGGACGCCGCCGGGAAGGCGGATGCTGGCCGTCCACGCGATGAGCACAATTGCAAAGCACACGAGGCCAATCCACGGTGCTTCCCAGATCTGGAAAGCGGGGCGCATCGAGATGAACGCGATCGAGATGCCGGCGAGCGTGCCGAGCATCGCGGCGCGCGGTGTGAGCGCGCGGATCTTCGGCCCCACGAACGCCCCGATCAGCACGATGATGCCGATGATGAAGCACCACGCGAGACCGGCGCGCCACGCGATCATCGGGTCCTTTGTCGTGAGATACGTCGGCAGCATGATCAGGAACACGACGATGAACATGTGCGGCACGCTGGGCCCGTACGGCATCGCGGTCACGTCGCTGCGCCCCTCCTGCTTGCTGAGTTGCCAGGCGAGATAGGCATAGAAGAGGTTGCCGAGGGGCAGCGCGATGCCGAGCGCCGGCAGGATGCGGCCGAACACCGTATCGGCCGGCAGCTGCACGACGCCGAGGCACAATCCGGTGAGCACGATGACGTTCAGCAACACGTTCGTGAACAGCCCGAAGAAGCCGTTCAGGTCCCCGGCGACCCACAGCCGGGGATTTGCAACTGCCGCACCGAGTGTTGCCATGCTCATGTCTCCCTTCGTTATGGGGTTTTCGACGCGATGAACGCGCGCCAGCCACCGTACGCCGTGATCTCCTGCTTTCCCTGGCAAAGAAACGGCTCGCCCAGCACCCCGAGCACGATCGATCCATCACGGAGCACGACTTTGCCGATCGCCAGCCCCGGCGGTTCGGCAAGCAGTAGGTTCGCGAGTCCCTCGACGGGGACTTCCCACACTTCGACGGCGACGTTCGTTCCTTCGCCAGGTGTTCGCAGCATCGCCGGATGCCGGTCGTCGATCGACCAGATCCGATAGCACGTATCCGTCGCATCTTCGCGCACGAACTTCGCGCCGGCGCGGACGAGGTTTGCATTGAGCTCGAGCCCCCGCATCAGCGTGCCGTTCACGGCGAGCAGCACGTCGTTCATCGTTGCGTCCGGCGTGTCGTCATCCGTCGATCCACGTGCCCGTCTCACCGCGCAGCGCGCGCGCGATGCTCTCCGGATTCGTGATCACGCCGCGTCCACCGGGTCGTCCGATCACGTACGTCAGCAGCGATTCGATCTTGGGCCGCATGCTGCCTTCGCCGAATTCACCTTCCGCAGCGTAGCGCTTCGCTTGTTCGATGCTGATGCGATCGAGCCATTGCTGATCGGGGCGGCCGAACCGGATCGCGACGCGCTCGACGCCGGTGGGAATCATCAACAGATCGGCGTCCATTTCGATCGCGAGCAGCGCCGACGCGCGATCTTTGTCGACGACCGCCTCGACGCCCTCGAGCTCGCCGCTGCCGGTTTCCCGGACTGCGATGCCGCCGCCGCCGCACGCGATGACCAGCACGCCCTGGCGCGCGAGCTTCCCAATGATCGGCGCCTCGACGATACGCAATGGCTGCGGCGAGGCAATGCACCGCCGCCATCCGCGATTGGAATCCTGCATGATCGACCAGCCGAGCTCGCGCGCGAAATGACGTGCGACGCCCTCTTTCATGAACGACCCAATCGGCTTGTCGGGATGGGCGAACGCCGGATCATCACGGTCGACGAGCGTCTGTGTCACCAGCGCGACAACCGGCTTGACTATTCCGCGGTTTCGAAGCTCGTTTCCCAATGCGTTCTGGAACATGAAGCCGATCGCACCCTGCGTGTCGCCGACCGCATAACGGATCGGCACCGTGGGCACCTGCCCATCCGCGATCTCGGATCGGCGCAGGATGAAACCGACCTGCGGCCCGTTGCCGTGCGTCACCACGACATTCCAGCCGGCCGCGACCATGTCGACCACGTGCGTCGCAGTCGCGCATACGGCAGCGTACTGATCGCTGAGCGCGGTGTGCTGGTCGTCGCGGATCAGCGCGTTGCCACCCACTGCGACGACGACGATCGGGTCGCTCATGTTCGTTCGCGGGCCGCTTGCACGCTGCGCGCCAGCTCTTTCACGGCGGCGCTGAAGCAGGCCATCGGTGCCGACGTGATACCCGCGCCGATCTGGCCGATGCCTGGCTCGCGATGAGCGATGCCGCTGTTGATCACCGGCAGTATGCCGCGGTCGACAACTTTCCGCGCGTCGATGCCCGCGGCCACCGCGGCGAAGTCGAGCGCAGGCAGCGTGAACGACGGGTTCGCGCCGAGCGTAATCGCGCGCATGCGCAGGCTGTGATGCAGGGCGTCGGCCGCGGTGCCACCGACGAACTTCACGATCGCCGGCGCCGCAGCCATGGCGAATCCGCCGACGCCGGCGGTTTCCGTGATCGAAGAGTCGCCGAGATCAGGGGCGGCGTCGGCTCGCGAATAGCCAGGGAAGTAGAGACCGTCGACCGGGTTTGCGGGCGCTTCGAACCATCGGTCGCCGGTGCCCGAGAGGCGAATGCCGAAGTTGACGCCGTTCCTCGACATCACGGTTACCATCGAGCTCGCGGGCACGCCCGCGGCGGCGTCGAGCATCGATTTGCACGCGGCCATCGACAGATTGAGGAAGAAGTGATCGTTGCCGGCGATGAAATCCAGCGTCGCGGCGGCACGCTCGCGACGAACATCCGCTGTGAGCATGACCGGGGCGAGCTGCTTGAACAAGAGTGACGTGGCCGCGGAATTGCGGTTGTGGATTTCGTCGCCCATGTTCAGCGCCTGCGCCATCAGCGGCTTGAGCTCGATGCTTCCGAGCCGCGCGAGTGCTGCGCGAAGCGTCGGCGCGACGTCGCTTGCAATAAAGCGAAGGCGATCGATGACACCGCGATCGTGCGCGCCGAAGCGCAGTACCTTGCCGAGCCCTTCGTTGAAGTTGCTGTAGGCACGGTTGCCACCCACCCTGTTTTCGACAACCCAGAGCGGCATCGACGGGCTGATGACGCCGGCCATCGGGCCGACCGCGCCGTGGTGATGACAGGGCTCGAGCGCGACGCTGCCCGCATCCACGAGACGCGCGGCCGCATCGATCGTATCGGCCCAGCGCTCGAACAGGATGGCGCCCAGAACCGCCCCGCGCATCGGTCCGCACATCGCCGACCACGCAATCGGCGGTCCGGCGTGGAGAATCAATCGGCCTCCGGAGGCCATCGCGTGGATGACGTCGCGCGCGAGCGCGACATCGATCAACACCGGATGGGCTTCGAGAAAGCGGGCGAAAGCAATCTGATTCGCATGCTCGACGGCAGCATGATGGAATACTTGCGCGAGCGCCCAGGCCGCATCGCGATCGCCCAGCGCGGGCGGCTGCCACACGGTCATCACGCATTCGCCGCCGGCGGCCACGACGTTGTCGCCGAAGCCGGCAAGGCCGACGTTGATGACCTTCAACGTATCCTTGAACAGCGGCTTCATCGTGGGTCCACCGGGTGTCGTTTTGCGAGTTGCAGAGCGAGCTGCGCAGCGATCGAGGCAGCCTGGATGTTGCTGTCCGTCACGATCGCGCCGGCGGACGCGAGCGTGCGTATCTGCGCCACGCGATCCTGGGGATCGCCATCGGTACCGCAGACGTGACCGATCGATGCGAGCTTGCGTCCCTGCGCGGCCGCCGCGCGCTGCGCGTCCCGCAGCGCGTCGGCCAGCTCGTCAGCGGGGCTCGAATGCGACCCAAAGCCGAGGACGACATCGAACAGAAGGATGGCGACCGCGGGATCGCGAGACGCTTCGCGAATCGCCGTGTTGCGCAGCGACGGATCGATCATCGGATGCGGCCGCCCGCGCGTGTATTCGTCGTCGCCCAGATCGACGAAGACGTGATCATCGGCCGAGCCGTCGAGCGGCAGCGCGCCAGCGGCGGGCGCATTCGACCGGCAACGCAGCCCGCGGCGCAGGAACGCAAGCTGCGCCTCGAAGCAGAACGTCCCGCCGGTAAACAGTCCGCGGACCGCCCGCTGCGTGCGCGCGAGGCCCTCGAGCGCGTGTTCGTGGCCAGAGGGCGAATCGTTCGACGGCAGCGCGGGGGAACCCTTGTGTGCGCTTCGCTGCGTGAGCGTCACCGCGATGTCCGCAGCGTCCGCCAACGATTCGGCCGCATGCAGGTTCGCACCTTGCACAGTGTCAGCGGCCGCACCGAGAAAATGCACGACCGTCGGCTTGCCCGAAGCTGCGGCGAGCGAAAGGATGTGCGAGGCGACCGTCGGCGACGGGGGTTTGGAGATCAATACGATCACGCGCGTCGCGTCATCGTCGGCGAGCGCACGCAGTGCAGCGCGCATCGTGAGGCCACCGATCTCGTCGCGCAGATCGCGACCGCCGGTGCCGATCGCCTGGCTTACGCCGGCGCCGCGGTTGTGGATGCGGCACGTCACCTCCTGCAAGCCTGTGCCGGATGCTGCGACGAGGCCGATGTCGCCGCGCCGAACGACATTGGCGAACCCGAGCGGGATGCCGTTGATGATGGCCGTCCCGCAATCAGGGCCCATTACGAGCAGGCCGCATTCTTCCGCGTGACGCTTAATGACGCGTTCCCGATCGATGTCGACGTTGTCCGAGAACAGCATGACGTGCAACCCCAGCGAGAGCGCCTTCATCGCCTCGGCGGCCGCGTAGTCGCCCGGAACCGAAATGAGAGCGAGATCGGCGTCGGAGGACTGCTCGACGCCCGCGGCGATGCTCGTCAGGGGTAACGAAAAGTCGCCGCTCCGTTCCGCCGGAGCTTCGCCGCCGCCCTGGAGCAGCGTCTGTGCTGTGTCGATCGCATCGTCGCATGCTTGCGCCTCGCCACGAACCACGACCAGCAGATCAGATGGATGGACATCGGCGTCGACCGACAGCTCGGCGTGCTGCAGCTGCGCGAGATTGGCCGGTGTGGCCATGATGCACGACGCCTCGACGACGCCGGGCCGCTTGCGCAGCGCGGCGCCGACCTGCATCAGCGCGACCGAGTCCTTGTAGAGATTGGCGAAGACCCGAAACCTGATATCAGTCGTCATGCCGAGCACTCATCGAGCGGAGGTAAGCCATGCCGAGATGCCCGCCAGCAGGCCGGCAACCTGATCGGAACCCGACGTGGCGCCGGCGGCCAGCGCATCGTCCGCCAATTGTCCGACCCGCGCAATATCGCCCGACGACAGCAGCGCGTTGCGCAGCCGGTGCAGATCGGCGCTGAAATGCCCCCCCGCGGCGAGACGCAAGTAGTGGGCCGCGATCTCGGTCGTTTGGTCCGCGTGCGCCATGAGCCCGGCGCTCAAGTGCGTTCGAAAGCTTTCGCGTACCGCGAATCCCGTCGTCAGCGCATCAAGCCCGGCCAGCATTCCGACCAGGAAATCGTCCCCGGCCGGTGTCAGTCCTTCGCCCCAACCGATCAGGCGGGCCGCTTCGTGCAATGCGATGTCGACGCGACAATCGCGGCACGCTTGCGCGACACGCGCGCAGACGGCGCGTCCTTCGCGGTGGAGGACGCTTTTGTTGTGATCGAGCCGCGCCGCCCGCCGTGCGGCCGCGGCACGCAGATTAGCGGTGACTTGCGCGGGATCGGCGATGACGGGCGTCGCGTCAGGTTGCCAAGAGACTGCACCGGCGAGGTCGATGTTGGCGCCGGCTGTGACAAGACGGCTGCCGCGACGCACGACGTGGTCGCGTACCTGAAAGCACGTTCGCAAATCGACGACTCGATCCCCACCCAGCACGAGCGCGGTCGGACCGTCGGCGATCCCCGGTGCGACGAGCGTCAGCAGCGATCCACCCGACGCGACGTTGCAGGCGCGTGCATAGACGCTGTGCACGGTGCCGACAAACGAGGGTCCCGGCACGAGGTAGCCGATCCGCCGTACGCGCAGCTCCACTGCCCCGGTGGTCATCATGCGGTCGATCCGATTCACGTCGGGTTGTCAGCCATCGATTATCGCGAACTTTGTCGCGAAACCATTTGCTAAGATCGGAACCGCTTTTCGAACATTACGCTCGCGAGCTCACGCCGGGCTTTCGAACTGGCTGTCTATATGTTCCAAAACAATCCTCAACAAACGGGGTTTCTGTGGTCCCCGTGACGGAAGGAAGATTTTCTATGTTCATTCAACCTTGCCCAATCATCCGTCGAGCGAGCGTCGTTCTCATCACGTGTTCAATCGCGACGATTATGTCCGTAGTCGCGTCAGCACAGCAACCCGCGACGTCGGCGCCGCCCGCTTCGACGGCGCCAGCGGTGCAGAATCCGCCAGCGATCGCGCCGCCCTCTCCGGCTTCGACGCCGGAGCAAGAGCAACTGAGACTCGTCCCGGCCAAGCGGTATCCCGGCAAGGTTCATCTGCTGCCGGCGACGATGGAAACGACACAATGGGGTTGGTTCAACAATGCACAGCCCCCGGTGCTGCATGTCG
>VBCG01000160.1:9604-14760 GCA_005881895.1 Betaproteobacteria bacterium
CACGTTGACCGGTCCGGTCTACATCGAGGGCGCGGAACCGGGCGACGTTCTCAAAGTCCGGATCAACAAGATCGTGCCTCGCGCCTACGGCACCAACTTCAATGTGCCCGGCATGTTCGGGGAGTTTCCCGGCAAGTTTCCCGAGGGACAGGTCAAATACTTTTACCTCGATCTCGAACGCAAGGTTGCCGAGTTCGCACCCGGCATCGAAATTCCATTGGCACCCTTTCCCGGCACCATCGGCGTCGCACGCGCCGAGCCTGGCCAATACAGCTCCGTGCCGCCGGGACGCTACGCAGGAAACCTCGACATCCGTGATCTGATGGAGGGCGCCGCGCTCTACGTTCCGGTCTTCGTCAAGGGCGCACTTCTATGGACGGGCGACTCGCATGCTGCACAGGGCAATGGCGAGATCAACTTGACCGCTCTCGAAACCGCGTACAAGGAAATGAACGTTACGGTCGAGGTCATCAAGAACATGCCGCTCGAATGGCCGCGCATCGAAACCAGGGATGCGTGGATCACTGTCGGCATCGACCGCGATCTCAACAAGGCGCTTGAAATCCTCACAAGCGAAACGACGCAATTGCTGATGGAACAACGCAAGGTGGCCAAAGATCAGGCGCAGAAAACGATGATGGCGTCGTGGGACTGTCGCGTCACTCAGGTGGTCGACGTCAACAAGGGGCTGCATTGCTTCACCGCAAAAAATTCGAAGGTCGCCCACAAGATCGAGCCATTGCCGGAACGAGAGAACAAGACGTACCTGGTCACCGTGGGACGAGATGCCGATCTCAATAAGGCAATGGACGACGCGTCGTGGGCGATGATCGAGCTGCTTCAGAACGACAAGAAGCTGAGCAGACTCGACGCGTATGGCCTCGCCAGCATGGTGATGGATTGCCGTCTCGCTGCGCCCGCCGGTTCGCAGAAAGCCGTCCACTGTCTCGTGCCAAAGAGCACCTGGGTAGCATCGCGGTAGTGCGGGCCGGGCTTCGCAGCCTGGTGATCGCAGCGGCGTTGTTGGCCGCTGCTTCTGCTTCGGCGGCCCTTCGCGTAGTGGCGACGACAACGGATCTTGCGGCCCTCACCACCGCAGTTGGTGGCGATCTCGTGATCGTGGAGTCGATCGTGCCCGCCGGAATCGATGCCGAGGCATTCGAGTCGCGTCCGGGCGATCTCGATAAGCTACGACAAGCCGACCTCGTCGTGCGCATCGGTCTTGGTTACGATTTCTGGCTGGACGCGCTCGTCGTTCGAGTCGGGAACAAGCGCATCATGCGCGGCGGCGACGCCTATGTGGATGCCTCAGCGGGTATTCCACTACTCGAGATACGCGGACAGGGCGTGGTGAACGAGGGAGGACACGCGCATGGCGTGGGCAACCCGCACTACTGGCTCGATCCCGAGTACGCAATCATCATCACTGCGAGCATTGCGGAGGCTCTCGTACGTCGAGCGCCCGAGCATCGCGACCGCATCGTCGCCAACCGTGAACGATTTCTCGCGGAGCTCCGGACGCGCCTTCAAAAGTGGAGCGAAGCGCTGGCGCCGTATGCGGGTGCAACATTCATCGCCTATCACAACTCGTGGCCCTATTTCGCTCGCCGTTTTCGTCTGAATGTGGTTGGCTACATAGAGCCCAAGGAGGGCGTCGCACCGAGCCCCGCCCATCTCGCGCGTCTGATTTCCTTGGCGCGGACGTCACAAGTGAAGGCGATTCTGCATGAGCCGTACGAGCCGGAGGAAACGTCGCGCTTCATGGCGCAAAAGCTCGGCGTTCCGATGTTGAAACTCGCAATATCTGTCGGCAGCATGCCTGATGCGCGCGACTATCTCGCATTGTTCGACTACAACGTCGCGACTGTTGCTAACGCGTTGAGGGCGCGAAATCCATGAGCGGGATAAGCGAGATGCTCACATTCCTGGCACTTCCCTTCATTGCCTCGGTCGTGTTCGTCCTTATCCATGCGTACCTCGGTGTTCATGTGCTGCGCCGGAAAATTGTCTTTGCGGATCTCGCTCTTGCGCAACTGTCGGCCCTCGGCGCCAGTGTTGCGTTCGCCAATGGATACGACGTTACGAGTCCGGCGGGCTTTGCCTACGCCTTCGTGTTCACTGCGATCGGTGCGGCACTTCTGACACTGACCCGCAACCTCGCTCGTTCCGTGAGCCAGGAGGCGGTCGTCGGAATCCTTTACGTCGTCGCAACGGCTGCCACGATATTGGTTGTCGATCGTTCGCCCCTCGGAGCGGAGCACGTAAAGAAGATCCTGGTAGGCAATATCGTCACCGTCGATGTCGCAGTCATTGCAAAGTTCGCAGCGCTTTATGCTGTGATCGGTTTGCTGCATTGGTGGGTGCGTCGTCCGCTTCTGTCGCTGTCCAGCGAGCGGGGTCCAGAGGGCCGGAGCCGGCTCGAAGTATGGAGCTGGGATTTCGTGTTCTACCTGTCTTTCGGCATCGTGGTGACGAGCTCGGTTGCCACTGCCGGAGTGCTTCTTGTGTTCAGCCTTCTGATCGTTCCCGCGGTCATCGGCTTTACGTTCTCCGACAAATTGTCATTCGTGCTGCTGATTGCATGGAGTGCCGGCATTGCAGCGAGCGCTGCGGGTCTCGCTTGCTCTTACGCATTTGATCTGCCGACGGGCGCAACAATGGTGACGGCGCTCGCGGGATTTCTTGTGCTTGCCAGTCTCTCGAAAGTATTCATCGTCGTGGATGCCGAGCGGCGACGCGCTCGACTGCAGAGGGCGGCTCAGACCGCTGTTGTCGCGGCTTTCGTTTGCATCTTGGTATCGAGCATGTGGCTCATCATCAATCCGTCTGGCGATCAGCCGCTCCTTGCACTACTTGAGCGCGCAACGGGGCTCGGATCGGCGACTTTTCTGAGCTCGAGCGAGGGAGACACCTACGAAAGCGCCGCGCGAGACATCGTGCGGTTTCAGGACGAAGTCGATCGACTGGACGCAATGGAGAAGAGCGCGCGCTATCAGGGACCACCGCTTGCGGACGACGAGATTCGACGCATCGCGTCGTATCAGCAGACCTTCAACGAAATGACTCGTGGCGAGCAATTTGTGCGGAACGTGCTGCAGACCAAGGCGCGAACGCGTGAGCGTTGGATCATCGGCTTACCCGCAGCGATCATTGCGATCGCAGGACTTGGATTGTCGACGCGCTGGTTCAGCAGGCGAAGGCGCGGTGAAGGCGATGACCACTCAACGTATGACAGTGCGGAAGTGTGAGTCTTCGCTGCCTTCACTATTCGATTTAGTGATGGCAGTATTCGCGGATTGTTGGGTCGTGGGTCAATTCGATCGGTTTGGACGCAGCGGCATACGGCACGCATTCGATGCGACGTACGAAAGCTACGATGATCTATCGGCGGACCAGCAATCTCAGAGCCGTTCAGTTGCTGCTCGGGCACACGAAACTGGAAAGCACAGTTAGGTATCTCGGCATCAAGGTCGACGATGCGCTGCAGATCGCCGAGCAAACCGAGGTGTAGATTCGCCAAGCTGGTTAGCGACCGCCATCGTGTCCGACGGTCGCTGACTGGCCAAGAAGCGGCAGCACGGGAACAGTACTCGAGGCGGTCGTCGATAGCGCAAGCCGGCCGAGGCATTCAGCGCAATACAACGTTTTGTTTATGCGCAGACGGTCCGCGCCGGCTCGCCGCTGCGTTCTGCTCGGCCCCCTTTTGTGAGCAAGAGTACCGCCACGCCTTGAGCGCTGGCCGTTCGATCATAATAGCGCGCATGCACGTCAACGCAACGCAGTTACAGGTTCGGTGAGCGACACCGTCACACTCATCATCGGCCATCGTCTCGGGA
This sequence comes from Betaproteobacteria bacterium, assembly GCA_005881895.1. Taxonomy (GTDB): domain Bacteria; phylum Pseudomonadota; class Gammaproteobacteria; order Burkholderiales; family Casimicrobiaceae; genus VBCG01. The sequence continues at coordinate 13,441 of VBCG01000160.1, forward strand.
AGGTCGAAGCGGTTCGCCGTCTCAAAGAGGGCTTTGCTCGCACCAACGGTCACGTCGGACCGATGATCGCGATGGAGCAGGAGACTTGGGAAGGAGATACATTGCGCTTCCGCATGCGCGCGCTCGGCCAGACTGCGGCGGCGAGCATTGAAGTGCTGGAGGACGCGCTCCGCATCGAAGTGTCGTTGCCTTGGCTCCTGGCGAAGGCAGCGAAACGCCTTCTTCCAATATTGCGCAAGGAAGCGACGCTGCTCCTGGAGAAGAAATAGAGTGCCGCTTTGGGTTGCAGTCGATAGCGGTAATTCCCGAAAGTCCTCCTTTCGACCAACCCCGGTCATTGGCATTTGCGACCGCCGAGCAATGATGGCCGAGGGGATCCGGGTCGTGGGTACATGTCGAATCTTCTGGATCTTGCGCACGGAATGTTCCATCGCGGCACAGTCGCCGTGTCAGCAATGTTGAGGTGTGCGACGAACTCGCATGAACCGGAATTCGATACGAAGGAGCAATCTATGCGCAAACTAACAACAGCTGCTGTAACGCTCGCGCTGGCCCTCGCCGGCGGAGCCGCGTTCGCCGACGTTTCTATTTCCAGGTTGCGTCTCGGAGTCACCGCATCTTTCGACTCGACAGTACGCTCGAATCGTTGCATCGTGGGTAACATCAATCGGCCTTGATCCATTGGCGTACGGCACGCATTCGCTACGTCGCACGAAGGCCACGTTGATTATCGAACAGCGAAGTCGCCGAGAGCGGTCGTTCGATGCACAGCCTCCTGACTTCCGATGTCGAGCACAGGTAAGCGGTCCGCTGTTCTTGCTCATTGGGCGCCTGGCCGCGACGACGGCTCCCATGAGTCCGGCGTGGTCGCGATCAGCTTCTTGATGTTCGACCACTGCCGTGTGTTGTCCGGAACGAGCGGCTTGCTCAGCACGACGGCCCTCGCGAACTCGACCATGCGCACTCTCAAGTAATTCAGGTCCTCCGCGGGCCACGTTTCGATCGAATGTGGACCGCGCGCCACGACAATCTCCTTCGTGCCGCGGATACGGTCATACGCGGCAATCGTTCCTTCGACGCTCTCGGCGCGATCCCACAAGCCTTTGCCGAAAAACGCCGCAGGCCACTTGGGCATGCCTGCCAGCGTTGCGGAGTTGGGATAGAACTGGATGTGATGGTCGCCAACCATGCCGCCAAGAAAAAGGTTGCGATCGGCGAGGTCCTGCGCCGCGGGAAGGTAGCCGGCGCCGCTCGCGAACGACGCAAGCAGGATCGCACCCTTGATGTTCGTCAAGCCTTTCGGCGGCGCGCACACGACGT
>VBCG01000008.1 GCA_005881895.1 Betaproteobacteria bacterium
CCCGCGTCGATCTTGACAACGCCCTTTTCCTTGGCGAGCAAACGCAGCCGGTGGCATGCAATGAGCGCTTGCACCGACTCGGGCGCAGGACCGAACCGGTCGACCAGCTCCTCGCGCATCAAATCGAGCTCGTCCGTTGTATCGACGCTTGCGAGCCGCTTATAGAGCACGAGGCGCTCGTGCACGTCGCTGCAATACGTTTCCGGCAGCCTCGACGGCGAATGCAGATTGATCTCCGTCGTGACGCCGAGCGGCTCGGACAGATCCGGTTCGCGACCTGCTCTCAAAGCCGATACGGTGGCCTTCAGCATGTCCGCATAAAGTTGAAATCCCACTTGCTGCATTTCGCCTGATTGCTCTTCGCCCAGCACTTCCCCTGCGCCGCGGATCTCGAGATCGTGCATCGCGAGATAGAAGCCTGAGCCCAGGTCCTCCATCAGCTGGATCGCTTCGAGACGTTTCTTCGCCTGCGCCGAGAGCGCGTCCTCCGGTGGTGTCAGCAGATAGGCGTACGCCTGATGATGGGAGCGCCCGACGCGCCCGCGTAGTTGGTGCAGTTGCGCCAAGCCAAACCGATCGGCGCGATCGATGATCATCGTGTTCGCGGTCGGCACGTCGATTCCGGTCTCGATGATCGTCGAGCAGACGAGCAGGTTGACGCGCTGGGCGTAGAAATCGCGCATGACGTGCTCGAGCTCACGTTCGCCCATCTGTCCGTGGGCGACGGCGATCCGCGCCTCCGGCAGCAGTTGCGCGAGGCGCTCCGCCGTCGTGCGGATCGTGTCGATATCGTTGTGCAGGAAATAGATCTGGCCGCCGCGCTTCAATTCGCGGAGCGCCGCTTCGCGCACGATGCCGACCGAGAACGGCGCGACGAACGTCTTGATGGCGAGACGCCTTTCCGGCGCGGTCGCGATCACCGAAAAGTCGCGAATGCCTTCGAGCGACATTGCAAGCGTGCGGGGGATCGGCGTTGCCGTCAACGTCAAGACGTCGACTTCCGCACGCAGCTTCTTCAATTGCTCCTTCTGCCGCACGCCGAAGCGATGCTCCTCGTCGATGACGACGAGGCCGAGGTTTTTGAACTTCACGTCGGACTGGATCAGCTTGTGCGTGCCGATGACGAGGTCGATGCGGCCGTGTGCAAGACCTTCCAGCGCCGTCTTTACTTCCTTGGCCGAGCGAAAGCGCGAAAGCTCGGCAAGCTTGAACGGCCATTCCGCAAAGCGGTCCGAAAACACCTGGAAGTGCTGCTCGGCGAGAAGGGTCGTCGGAACAAGAACCGCGACCTGCTTGCCGTCGTTGAGCGCCACAAACGCGGCGCGAAGCGCAACCTCCGTCTTCCCGAAACCCACATCGCCGCAGACCAGGCGGTCCATCGGCTTGCCGACGGCGAGATCGCCGATCACCGCTTCGATCGCAGCTTGTTGATCGGGGGTTTCGTCGAACGCGAAGCCTTCGGCAAACGCTTCGTAATCGTGCGATTTGAGCTCGAACGCATGGCCTATGCGCGCTGCACGTTGCGCGTACAGGTTCAAGAGCTCGGCGGCCGTGTCGTGCGCCTGCTTCGCGGCTTTCTTCTTGGCTTTTTCCCATTGGCCGCTGCCGAGCTCGTGCAACGGCGCCACCTCGGGCGCCGCGCCGCTGTAGCGGCTGATCAACGAGAGGCTCGAGACCGGAACGTACAGCTTCGCGTCGTTGGCGTAGATCAGCTCGAGAAATTCGGTTTCACCGTCGCCGACATCGAGCGTGACGAGGCCCAGGTAACGCCCGATGCCATGTTGCTCGTGGACAACCGGATCGCCGATGCGCATCTCGGAGAGGTCGCGCACCATTGCATCGACATTCGAACGGCGGCGCGCTTCGCGCCGGCCGCGACGGACAATGTTGGCGTACAACTCGGCTTCGGTGACGAACGCGAGCTTCGCCGCAGGCCAGACAAATCCGCCCGCTAGCGGCGCGACGCAGAGTGCGATCTTGGAATCGCCGGCGACAAACGCAGCGAAGCCGTCTACGAGCGCGGGCCGTAAACCGTATTCGGCGAAATATTGCTGCATCGTTTCGCGCCGACCCGCGCTTTCCGCGACGATCAGCATCCGTCCGTCGAACACGTCGATCGCGCGCTTGAGCGCGGCGAGCGGGTCCTCGGCACGACGGTCGACGTGTACCGGCGGCAGCCTTCGCACCGGCGCATCGACGCCTTCCGCCGTTTGTGCGTGCAACACATCGAGCGCGACGCGCGCAAAGGGCTTCAGCGCTGCGTTGAAAGCATCCGACGGAAGAAACAGCTCATGCGGCGGTAAAAGCGGACGCAGCTTGTCGCCGCGCAATAATTTCCAGCGCGTTTCGGTATCCTGCCAGAAGCGATCGATTGCGCCACCAACGTCCCCGTGCAGCGCGATGACGCTATCGCTCGGCAAGTAGTCGACGAAACTGGCCGTCGCATCGAAGAAAAGCGGCAGATAATATTCGATGCCGCCCGGCACGACGCCGCTCGTGATGTCCTTGTACAGCGGTGAACGCGACGGATCGCCCTCGAACACCTCGCGGAAACGGCCACGAAATCGCGTGCGGCCTGCCTCGTCCAGTGGAAATTCGCGCGCCGGCAAAAGGCGCACCGCTTGCACCGGGTAGAGCGAGCGCTGGGTGTCCACATCGAACGTCTTGATCGATTCGATCTCGTCGCCAAAGCGATCGATCCGATACGGCAGCGCCGATCCCATCGGATAGAGGTCGATCAATCCGCCGCGCACGCTGAATTCGCCGGGCGACACGACTTGCGTGACATGCGTATAACCTGCGAGTCCGAGCTGATCGCGGAGCTTGTCGACGTCGAGCTTTTCGCCTGTCGTCAAAAAGAACGTATGCGCCGCAAGATACGAACGCGGCGCTAATCGATAGAGCGACGTCTGCGCGGCAATCAGCACGACGTCGCACTCGTGCCGGCCCATCCGGTAGAGCGTTGCGAGCCGCGCCGAGATCAGGTCGTGATGCGGCGAGAAATGATCGTAGGGCAGCGTTTCCCAATCGGGGAATGACGTTACGCGGAGGTCGGGCGCGAAATAGGCGATCTCCTCGGCGAGCCGTTGCGTCGCCAGCGCATCGGCGCATATGACGGCGAGAATGCGGTGATCGTTCGCGCATTGTGTCGCCAGCTGCGCGAGCGCGAGGGCGTCGGCAGAACCCGCCAAAGGCTCGAGCGCGATTTTGCGACCCGCGTCAGGCAATCGCCGCGCGAGCGCGGGCAGCGTCGCGAGCGGCGACGATGAAAGAGGGACGGCGGTGACGTTTCTGGGAAGCGGCGCGTCCCGCGCCGTGGCCGTCCCGGCGACTGGCGCGGCCGGTGACATTTGATGGAGGTTCGTAACGCTAAATTATACGCGGTGACAACGAGTGGCGCGCCCGCGGTCGGCGTGGGGGGCATGTGAGCACATGCGATAATCGCCGCAATGTATTCCGCCCGCGCCGCGAACGCCGGCGCGTCCCCCTTCGTTTTGTTGACGCTCGCACCGTTCTTCTGGGCGTGCAACTGGATCGTCGGGCGTGGTCTATCCGGCGATATTCCGCCGTTCGCGATGACGTTCTATCGCTGGCTGTTCGCCCTCGTAATTCTCGCGCCGTTCGCACTGCCGCGCGTACGCCGTGATTGGCCGTTGCTCCGCGCAAGATGGAAGGCGATGCTGCTCCTGGGTGCGATCGGAATCGGCTCGCACAACGCGCTCGCCTATCTCGGCCTCAACTACACAACGGCAACCAACGGCGTCATCCTGAATTCGTTCATTCCCGTGATGATCGTCGCCTTTTCATGGATCTTCTTGCGCGAGCGACTTTCCTCGGTTCAACTCGCGGGCATCGCGATATCGCTGACCGGCGTGCTGACGATACTGTCTGGCGGATCGCTCGCAGCGTTGATTGCATTTCGCCTGAACGGCGGCGATCTGCTCATCGTGCTCTCGATGGCGATGTGGTCGGCGTATACGATCGGCCTCCGCTGGCGGCCGCCCACACTCGACATGATCACCTTTCTTTTCGCGATTGCCTGCGTCGGCGAACTCGTCATGCTTCCGTTTTACATCGGCGAAGCAATGTTCGGACGGCCGATGATTTGGACGTGGTCCTCCATAACGGCGCTGGTGGCCGTCGGACTGTTTTCGTCGGTGCTCGCGTACATCTTCTGGAATCGCGGCGTCGACCAGGTGGGCGCACCCGTCGCCGGATTATTCGTTCATCTGATGCCGGTGTTCGGCATCGTCCTCGCCTGGCTCGTGCTTGACGAACGGCTGCACGCGTTCCACCTGATCGGCATCGCGTTGATCCTGACGGGTATCACGATCACGACCCGCAAGGCGCGGGAGACGATCGCCGCGGCGCCGGATTGACAGGATTGATAGGGTCAGACTCCACTTTCCGACATCTGACCTGCAGGGGACTCGCGGGTAACGGCGGAAAGTGGAGTCTGACCCTATTTACGTCGTGATGCGCCCGTACTTGTCGTCGAAGCGGACGATGTCGTCCTCGCCGAGATAATCGCCGCACTGCACTTCGATCAATACGAGCGGCTCGACGCCGGGATTTTCCAGGCGGTGGCGCGTTTCGACCGGAATGTACGTCGATTGATTGGCATCGAGCTCGAACACCTCGTCGCCGCGCGTCACGCGCGCCCGTCCGTGAACGACGACCCAATGCTCGCTCCGGCGATGATGGAGCTGCAACGATAGCGAGCCCGAGGGCCGGACCTCGATCCGTTTGATCTTGAATCCCGGACCCTCTTCGAGCGTCGTGTACGCGCCCCATGGACGCGCGACGGTGCGATGCAGCTTGTACGCTTCGTGACCACGCGCCTTCAGCTCTCCAACCACCTCTTTGACGCGCTGCAGATGATCGCGATGCGCGACGAGCACCGCGTCGGGCGTGTCGACGATGACGAGATTCTCGACGCCGACGGTAGCAACGATGCGATCGCCGGAATGAACGTAAGTGCCACGGGTTGGTTGCCGTCAACATCAGTCTCGGTCAGTGCCGCGACGGCTTGCCACGATCCGACGTCGCTCCAATCGAACGTCCCGCGCACGACGGCCACTTCGCCCGCTGCCGCCGCGGACTCCATCACCGCGTAGTCGATCGAAATGTCGGGCACCGCCGCGAATTGCGCGGCGTCGATCTCGAGCATTCCCGTTGATGTCGTGTCCGTGAGCGCGTTGACGATCGGACGCGTCGAGGCGAGAACACCCGGCGCGTGACGCGCCAGCGCCGCGAGGATCGCTGCCGGCGTAAACGCGAACATGCCGGAATTCCACACGTAGTTGCCGGCTGCGAGATATTCGCGTGCCGTCAGCAACGCCGGCTTTTCGACGAATCGGCGCGCACGAAACGCCGGTGGCTCTTCGCGGTCGGAGGCCATCAGGAGCTCGCCGCATTCGACATAGCCAAATCCCGTGTCCGGATGCGTCGGCGCAATGCCAAACGTGACGAGCAAGCCCTTGGAGGCCAAGGCCGCCGCGCGGGCGATTGCGGCGGCGAATGCGCGCGCGTCGCGAATCAAATGGTCGGCGGGCAGCACGAGCAACACGGCGTCACGCCATCCCCGCGCTTCCGCGAACAACGCGCCGAGCGCGACCGCCGGCGCGGTGTTGCGCCCGAACGGCTCGAGCAGATAACTGATCCCTTGCGTTGGTGTGAGGCCGGCGCTCGCATAGACGTCTTTCGTATGGAAATAGAGATCGCGGTTCGTGACGGTCAGAAGGTGCGCCACGTGCGGGAGATCGAGGGCGCGACGCGCTGTCTTGCCGAGCAGCGTCTCGCCGTCGGGAAGCGGCATGAACGGCTTTGGCGCGGCCTCGCGCGAAAGCGGCCACAAGCGCGTACCCGCGCCACCGGAGAGAATCAACGGAATCAGCTTAAGAGCAACCATCGTCACGAGGAAAAAAATGGAGAAAATCGTGAAGAAACCCCATCACTCTAACGCCAACGCGAGGTGTAGGACAAATCAGGACACTAGCATCCGCCGCGCACCGATACGTGTTTTGCAAGCTGTTCCATACGATGCATGACTCATCGGCACGATAAAAAGCGGAGCATCTTATGGATCTGCACGATTCCCCGATCGACGTTTCCAACATCGTGACACTGCCATTTCTGGCTGCGACGCGCGCGGCATCGTCGCCCGCGCTCGGACGCTTCGGCCGGCTGTACGGCAGCTCGCCGGCGATGCAGGACGTCTATCGGATGATCGACAAGGTTGCGCCGACCGAAGCGACGGTGTTCGTGACCGGCGAGTCGGGCGGCGGCAAAGAGCTTGTCGCGCGGACGATCCATGAGCGGAGTGGCCGCTCGCGTGGCCCATTCGTCGCGATCAACTGCGGCGCCATTCCGTCGAATCTGATCGAAGCGGAGTTGTTCGGCCACGACAAGGGCGCGTTCACCGGCGCAAGCCGCAATCATCGCGGTTGCTTTGAGCGCGCCGAAGGCGGCACGCTGCTGCTGGACGAAATCACCGAAATGAGCCCGGAGATGCAGGTCCGGTTGCTGCGTGTGCTGGAAACGGAGCGTTTCATGCGCGTGGGTGGCGACTCCGAAATTCGCGCCAACGTCCGTATCATCGCCGCGACCAATCGCGACCCCCATGATGCCGTCAAGGACGGCAAGCTGCGCGAAGATCTCCTCTATCGGCTCGCCGTGTTTCCGATCAATCTTCCGCCGCTGCGCGAGCGCGAGGGCGATGCCGAGCTGCTGGCCGAGCATTTTCTGCAGCAGCTGAACCTCGAAGCCGGTACCGACAAGCAGTTCTCGCGCGCGGCGCTGGTGACGATTCGCACGCACCAATGGCCCGGCAATGTCCGCGAGCTCAAGAACGCCGTCCATCGCGCGTTCATCATGGCCGACAGCGAAGTCGAGCTGGATTTGAGCGGGCTCGCCTGTCCCGCAGTCGAGGGCGAATGCCTACGCGTGCCGATCGGAACGCCGCTGGCCGAAATGGAGCGTCAGGCGATCTTTGCGACGCTCGACCATTGCGGCGGCAACAAGCGCCGCGCCGCCGAAATCTTGGGCGTGAGCCTCAAGACCTTGTACAACCGCCTTGCCGCGTATCAGGCGGGCGAATCGAGGGTCGCCACACTGCAAGCCGCGAGTCTGCCGGGATAGCATCGAAGGGCCGCTCCTTCCGCGGACACCCTTCCGATGATCCGGATCCTCATCGCCGACGACCACGCCATCGTGCGAGCGGGCCTCAAGCAGTTCATCGCCGATCAAGCCGACATGGAGGTGACCGCGGAAGCTTCGAGTGGCAGCGAAGCGATCGCTGCTGTTCGGGCACGTGATTTTGACGTCGTTTTATTGGACATATCGATGCCCGACAAGAACGGCATCGACACGCTAAAGACCTTGAAGCATGTAAAACCCGAGCTACCCGTCTTGATGTTGTCCGCCTACGCCGAAGATCAATACGCAGTCAATCTATTGCGGGCCGGCGCAGCGGGTTACCTCAACAAAGAGGCCGCGTCCACGCAACTGGTCGGCGCGATCCGGACCGTCGTTCACGGGCGCAAGTACGTGAGCCCATCGCTGGCGCAGATACTGGCCGACGGCGTGTCGGGCGACGCCGATCGGCCACTGCACGCGGAGCTGTCGCAGCGGGAGTTCCAGATCTTTTGCAAGCTTGCGGCCGGCGCCGCGGTGTCGAAGATTGCCGATGAATTGAATCTCTCGGTGAAAACGGTCAGCACGTATCGAACGCGCATCCTGGAAAAGATGGCGATGAAGTCGAACGCTGACCTGACCTACTACGCAATCAAAAACGGGTTGATCGAATAAAAAGAACAAGCGATTGAATGGCGAAGGCCTCCTACGGCGCAAATGTAGGACTAGCGCTGACAGCAATGCGTGTTTCACGCTGGTACCTTCCGCCTAGGGCAAGCGGCGAAACGCTGCGATCCAAACGGGCGCGACGTAAGTGGACAATTTGACCCCTCTCCGTGTTTTGTTGATCGAGGATTCGCCGCTCATTCGGGAGCGGTTGTTCGAATCGCTGGTCGATCCCGGTCGAATCGAAATCGTCGGCGAGGCGGACACCGAGGAGGCGGCGGTCGCGCTGGTGGGCGCCGCGACGTGGGACGTTCTGGTACTTGATCTCCAACTGAAACACGGTACGGGTCTCGGCGTTCTGCGTTCGCTCATCTCGCATCGCGCGCCCGAGGCGAAGGTGATTGTTCTCACCAACTACGCCTTCCCGCAATACCGCGCCAAGAGCATTGCGCTCGGGGCCGATTTTTTTTTCGACAAGTCGCGCGAATATCACCGCGTCCGCGAGGTCCTTGAAGGCATTGCGGAAAAGCGGGTGTCCGCACAGCACTGACGCGCGTGTAAACGCTGCTTGACAGCGGCCGCTGCGTTGCAGGACTGATGCGGGCTGTCCGCGTCGACTCGTTGAATCCATAGCCTTTTTTCGTGGCACGCCGCATGCAAGCCCTTTGATGGGACGCGCGCGCCGCGAACCGGATTGTTTGTCCACAACGAGAGGGAATCATCATGAAACGCTTGCTAGCGCTGCTGCTTGCCGCTTCGTTCGTGCTGCCGTCGACCGCGATGCTGGGTGGATGTAACACGGTCCAGGGCGCCGGAAAAGACATTGAGCGGGGCGGCGAGAAGATTCAATCGGAAGCGCAGGAACACAAAAGATACTAACGTCGGACTCATTCGCAAGGACGGCATCACGGGTACCACGGAGCCTGTGGTGCCGTCGTTGCAATGAAGGCTCCTGAGGTAACCACGCGGGATCGATGGCGGCCCGCGGAGGTTGCGCTTGTCGTTCTTGCTGCGCTGGCGGTGATCGCGGTCGCGAAGTGGGCGCAGGCGTTTCTGATCCCGCTCACGGCTGGAATGCTGATTGCGTACGCGTTAAAGCCGGTGGTCGGCGCGCTCGAGCGCCTGCATGTTCACCGCGTCATCGGTGCCGTGGTTGTCCTGGCGGCATTGACCGCGACGATCGCCGGCGGGATTGTGCTGATCCGCGATGACGCCATTGCCGCGCTGGCCGATTTGCCCGATGCCGCGCGCAAACTGCGATTGGCGGCGCAGGAATCGACACGAGGGCCAGGAAATCCGATTAACCACGTTCGTCAGGCCGGGGCCGAATTGAGCCGTGCGGTCGCCGAAGCGATCGGAGGACCCCTCCCAGCAACTCCGCAAGCTGCCGCCGGACCGCCGCCGCCGGAGTTTCGCGAGTGGGGCGCGGCGCAATCATCGAAGTTAATCAGCGTCGCGGCCGATCTGGGATTAGCGGCGCTGCTTGCGCTGTTCCTCCTTGCCGCCGGCGACACGTTCAGGCGGAAGCTTGTCGCATTGGCCGGACCAACGCTGGCGGCGCGCCGCATTACGGTGGAGCTGTTGGATGAGATCGACGCTCAGGTGCAGCGCTATCTTCTCGTCATGCTGGTGACGAATACGCTCCTCGGTCTTTGCATCTGGCTCTTGCTTTCACTGTTGGGCATGGAACGCGCTGCGCTGTGGGCGACGGTCGCGGGCGTGTTGCACATCGTGCCATATGCAGGAACAGCGGTCACGACCGTGGCGATCGGTATCGCAGCGTTCATGCAATTCGGCACGCCGGCGAGCGCATTGGCGGTGAGTGTTGCGGTGTTCGCCATCTCCTCGGCAATCGGCATGGGCCTTTTATCGTGGCTTCAGGGTCGCGCCGGTCACATGAATCCGGTAGCCGTGTTTGTCACGCTGCTCTTCTTCGGATGGTTGTGGGGCGGCTGGGGACTGCTGCTCGGCGCCCCTCTTGTCGCGATCTTCAGGGCCATCGCGGAACGCTTGCCCTCGATGCAGGCCGTCGGCGCGCTTGCGGGCCCCTGAATGGGAGTTGATGGACGCCCTTCGCCGCTGCCCGACTCGTCCTACGGCGTTGTGCAATCTTCTCTCCCGCTCGCGGCGCCGTTACCATCGCGTGGAGCGAGCGTTGCCACAAGTCATTGAAGAATATAACGATATCGTCTGGCACGCCGGTTGCGACTCCAACGCACCGTCAACGCATTGAGGTGCATGGACATGAATTGGGATCGGATCGAAGGGAACTGGAAACAGTTCACCGGCAAAGTCAAGGAACAGTGGGGCAAGCTCACCGACGGCGACCTCGCCATGATCAAGGGCCGTCGCGATCAATTGGTGGGCAAGATTCAGGAACAGTATGGGATTTCGAAGGACGAGGCCGAGCGGCAAGTCGGTGAATTTGCGAATCGGCAGCGCGACGTCGAGAAGATTTGAAGATTCAAGAAGGACATTGTTTACGCTGACGGAGGGACATCATGGCGAAACTGTTGCTCAGCCTGTTCGCGTGTGCAGGCATCGTGATAGCCGGCGCCGCGAGCGCCGCGCCCATCGCGAAAGATGCCTACAACGCAGAGAACAAGCGGATCGAGGACCAGTACAAGGCCGATCGCGACGCCTGCAAGTCGATGACCGGAAACCAGAAGGACGTGTGCATCGAGACGGCGAAAGGCAAGGAAAAAGTAGCGAAGGCCGATAACGAAGCCGCCTACAAAGACACCGAGAAAACGCGTTACGACGCGAAGGTCGCACGGGCGGAGGCCGACTACGCGGTCGCGAAGGAAAAGTGTGACGATCTCTCGGGCAATCAGAAGGATGTGTGCGTGAAGGAAGCGAAAGCCGCCGAAACGAAGGCGAAGGCCGACGCCAAGGCCACGCATGTGGCGGCCGACACCCGCAAGGATGCGGCCGAAGACAAACGCACCGCCGATTACAAGGTGGCGGTCGAGAAATGTGATTCGCTGTCCGGCGACGCGAAGACGCAATGCGTCAAGGACGCGAAGGCACGCTATGGAAAGACCTGACCTGGTAAGGGGTGACCGCGACAAAGCCTGCTGACAACAGCAGGCGGTCGAAGTCAGGCCGGGGCGCGCGTCGTCCCGGCCTTTTTTCCGTCCGCGTCGGCCGGCCGTTCGCCGGGTTCTACCGCTGCCTGCTCGTTCGCGGGAATCGCCTGGAGCGATAGCGGAACGTGAACCTCGATCGTCGTTCCGACGCCCGGGCGGCCGTGGATCCGGAATTCCCCCTTGAACGCGCGAATCCGTTGCCGCATTCCGCTAATACCGTGCGATAGCGCATTGGTTTCGGCGCCGACGGGCAGGCCGATCCCGTCATCCTCGAAAATCACGGAAACACCGGAGTCGGTACGCAGCAATTCAACGTTGACGTTTTTCGCTTTTGCGTATTTGACGACATTGGTCAGCGCTTCCTGCACGATCCGGTAAAGTGCAATGGATACTTCGGGCGGGAAGTCCTGCTCGAGCTCAGCGAGATTGAGCGAACACTTGAGGCCCGCGCGCTCGCAGGTTTGGCGCACCTGCCAATCGATCGCCGCGGCTAGGCCGAGATTGTCGAGCAGCGTCGGACGCAGATCCTCGATGACGCGGCGCTTGAGCTCGACGCCTTCATCCAGCATCTTGAGTGCGCGCTCGAGCTTCGCAGCGATGGCGCCATCCTTGCCGTGCAGCCGCTCGATCGCCCACGCCACGTCCATCTTGGCGCCGACCAGGATGCCGCCAAGCTCGTCGTGGATGTCGCGCGCAAGGTGCGATTTCTCTTCCTCGCGCACGATCTGCAAGTGGTTCGAAAGCTCGGAGAGTTCCGCCGTGCGCGCGGACACGACGCTTTCGAGGCGGGCCTGTTCCTGCACCGAACGCCGCCGTTGCTCTTCGCGCAAGGTAATTTCACGACGCGCGAGCACCCATACGACCAGGAGCAATGCGACGGTGAACGCGGTCATTGTCACCATGCCGATGCGCGCGAACTCGATGTCCTGCTGCCATCGCGTCGTGCCGGTCGAAAGCTTCGCGCGGAGATCATTGGACATCGCGGCCGCTTCGCTGCGAATTTCGTCCATCGTGCGCTTGCCGATTCCCGTATCGATCAACTGAAACGCCGCCTCGCGGCCGCTCTTCTCGTTCAGCAGCAACGTCGATTCGATTTCGTTGAACCGCTTGCCGATCAAACTCGTGAGCTTCGTCAGTCGATCGCGCACTTGCACCGAGCCGTCGCTCGACACCGATTCTCGCAACAAAACAAGCGTCGGGTCGAGCTTCTGCACGGCGTTCTTGTACGGCTCGAGATACGTCGGGTCGCCCGTCAGCAGATAGCCGCGCTGCGCGGTTTCGGCATCGACGACGAGCGCCATGACGTCGTTCAAGCGCGACTCCATCTCGAGCGCCGTGGTGCTTTGCCGGTTCGCGACGTCGAGGCGGCGATAGCCAAACTCGGAAAACACAAGCACGGCGATCGACACGATGACGCCGAGCGCCAAAGGCAGCAAAACCTTAAGAGGGAATGGACGGGTCATCCCGCGAGGGGAGCGAAGCAAATGATTGTCGGATTATGGTTACGTGAAGGCGACTATACGCATTCGAACGACCCCGCTCAAGGCAGCCTGGCTTATGCGAGTGTCGGTGACTGTCCTACCGAAAATTCAGCAAACTGCCGATACATCCGTGGACCATTGTCGCGCACAATCGGTTCCAGTTTTTGCGGCTTGCGCGAGGTAAGAATGGATAACACCAGATATCCGCAAGCCGGCGCAGCAACAAGCTCCCTACCCTCGTCTCAAGCGAGGGACCCTAGACGTCGCGAACCCGCGGCGTCTTTTTTTTGGTCGCTCGCGGCAAGCTGCGAACGATTGCAGACCACGCAAGTGGATTTCTGCGCGCAGGCAGAACCGCCCGGCAAGCGCTACTCGTACAAACCGGCGTCGCGACCGGAATAGGAAATCATCGGAATAGGAAATCATCGCGGCGGTGTTGCGGCTGCGGCTACCCGATGCCGCGCCGGCCACACCACCGCCACGACGGCGAACTTGCCTTACAACGCTATTCCCGACTGCGTCCGTACATCGGCGGCTTTACGACTTGCTCTTGTCAGCCTTGTCCTTATCCTGGCTCGACGAGGATTTGTCAGAGCTGGATGGACTGGACGGTGCAGCCGATGACGGGGATGACGGAGACGATGGACCCGACGATGCCATCGATGACGACGAGCCCGATGGGCTGGAAGGGCTGCCGGACGGCGTCGACTGCGACATGCTGGACCCACTTGGCGGCGTCGTTTGCGACGACGTGCTCTGGCGGTCGCTGCATGCCGCGATAAGCAATGCGGAAACGATCGCAACGGACAATGCGGAGGTGTTCATTACTTCTCCTTTCGTGACGAATGCAGATAGACGAAGGGGAACGCGAGAAGCACACCCCTGTCGCATTGTCACCGTACCCAGAGGGTCTGCGCCGTACCATCGGAACGATCCCGAACGGCCTGTAGGAAGTTACCGACGCAGCCGCACGATTTGCAACATTGCTAGGACAGCGATGCTCGCCGCGTCGCTACTCGGCGTTCGCCGTGTCGAATAATGGATTGATGCGCCAGCGCTTTCGCAATGATTTGTTCCTGGCACGAAGCCTGCGACTCAGGGTCTCGATCGCGGGTCCGCCGCCGATACCGAAGGAGGTTGCCGTGCTCTACTACGCCGTCGTGTTTTTCATCGTGGCGCTGATTGCCGCGCTGTTTGGCTTCGGTGGAATCGCTGCCGGGGCGGCTGGAATCGCCAAGATCCTCTTCATGATCTTTCTGATCGTCTCGATTGTCACATTCCTGATGTCGCTCGCCAGGAAATAGCGTCCCAGTCGAGGCAAGGAGCAAGCAGATGCAAGCCAGTGCTGAACCGTTGCCTTCGCGCGCGGGAGTGCCGCCGGTCCCGCCCGCAATGTCGCCGGACGTCGATCGGCTCACGCGCGATTTTCGCCAGCTCATTGCGGATTTCGAAACGCTGCTCAAGAACGTGCAGACACTGTCGAACGAAGGCGCCGCAGTGGCACGAGCGGAGCTCACACGCAAGCTCGCCGATGCGCGGGTCAAGTTCGGCGCGCTCAAAGAGGCGGCGGGCGAACGCGCGACACACGCGCGCGGTGCGACAGAGGAGTACGTTCGTCGCGAACCGCTGAAATCCGTGCTGGTCGCGGCAGCAGTGGGTGCCATCGTCGCCCTGGTGGTCGCCAGGCGTTGATAAGGGAAGGAAGCTGCCATGGCCAATTCGACGACGAGAGGAAACCGTTCCTCTTCCGCGGCGAGTCCGCCGCTTACCGATGTGGCCACCCTGCGCCAGCGCGCGCGCTCGCACATCGAAGAAGGCGCAGTGACGCCAGGCTACGGCGCCGATCGCGACACCGTTGTCAAGATGTTGAACGACGCGCTCGCGACGGAGATCGTTTGCGTCCTGCGCTACAAGCGCCACTATTTCATGGCGCAAGGCTTGAGCTCCGAGTCGGTGAAGGAGGAATTCAAGCAGCACGCGGCGGAGGAACAAGGTCATGCCGACCGCATCGCGGAGCGAATTGTGCAGCTCGGTGGCGAGCCCGATTTGAATCCCGCGAATCTTGCCGCGCGCGCACACTCTGAGTACGTCGAAGGAACGTCGCTGGTCGACATGATCCGCGAGGACCTGGTCGCCGAGCGCGTTGCGATCGAAAGCTACCGCGAGATCGTCGCGTATCTGGACGGCAAGGACCCGACGTCGCACCGCATGATGCGCGATATCCTTGCGGTCGAAGAAGAGCACGCGGAGGACCTGAACTCGCTGCTGCTCGGCTTGAAAGCGAACTGAGCAAGCCGGCGTTCGGCCTACGCCCCCCATTTTTGTCGCCAAGCCGCGTTGAAAAGAGGTCCGCGAGACCCATCTGCGGTAAGTGCCGCGGAACCTCCGCTGGTATGATTGCGTTGCGCTAGATCCGTATTTGCCGGCTCGCGATAGGGTGAGCCGGTCCATCGATTACCGGGGGTGAACTGGTTTCGACGGGGGTTGCAAAGCAGCGCGGGGCATGCCGAGGCGCTTGTCCTCGTTAAACTCGAGCAATCGCAAATCTAACTGCGAACGACGAAACGTACGCTCTGGCGGCTTAACCCCGCCGGACCTCGCACCGGGCGGCGCTCAGCCCGGGTGACGAGCGGGTAACACCGCAAGTCGCAGCGAGGACCCTTTGAGCGATCGCGCGCGGTCGGGCCGCTTGGCCGTGGCGCTAAAGCAAGGCGGCTGGTTTGCCCGCAGCCCGTCCGTCGGCGGTGGGGGAACGAGATCCAAATGGCGCGACTAAGCATGTAGTCCCGACTGTGGAGTGCTTCCGGACGCGAGTTCGATTCTCGCCACCTCCACCATCAAACGAAACGGCCGCGAAAGCGGCCGTTTCGTTTGGTGCGAGAGCGAGGAATCGCCGAGCCGCGAGTTCGAGGAAGGCGTCCGACCAATGGGAGGACACCCCGACGACGCTGAGAGCGAGGCGCTCGCGGTTGCAACGCGAGCGCCGAGCAAGTAACGCCGACCCACATGAACGGGCGCGCGGTAGCCGTCTCGTCCTTTTAGTGATATGACTGCAGCATTGAAGCCTACAATGCAATTTAACGTCTTCGGCCCCTGCAACATTCCGTCGGCGCATGAATTTCGTTCCCGCATCGCATCCCTCGTTGCTGCGCGGACTCCGTAACGCCGCCATTGCGCTGATCGCGCTGGTGCTCGTCTTTGCCCTTGTCGGATTCTTCGTCGTCCCGCCCATCGCCAAGTCGCAGATCGAAACGCGCGCCACCGAAGCGCTCGGACGGCAAGTGACCGTCCGCAGTGTCGCGTTCAATCCGTTTACGCTGAAGGCGACGTTGTCCGATTTCGTGTTGGCCGATCGCGAACGTCCGCTGCTTACGTTCGCTGCACTGGACATCGATCTGTCGTCGGCATCGGTGTGGCACCGCGCGCCGGTGTTCGATGCGCTACGGCTCGTCCGTCCACGCGTCGCGCTCTCGCGCAATTCCGATGGAACCTACAGCGTGCAGGATTTGATCGATCGGATGCTTGCCGGTCCCAAAGGTCCGACGCCGCGGTTTTCGCTCAACAACATCGAGATCGACGATGGAACGTTCCTTCTCGACGACCGGCCTCACGGTCGAAGCGTCACGGTAACGAATCTCGCTATCGGCATCCCGTTTCTGTCGAGCCTTCCCTACGATGCGCAGATCCGAGTCACGCCGCGCTTCGACGGCGCAGTCGATGGCGCAAAATTTGGACTCGCGGGCGAAGCCACGACGCCGTTCGCCGACACGGAGGAAGCGACGGTCACGCTCAATCTCGACTCGCTTCCGCTTGCGCGCTACGCCGAATACCTTCAACTGCCGGAAGGATTGAAGCTCAAGGACGGTGCGCTCACGACACGACTTTCGCTCGCGTTTGTAACTGAGAAAGGAACGCCGCGTGCCGTCGCGGTTTCGGGCACTGCACGCGTCGATGGTCTGGCGCTCACGCGTTCGGATGGCTCTTCTCTGATCGCGACCAAGACGGCTGAGATCAAGATTCGCAAGCTCGATCCATTGGCGCATTCATTCGCGATGGACTCGGTGATGATCGACGGTCCCGATGTCGATTTGCGCCGTTTAGCCGACGGTTCGCTCGAGACGGAACGGCTGGTTGCCGGCTCGCCCGTTTCGAGTGACGCGCGCGCCAGCGATGCTTCGCATGCGAGCTGGACGTATGCCGTCGGTGATGCGCGCGTTTCCAACGGTACATTGCATCTTTCCGACGCCTCGATATCGCCGGCCTTTAATGCGACGTTGTCCAACATCGCGATCCAAGGGCAGCGGTTCGCCTCGAGCGGGGCACCGGGCGCGGTGGAGATCACCTTCGATTCCGACGAAGGCGCACATTTCACCGGACGGAGCGACATCGAGATCGCAGGCAAGGCGGCGCGCGGTCATTTCGACCTGACGAAGTTTCACCTTGCCAAGTTGTATCCGTACTACGCGGAAGCGCTCAATCTCGACGTGCGACAAGGGACGCTGGATTTCAACGGCGATTTTGATGTTGCGGCGAGCGGGGCCGCGCCACAAATTGTCGTCACAGGGAGCGCGGTAACGTTGGCCGACCTCGATCTGGCCGTGCATGGCGAGCGCGATCCGCTGTGGCGCGTGCCACGCATAGATCTGAGCGGTGTGGCGTTCGATCTCGGCAAGCGCAGCGTCAAAATCGAACAGGTCCAATCCCGACAGGCGGCTATTCGAGTCGTTCGGGACCACGACGGTGTCGTCAATTTTCAGCGGCTCGTGCGGACATCACGTCAGGCCGGAGCGCAGGTAGAAAGCACGAGCAACGGCACCCGCGGCGCAAACGACGCCGGCTGGCAGCTGTTGGTTCACAGGCTGGCGCTCGATAGCCTTTCGGCGCAATTCGACGATCGTGTTCCCGAGACGCCGGTCAAGCTGACGATTGCCAACGCAAAAATCGCCGCCGACGATCTCAGCAATGCGCGCAACGTAAAGGGCAGAATCGATGTCGCCGCGCGCGTGGGCGCCGGCGGTCGAGTTCGGTTAGCCGGCGCGCTCGCAACCAATCCGCTCGCCGGCGATTTGCGCATCGACGCGAATGGCGTCGACCTCGTGCCGTTGCGACCGTATTTCGAGGCCCGCACGAACGTCGTCGTGACCCGCGGCGCGTTCGGCGCAAAGGGGCGTCTTACGTACGGAGAGTCCAGTACCGGCGCAGCGCGCGCGAGCTATGCGGGCGACGTCACGATCAGCGATTTCAGCTCGCTCGACCGGCCGACGTCGCAGGAGCTGGTTCGCTGGAAGTCGCTCGCGTTCACTGGAGTCGATGCGACCGCGGATCCGTTCAAGCTGGCGCTCGGCAGTGTTGCAATGGATGGCTTTTACGCGCGTCTCATCGTCAATCCCGACGGGACGCTCAACCTGCAACAGTTGCTTGCGCCGCAGTCTTCCGCACCGGAAGTCGTCTCTTCCGGTCCTGCGATGCAAACGGCCGGCGTGGCGACGAAAGAATTGCCGCCGCCGAAAACCGATCGTGAGTTGCCGGTGTCGATTGGCCGCGTCGCCCTTGCTGACGGTGAAGTCGAGTTCTCCGATTTTTTCGTTCGGCCTAATTATTCGGCGCATCTCATGGCAGTAACGGGAAGCGTCTCGGGATTGTCCGCAGTACAGGCTGGCAATGTGGAACTTGATGCGCGCGTTGAAAACACCGCGCCGGTCGAGGTGCGTGGCACGGTCAATCCTTTCGCGCGTGATCTGACGCTCGACCTGACGGCGACAGCGAAGGATGTCGATCTGCCGCCTCTCACGCCGTACTCGGCGAAATACGCGGGCTACGGCATCCAGAAAGGCAAGCTCTCGCTCGAAGTGCATTATCAGATCGACAATCGCAAGCTCGTCGCCTCCAACAAGCTCGTGCTCGATCAGCTCACATTCGGCGAGCGCGTCGAAAGCCCGACCGCGACCAAGTTGCCGGTATTGCTGGCGGTCTCGTTGCTCAAGGATCGCGACGGCGTCATCCATCTCGATCTTCCGATCGAAGGAACGCTCGACGATCCCAAGTTTTCCATGTGGGGCATCATCGTGCAAGTCGTTGTCAATCTGGTGACGAAGGCAGCCACTGCGCCGTTCGCGTTGTTGGGGGCATTGGCGGGCGGCGGCGGCGAGCAGCTTGCGTACGTTGAATTCGCGCCGGGACGTGCGGAAATATCAACTGCCGCCGAAACCAAGCTTCGTTCACTTTCGAAGGCGCTGGCCGATCGCCCCGGTCTCAAGCTCGACGCCGCCGGACGCGCCGTCCCGGAGCTCGATCGCGACGGCCTGAAGCGCGCGGCGCTCGACCGCGCGCTGCGTTCGCAGAAGCAGAAAGCCGTTGCCTCGCAAGGCGAATCGGCGCCGGCGCTGGATTCCGTGGTCATCGAAGCATCCGAGTATCCAAAATACCTCGCGGCCGTGTATCGCGATGCGAATCTGCCCGACAGGCCGCGCAACGTGTTGGGCATGGCAAAGGACATCCCGCCGGCCGAGATGGAGGCGCTGCTTCTCGCGAGTTATGGTGCCGACGATGAAGCCTTGCGGTCGCTCGCCAACCGACGAGCGCAGACGGTGAAGGATTGGCTCGCGGGTTCGGGTGGAATCGCAGGCGAGCGTGTTTTTATCGTTTCGCCCAAGCTCGGCGGCGAGGGCATCGAGGACAAGGGTCCACCGACCCGCGTCGACTTCGCGCTTAAATGATCGTCTCTTTGCGATGAACGCTTCGGTTAGTAAAACCGTTCGCCGCTGCCACTGGGCTGGCGAAGATCCGATCTATATCGCTTACCACGATCGCGAATGGGGATTCCCGGTTTCGGACGATCGTCGGTTGTTCGAGAAGGTTTGTCTCGAAGGTTTTCAAGCCGGTTTGAGCTGGCGAACGATTCTCGGAAAACGCGACGCGTTCCGCGAGGTGTTTGCGGGATTCGATTTCGAGCGGGTTGCGCGCTTTGGATCGCGCGACGTCGAGAGGTTGCTCCGCAACGCCGGCATCGTTCGCCATCGCGGCAAGATTGAATCGACGATCAACAATGCAAAACGCACGCGCGAGGTAGTGAAGGAGTTCGGCTCACTTGCGGCGTATTTCTGGCGCTATGAGCCGGACGGCGCTGCGCGGCCGAAGCGGCTCACACGGGAGTCGCTTGCGACGATGAGTACGTCACCAGAATCGGTAGCGCTTTCGAAAGACCTCAAGAAGCGCGGCTGGACGTTCGTCGGTCCGACAACGATCTACGCGTTCATGCAGGCGATGGGTCTCGTCAACGACCATGTGCGCGACTGCACGGTCCGGGCAGCAGTAACCGAGGCGCGGGCGCGGTTCCTTGTGCCCCGCTGAAAAAATTCGGGCGTCGCGTACCGCGCACTCGACAAACTAGAAAACGCGGGACCATTCGTCGGTCCCCGACGGGTATCAACGACAGCCGGCCTAAACCCGCCGCCGATACTCCCCCGTCCGGGTGTCAATCTCTATCTTGTCGCCTGTGTTTACAAAGAGCGGCACCTGGACCTCGAACTCATTGCCGACCTTGGCTGGCTTCATGACCTTGCCTGATGTATCGCCCTTGACCGCTGGCTCGGTGTATTTCACTGCGCGAACAACGGAGTTCGGCAGCTCGACGGAGATCGCGCGTCCCTCGTAGAACGTCAGCTCGCAGGCCAGGCCCTCTTCGAGAAAGGGCAGCGCTTCCTCGATGTTGCCTTTTTCGACATCGTACTGGTTGAACTCCTCGTCCATGAAGACGTACATCGGGTCGGCGAAATATGAGTAGGTGACTTCCTTCTTCTCGAGCTGGATCACGTCGAACTTCTCGTCGGCGCGGTAGACGGTCTCCGTCCCGCCGCCCGAAAGCAGGTTCTTGAGCTTCATCTTGACGACCGAGGCGTTGCGCCCGGACTTGGTGAACTCGGCCTTCTGAACGACCATCGGGTTCAGGCCAACCATAATTACGTTGCCAGCGCGGACTTCCTGAGCGAGTTTCATGGTGATTCCTAATTGGCCACAGACCGTTTGACGTCTGTCTTAAGTTGAGGTTTCTAATACGATTTCAGGAAACTTTAAATTATAGCCGATCATTGCAGAAATCGACCAGTTCGGACGCAAGATCGGGAAGCTTCCTAAGCCGATTTACCCACTCGATCCCATGCGCGGAAACTTGTGGAAGGACCGCCCGGAAGGCAGGCCAGGCGAGGGCGGCAGCATCGGATTGATCGTCGTTGAACGCGAGCCAGAACCGGCTGGCCCTTTGCGCAACCTCTTCATCCAGTCCTACCTCATAGCGGCGAAGAAACTCCTCGATCTTGACGCGGTGCGCGTCGTCGGCTTGCGGATAGATGTGCCAGACGAACGGCCGCGTCGTCCATTGGGCGCGGACGAACGAATCTTCGCCGCGGACGACATTGACGTCGCAATGCCATAAGAGTCGGTCGTACTCGTCTTGCGCGAGAAACGGAATGGTTGCCAGCGTCAATCGACCGCGGGTCAGCGATTGTTTCGCGTGCGGGACATTCCCGCCGGTCCAAGCGTCGAGCGCCGCTGTCGCCACGCCTTCCGGCACGATGCACAGAATCGGCTCATCACTCTCCGCCCACGCGTCGAAGAGCGACGTCAATCCATGGTTGGCATAGCAAAACAGCGAAACGGCGATACCGTCGCTCGGATCTGCAATGCCCAGCGCCTTCCACAGGACATCGCGCGCCGCGGGCTGCGATCGCGCATGTTCATATGCTTCGATGAGCCCCGCCTCCCGCAGAAGGCCGCCCGTGCGCGGCGTGAAACCGGGGAAAAAGAAATATCGCGTCAACGGCAGCCGCGGCTGCGGCGAGGGCAGTCCATGCGCCGACTCGACCCATGGTTCGGCGGACAAGTACTCGAGATTGATCCACACAGGGGGGCGGGATGCCGCCGCCATCGCGTCGAGATAGGCTTGAGGTAGCTCGCAACCGAATGCTTCGACGACAACATCGGGCAGTTCGACTTCGGCGAAAGGCTCCTTCCACATGCGAATACGCACGCCGGCGAGGACCTGATCATCGCGTAGGGCATCGACGCGCGGAGCGATCTTGGCCAGGCTTGCGAGCGCATCGATCCACAGCGTGACGGCGAGGTCGTGCTCGCGAACGAGCTGCCGGGCGAGCCTCCAGCTCACGCCGGCATCGCCGTAGTTGTCGACCACCTTGCAAAAGACGTCGTAGCGCTGCGCGGGCATTGGGTGGCGGCATCGGACCGACGATGATCGATGCGCCATTATTGCTGACGGCCGTCGCCGGCAAGAATACCTATTGAGTCGGTGCCTGCCTTCCTTCGACCTGTTCCAGCGATTCCGCCAACCATTGGCGCACGGCGGAAACGTCCGGTAGCCGGTAGGCGGCGCTTGTCGGTCCCGGACCGACTTTGACCGCTTGTCCGCCGAGTGCTGTCACTGCGTCAAATCCGAATTCGTCGGTGAGGTCATCTCCGACGAAAACGGGCGTCCGTCCCTCGAACGGCGGCTCCTGCAAGTAGTCGACGATCGCCGTACCCTTGTCGCGCCCCTCCGGGCGCAGTTCCAGGATCCCTTTTCCGCGTTGTATATGCCAACCGACAATCGACGCGTGAGCCGCATGACGGCGAAGCGTGCGATGAACGAAAGATGCAAGCGCCGGCGCGCGGCGATAGTGGATGGCGAAAGTGGCGCCTTTGTCCTCGAACAGCAGACCCTTGTGACGCGCGGCGAAGCGCCCCATGTCCTCGCGCAATTGCGCGAGCTCGGCGGCCGCGCGCTCGTGTCGACGAACCGAGCCGTCCGCGGAACGACGTTCGCTGCCATGCAATCCCGCGACAAGCAGCCGAGCGCCACCAAACAGCCGGTCGACATTGGCGAGCGTGCGCCCCGTGATGAGCGCCACCGCGCCGCCCAGGGCGCGGCGGAATGAATTCAGCAGCTCTGCGAGCTCTCGATCGACGGCCACGCCATCGGGCGTCGGCGCAAATTCGAGCAGCGTGCCATCGATGTCGAGAAACAGCGCGCAGCGTTCGTTGAGGGGCGGAGGAGGGGGACGCCGGTGGCGTGTTCTGCGCGGACGCTCCCGCGTGTCCCGCGCATCTTCCAACATCGCTCACGTAACGTCAGACGCGGCCGGGGACGGCCAGGTCGACGCGGAATCGGTCACGCTGCCTCAGCGCGGCGGCATCGAACAGCATGCGGCCCGCCCAGCGATAGACGTTGAACTCGCGGACGATGCTTCGCATGAGCCGCATCCGATCGCGTTGCTCGTCCGGCGACATCGTCAGCGCGACGTTGAGCGCGGCGGCGCATTGGTCGGCATCGTAAGGGTTGACGATCAGCGCTTCGGGCAGCTCGCGCGACGCGCCGGCGAAGCGCGACAGGATCAGCACGCCTTGCTCGTCGTCGCGTGCGGCAACGAATTCCTTCGCCACCAGATTCATCCCGTCGTGCAAGCTGCTGACGAAACAGAAGTCCGCGGCGCGATGGTATTCGTAGACCAACTCCGGCTCGTGATGCTCGGCGATCAGGATGATCGGCGGATAACGGGCATCGGGATACTGACCGTTGATCTGCTGCGCAAGCTGCCCAACCCGATCGAAGTAGTCGCGATACTCGCCGATCGTGCCGCGCGTCGGCGCAGCGATCTGGATAAACGAGAAGCGGCCGATCCACCGCGGTTCGCGTTCCAGCAGCCGTGCGATCGCCTGGAAACGCTCGAGGACGCCTTTGGTGTAATCAAGGCGGTCAATGCCGATGCCGAGCTTGTGGTTGTCGGGCAGGCCGAGACGCTCGCGCACCAGCTTGCGCGCGCGCTCGACCGTGGGCACGTGCGCCAGCGCCGCCGGCGGCCATTCGATCGAGATCGGGTAGCGGCGTACCGCGGTGGTCTGTCCGCCGCGCGTTACCGTGAACGTCTCGCGGTCGACCCGCGCTTCCAGCAAACGATCGACCGTGTCGAGGAAGTTGTTGCAATGGAACTGCGTGTGAAAGCCGAGGATGCTGCTGCCGAGCAGACCTTGCAGCAATTCATCGCGCCACGGGCAGATCGCGAACGCTTCCGGATTGGGCCATGGAATGTGCCAAAACGTAATAATTGTCGCCGCCGGCAAGCGTTCGCGGATCATCTGTGGCAACAGAGCGAAATGGTAATCCTGGACGAGCACGATCGGATCGGGCGTCTTCGATTCGGCCGCGACGGCCGCGGCAAACTTCGCGTTGATCTTCCCGTAATAGTTCCAATCGCTGCTTCGAAACGTCGGCCGCACGTGCGCGATGTGGCAGAGCGGCCATAGACCTTCATTCGAGAAGCCGCTGTAGTAACCGGCTTCCTCCTCGGGCGTGAGCCAAATCCGGCGAATCTGGTAGCTCGAGCGCTCGGGCGGCACGCCAACGCGGTCGTTGCGGTCGACCGTATCGCGGTCGGCCGAGCCGCTGCCATGCGCGATCCAGACGCCGGAGCATGCGCGCATCACCGGTTCGAGCGCCGTGACGAGGCCGCTGGCAGGACGCTGAACGCGAATCCCTTGGTCGGTCTTGATGTGAATGTACGGCTCACGATTGGACACCGCAATGACGTCATTACCGCGAAGCTCGCTGCGCAATGCCGAGCGCAACGTCTCCTGCGTCCATATGCGACCGTCGCCGTTGTGCGGCCGGTATTGACGCTCCAGCTCGCGGACGAGCTCGCGTACATCGCGGGCGAACGGACGAAGCTCGGGCGCTGCGATTACGCTTGCCGGCTTCCACAGGCCTTCACCATGCAGCAACGCGCGCAGGCCCTGGACCCATCCGCGCCAGGAAAGCTGCGCGATCACGACTGTAATGAGCGCGACCATCGCGCCGAGCGCAACGAAAAAATAGAACAGATAACGGCGTGTCTCTGCTCTGCGGCTCGCGATGAAGCTCGTGTCGTTTACGACGACCAAGTCGCCGCCGGTATCGATGTCCGGTCCAATCGCTGCAGCGGTCAGATGCAGGCTGCCGTGATTCGCCGTCGCCGGCCTATCGCTGCGTGGATTCGCATCGACGGCACGGCAATCGATATCTGCGGGAAAGCGTTCCGACGCGATCGGCTTCGTCGCACCCGGCGGACAATAGGCAACGGCATAGAGCTGCTGGTCCTGGGTCAGCCGGTTGAAGAACGCGGTGATGCGTGCCGGCGTGGCGTCCGCCAACAGTTGCCTGAGTGGCTCTTCGACCGTGTACGCGATCAGCGCGGAACGCTCGTCCAGATCGCGAACGAACCATCGTTGCATCATGCCGTCAACGAATGGAACCGCGGCGTAGGCGAACGCGGCCAACGCCACCAGCAGAGGAACAAGAAATCGCAGCGACAGTCGCACGGATAACGGGCGCTCAATGCAGACCGGTTGATCGTAGAGGTGGCACGTCGACCCGTCTGTAGGGGTTACGCCTATCGGACTGTGAGGCAGCGTCCGATACGCAAAAGGTCCTTAATCGGCCGCACCAAGCTCGCTCTCATGCCAGCGCGCGAGCGCGAGCCGCGAAACCCAGATCGTAACTCCAAAAAGCGCAACGCCGGTCGCCGTAATGAGGAGAAGCGCTGCGAAAAGCCGCGGAATGTTGAGCTGAAATCCCGCGAGGAGAATCTGATACGCCAGACCTGCACCGCTGCCGCCGGTCCCGGCGACAAATTCGGCGACCACGGCGCCGATCAGTGCGAGCCCGCTCGCGATGCGCAATCCGCCAAAAAAGTACGGCAGGGCGCTTGGGATGCGCAACCGGGTGAGGACTTGCCAGCGCGTCGCGCGACACAAACGGAAGAGATTGAGGAGCCCCGGGTCCGCGCTGCGCAGCCCCAACGTCGTGTTCGAGATGATCGGAAAGATCGCGACGACGACGGCGCAGAGGATGAGCGCGATCCATGTGTTCTTGACCCAGATGATGATGAGCGGCGCGATCGCGACGATCGGCGTGACCTGCAGCATGACGGCATAGGGGAACAAGCTCATTTCGATCCACCGGCTTTGCACAAAAACGAGCGCCGTGAGCGTGCCGAAAACCGTGGCCAGCAGGAGCGCGACGAGTGCGATCCCCAGCGTCACCGTGAGCGAGCGCAGCAACAGCTCGCGATCGGCCACGAGCGTTTCAAGTACCCGAGCGGGCGATGGTACGAGATAGCTCGGCACCGCGTAGACGTCAGTCAAGATTTGCCATAACGCGATGACGGCAAGCGCAAGAAGCACGGGCGCCACGATACGCAGAGGACGGGGAACGGCGGTCGTTTCGTTCATGTGCGCTCCGCGCTTTCGGCACCCGCTTCGGCGACGAGACGTGAGAGCCGCTGCGCGTAGCTTGCGAACGTCGTCGAGACGCGAAACGTGTCACCGCGGGGAAACGGTTCATCGATCGCGATCGCGTCGAGCACGCGGCCGGGACGCGCACCCATGACCGCCACGCGCGTCGACAGGAACACGGCCTCAGCGACGCTGTGAGTCACGAATACGACAGTGAGGCGCTGCGCGGCCCACAGCTTGGATATCTCGTCGTCCAATCGTTGGCGTGTGAATTCGTCCAACGCGCCGAACGGCTCGTCCATCAGCAGCAAGTCGGGCGATGTGACGAGCGCGCGCGCAATCGACACGCGCATTTGCATTCCGCCGGAAAGCTCGCGCGGCAAGTGGCGCGCAAAATCCTCGAGATCGACAAGGTCGAGCGCGCGCGCTACGGCGCGATCCGCATGCGCTCGGTCGGCATGTGCGAGATCGAGCGGCAAGCGCACGTTCGCATCCACGCGTGCCCACGGCATCAGTGTCGGGGCCTGAAACACAAATCCCAACTTGCGCCCCAAAGATCCGGTCGCGCTGAACGGGTTGCCCCACCATTTGATCGCTCCACGCGACGGCGCGATGAGACCGGCGATCAGATTCAGCAGCGTCGTCTTGCCGCATCCCGATGGACCGAGCAACGTCACGAATTCGCCGTGACGCACGTCGAGGTCGACCGGCGCCAGCGCCTGCGTGCCGTTTGCGAACCGCTTCTCGACGCCGCGAATGGCGACGACTGGCGGCGCTATCTCGTTCAGGGCAAAACCTTCACGGTGCTCACGATGTCGAGCGTCCACGCTTTGCGATAATCAACATTGGCTTTCGCAAGATTGGCGCTCCGCAGGAATTCGAGCGTGCTCGCCCAACGCGCATCGGTCATGGTGAGAAGGCCGCGCGTCTTTGCGTCACCGCCTTCGACGATCGCATAACTCTTCATCTTGGCGAGACCGTAGGCGAGCAGATCGTCGCTCATCTGAGGATTCGCCTTTTTAATAAGCGCGTTGCCCGGCGCGGGATTGGCTAGATAACTTTTCCACCCTTCGGCCGATGCAAACACAAATCTGCGTAGCGCATCACCGCGTTTTCCGAGCGTGTCGCGCGTGACGACCAACGCTTCCGCATACGGGGGATAACCCAGGTCGGCAAGCAAGAAGACCACGGGCTTGACGCCACCCTTTTCGATCGAGAACGGTTCGGACGTGACGAATCCTTGCTGCGCCAGAGTCTTGTCCACGAGGAACGGCTGCACGCTGAACGCGTAGGGTCGTTTCTGATCGTCGGTGAAACCGTAACGCTCTTTGAGCCACGGCCAGAACGTCGTGTTGCTCGCGGCGCCAATCGCAATGGGCTTGCCTTTGAGGTCGCCGAGGTTGGTGACGCCGGGATGCGCGATGATGACTGCCGGATTCTTCTGGAACGTCGCAGCGATCGCTGTGACCGGGATCTGCTGTTCAACCGCTGACATCACCTGCAATGCATCGGCCATCACGATGTCGAGCTGCCCGGCGGCAAGAAGTTGCAAGCCGTTCACCTGCGGTCCGCCGGACTTGAGCTCGACATCGAGGCCATGCTTTTTGTAGATGCCTTCGGCGAGCGCTTGATAGAAGCCGCCGTGCTCGGCTTCGGCAAGCCAATCAGTCGAGAACGAAAGCTTGTCCTGCGCGTGACCGGTAGCTGCAAACATCAGCGGGATTAGGGCAAGCGCGAGGCGCCAGGTCGTGCCGATCATCGAGAAGGTTCCGGAGTGAGGGTAGGTGCGCGACAGCCGGCATTATGCGGAACTTGGGTTTAACGTACATTGGTTGCGAGTTCGAGGCGCGCACGGACATTGTTTCCGAGGTCCGAAAACGGCGAGTATCGGCGAACGCGCGGGCGCATAATGCGCACCATGATGCTCGATGCCGAAAGTTGTTACCGCGCGCTTGCGACGCATGACTCGCGTTTCGATGGCCGTTTCTTTGTCGGCGTCTCGTCGACGCGAATCTACTGCCGCCCCGTATGCACGGTGCGCACGCCGCGCCGCGAGAATTGCCATTTCTTCCCGAGCGCTGCCGCTGCGGAAGTCGAAGGTTATCGGCCTTGTCTGCGCTGCCGGCCTGAGCTTGCTCCGGGGAATGCGAGTGTCGACGCGACAGAGCGCCTCGGTCAAGCGGCAGTCGATCTGATCGAAAATGGCGCGCTCGACGACGACGGGCTTGAAGGGCTCGCGGAGCGGATCGGCGTCACGAGCCGTCATCTGCGTCGCGTATTCGTGGCGCAATTCGGCGTCGCGCCGGTCGAGTATGCGCAGACGCAGCGGCTGTTACTGGCGAAACATTTGTTGACCGATACCGCACTGCCGATCACCGAAATCGCGCTGGCAAGCGGTTTCCAAAGCCTCCGCCGGTTCAACGCGCTTTTCAAGGCACGCTACCGGATGGCACCTTCGCGGTTGCGCAAGGACGCGGCGCCCGGCACGTTGCCGGACATGCTGGAATTCGGGCTCTCGTACCGGCCGCCTTATGCATTCGACGCGCTGCTCGATTTTTTGCGTGCTCGCGAGATCGAAGGCGTCGAGGTCGTAACCGCCCACGCGTATCGGCGCACGCTCTCGATCCAGCATCGTGGCGCGACGCATACCGGAACGATCGAGATTCGACGTTCGCCGCGAAAGAGCGCGCTTGCGGTCAGCGTATCGGCGTCGTTTGCGCCCGTCGTTCCGCACGTGCTGTCGCGCGTCAAGCATGCTTTCGATCTCGGATGCGATCCGACGCAAGTGGCCGCGTGTCTTGGGGATCTTGCCGCTGCACATCCGGGTTTGCGCGTTCCCGGTACGTTCGATGGCTTCGAGCTTGCCGCACGCGCAGTTATCGGCCAGCAAATTACCGTACGCGCAGCGCGCACGCTGCTTGGAAGGCTGGTCCGGGAGCTGGCGACGCCGATCGATCGAGGATCGGACGGCGCGTCGTTGCTGTTTCCCACGGCTCCCCGTGTCGCCGCATGCGAGCCCGCGCAGATCGCTCGGCTCGGCATGCCGTCGTCGCGGGCGCGGACGCTTGTGGCGCTCGCCGCGGCTGTTGCGCGGAGTGAAATTGATCTCGGCGGGGGCGGCGACGTCGAGGCCGCAATCGCCAAACTGCAATCGATCGCGGGCATTGGAACGTGGACCGCGCATTACATCGCGATGCGCGCACTGCGCTGGCCGGATGCGTTCCTCGCGAACGATCGGATCGTGTTGAAAGCGATGAATGAAACGCGTCCGGCGCGTGCGCTTGCCCGAAGCGAAGCGTGGCGGCCCTGGCGCGCCTATGCTGTGATGCATTTGTGGAAAGGAAACTCATGAATCAGCTCATCCGTTATTGCTCGGCGCCGAGCCCCCTCGGCAATATCCTTCTGGTTGCGAACGGCGACGCATTGTGCGGCGTCTATTTCGATGGCCAAAAGTATCTGCCGGCGATCGATCCCGCGTGGCAGGAAGACAGCGGTTCGGCGATCCTCCGCACAGCGCACAATCAGCTCGATCAATATTTTGCCGGTTCGCGCAAGCGCTTTGAACTGCCGCTCGCGCCAAACGGAACGTCATTTCAACGCGCCGTGTGGAACGCGATCGCGCAAGTTCCATGGGGCGAAACGCTGACCTATGCCGAGCTTGCGTCGCGCGCCGGCCGTCCGGGGAGCGCGCGTGCCGCCGGCGCAGCGACGGGACGTAACCCGTTGTCGATCATCGTTCCGTGCCATCGGATCGTCGGCTCGGATGGTTCGCTCACCGGGTACGCGGGCGGATTGGATCGAAAGCAGAAGCTTCTAGCGCTCGAGCGGCCGTTGTTCGAACTTTCGCGGCGGGCCGCGTAGCGAGGTTAATGCAATGGCGCAGGCCGATATCGCGCGATTGCTCGCGCTGGCGATCATTTGGAGCTTGTCGTTCGTCTTCATTCGCGTGCTCGTTCCGGCACTGGGGCCCGTCTGGGTGCCGATGTTGCGTGCGCTGATCGCCGGGATCGCCCTCACCGCGTGGTTCGCATTCATCCGACTCGACGCCGATGTGAAGCGGCATTGGCGTGCGTATTTGTTTGTCGGAATCCTCAATTCGGCGCTGCCGTTTCTGTTATTCGCGTTGGCGGCCGTGCGTTTGCCCGCGTCGTACCTCGTGATCCTCAACGCGCTGTTACCGTTGTTTGCGGCGGTGGCGGCCGCGGTCTGGCTCGACGAACGCTTGACACTTGCAAAACTCACCGGCCTTGCGGCGGGCGCGGCAGGCGTCGCGCTCGTGAGCCGCGCGGGTCCGATCAAACCGGATGCAACGTTCGCATGGGCGGTGGCCGCGAGTCTCGGCGCCGTGGTCTGTTACGCGCTGGCGGGCGTATGGCTCAAGAAGCGTGGTGCGCGCTTGAATCCGGTTGCCATCGCGGGCTGGAGTCAGCTGTTTGCCGGATTTGCGCTGCTACCTGCCGTACCGTTCGCCCCCATTGCAGGACCGATCACGCCGCTCATCGTCTGGAACATGCTCGCGCTTTCGCTTCTTTGCAGCGGCGTCGCGTACGTGCTCTTCTTCAGGCTGATCGCAAACGTCGGGCCTGTTCGCACGATGACCGTCACGTTCTTGATGCCGGCGTTGGGCATGATGTGGGGCGTGTTATTTCTGGACGAGACGGTGACATTGCCGATGCTCTTCGGCGCGGCGCTGATCATCGCCGGCACCGCATCCGTACTCCGGCCGTCGCGGTTGCCGCGACCCGCATAAACTCCTGTCGACGTGGATCCAACGACCGACGAGCTCCGCCGCGTTTTTGAGTTGCAGCGCGCCGCTTTCGCGCGGGAACATTATCCGACCCTCGCGAGGCGGCGCGATCGGCTAACGCGGCTTTTGAATATCGTCACGGTGCACGAGAGCGCGCTGTGCGCGGCAATCGACTGCGATTTCGGCCATCGTTCTGCGCAGGAAACGCGTCTCGCGGAGTTGTACATTGTTGCTGCGGAAATCCGGCACGCGCTGCGCCATTTGCGACGCTGGATGCGCGCGCGCCGCGTCGCGACGCCGCTCAAGTTCTTGCCGGCATCGGCACGCATTCTGCCGCAGCCGCTCGGCGTCGTCGGCGTAATCAGTCCCTGGAATTATCCGGTGCAGCTTGGGCTCGCGCCGGCGGTCGGCGCGCTCGCCGCGGGCAATCGCGTTCTGCTCAAACCGTCGGAAGTCACACCGGAAACGTCGGGCCTGCTAAACGAGCTGATCGGCCGCGAATTTTCTAATGAAGAATTCTCCGTGATGCTTGGCAACGCAGACATCGGTCAGGCCTTCGCCCGGCTGCCGTTCGATCACCTGTTCTTTACGGGCTCGACCGCGGTCGGACGCGCGGTCGCTCGCGCGGCGGCCGAGAATCTCACGCCAGTGACGCTCGAGCTTGGCGGCAAGTCGCCGGCGCTCTTCGATCGCGATGCCGATTTCGCGTTGGCCGCACCGCGGCTCGTTGCGGGCAAGCTGTTGAACGCCGGGCAAACGTGTATTGCGCCCGACTACGCGCTCGTGCCGGCGGACCGCGTCGACGCATTCATCGCCGCCGTCACGACTCTACCCGTCATTCGACGACAATCCGGATTACACGTCGATCGTCAACGAGCGACATCATCATCGGCTCTTGGGTCTCCTCGACGATGCCAGCGCGAAAGGAGCGACGATCATTGCGCTGGGCCAAAGCGATGCAAAGTCACGCAAGCTCGCACTGGCGCTCGTAGTCGGCGTCAACGGCGACATGGCGATCATGCGCGAAGAAATTTTCGGCCCTCTGTTGCCGGTCGAAGCGTACACAACATTGGATGACGCAATCGCGCGTATCAATGCAAGACCGCATCCGCTCGCGTTCTACTATTTCGGCGCCGATACGGCGCGGCGCGAACGCGTGCTCCGCGATACGCTCGCCGGCGGCGTCACCGTCAACGACACGCTATGGCATTTCGCGCACGAAGGGCTGCCGTTCGGTGGCGTCGGCGGATCGGGATTCGGTGCGTATCACGGCGAGCGCAGCTTTCGCACGTTCAGTCACGAAAAGGCGATATTTGCGCAGTCCCGCGCTGCCGCGGCGCGGCTGTTGTATCCGCCGTACGGCAAGACGTTTGAAAGGATGCTGGCGTTGCTGAAGCGGATGGATTGATCTCCCTCACCCGTTCCCTCTCCCGCGGGGTGCCGCGATAGCCGCCGGTGAGGGCGCCAAGTCATTGCGGGGGCCGTACGCCATCCTTGCTGACTTGAATTCGTGGCGCCGTCAATGTTCCATCGGGCGCGGCTTGCACCGCCGCAAAGACATACTCACCGGCACGCAAATCCGTGCGCGACCCCGGAACCGCGCGCACGATCGGAATGTTTTGCGGCACGTTCATCTTCTTGCTCCCGTCTTTGTATTGCAGCGTGAGTTCGCGCTTGTCGGCTGCGGCAACGATCGAGCTGACGTTCGCGTTGGTCATCATCGAGCCAGGTTGCAGGTCCCACGGCCCGTGCCCCTCCGGCACCGTAGGCGGCAGGTAATGCACCTCGACTGCCGTCAGCGTTCCGTCGGGCGCTGCGATCGTCGTTGCGCCAACATAGTCGCCCTGCTTGATGTCCTCGAAGCGAATCGCCTTCGCGACTGCCACCGAGACGTTGTCCGGCACCTGCACTTTGACGTCTTTCCCGTCGCGCGACTTGACCGACATCACGTTGCCTTCGATCTCGGTGATTGTCCCGCGTAGACGCGTCGTGGTCTGGGCATTGACCGCGTTCGCAACGAGCAATCCCGCGAGCAGCAGTGCGAAGGACAGACTTTTCATTGTTCCTCCAGTAGCGGGCGAGCACCGTCTCGTCAACAGCGGTGGCGTGCGCGTTGTTCCATCGCACATGGTGAATCAAACATTTTGACGCCGCCCCATCAAATAGGTTGCGGCAACGCTGCGGTCATCGCCCAGGACCGTCCAGGCGAACAAGCGCTCCGGCAACGTGGCGGCGCGCTCGATTCGGCGCGCGAGCAACGGTGTGGCGACAAGATCGATCACCAGAAAATCGCCTTCCCTGCCGTGTTCGAAATTGCCGACCCGGTCGTCGAGGTAGAGCGACCGGGCGCCGCCGAGCGTTGCATGGTAGAGCGTTGAAAGCGGCGCGAGCCGGCCGCCGGCAAGCTGCACGATTTTGTACGCCTCCGCCTGCGTACGCAGCATCGACAGGCTCGTGCCGCCGCCAATATCGGTGCCCAGTCCAACGCGCACACCGTGAGCGCGCGCAGCGCCGACGTCGAACAGTCCACTGCCCAGAAACAGTTTCGATGTCGGGCAAAACGACATCGCGGCGCCGGCAGATACCATCCGCGCACGGTCGATATCGTCCAAATAGATGCAGTGTCCATAGACAGCGCGTTCGCGCACGAGGCCGAAGCGATCGTACACATCGAGATAGCTGCAGCTCCAGGGAAAGACTTCCTTGACCCAGGCGACTTCGCTACGATTTTCGGCGATGTGCGTTTGCAGATAGAGACCGGCGTGCTCATCGAGCAGTTGTCCGGCAAGCTCCAGCTGACGTTCGGTCGACGTCGGCGCGAAGCGCGCGTTACCGCGTAGAGCAGACGATCGGTGCCGTGCCAGCGAGCGATCAACGCCTGCAAATCTTCATAGGAGGATTCGGCCGTGTCGCGCAGGTAGTCGGGACAATGACGGTCCATCATGCATTTGCCGCAGAGCATTCGCGCGCCGCGCGCGCCGCCTCGAAGAACGCGTCGACCGATTGCGGATGAACGGTCGCAAATACCGCGGCATCGGGCGGCAATGTCGCAACAGTGGTCCCGCCTCGCCGGCGACCTCGACGATACCGTCGACAAGAACAAGCAACCCGTCGTCGAAATATTCGTATGCGCTTTCGCCGGTCTCGAGAGGATCGGCGAGAAAATGAAACAGCGATGCTCGAAATGCTTCGATGCGTTTCGCTTGCATTGGCGAACGTGCCTCCACGCGGCTACTGCGTCGCGGCGCCTTGCGCAAACCACGTCACGATCAATGCGCGCTCGTCTTCGGTCATTTGC
>VBCG01000161.1 GCA_005881895.1 Betaproteobacteria bacterium
TACGAAGCGATGAAGGGAGTGCACGGCCGTCGTACCGGCACGGCGCGGCGTCGTCGAAGCTTGCATGGGTTTCCTCCTCGCGCCCGAGCCGAACGAACCTCAGTGGCGCCTTAATGCCTATAGCGACGAGTTTACGACAACTCGCGTACCTTCCGGCAACGGAGGGTCATTCCATTTCCTGCCGCTGTTCCAGATCGACGCGAAGCGCGTACAGATCATCGTCGAGGGCGTCACGCACCGAGACCATCCCGAGCGGCCGGCCGAATTCGACGACCGGCAGATGGCGGAACTTTCCTTCGTACATGATGCGCAGCGCATGCACGAAGGGCTCGTCCGGCCCGATGGTCTGCGGCTGCGCGGTCATTACGTCACCGAGGTGCGTCGCGTTCGGATCGCGGCCGGCGGCGAGCACGCGAAAAAGCGCATCGCGTTCCGTGAAGATGCCGATGAGTCGTGAACTGTCGAGGACGAGAAGCGCGCCGATGTTCTGCTGCTTCATCAGGCGCGCGGCCTCAACGACCGTCGTCGTTTTCGCCGCACCGATTGGCGTCTGCTCCGCGACGATGGAGCGAATCGATCGAATCGACATGACCGTTTCCACGGAAGGGGGGTTCAATTGAGCCCCCGCAGCAGAAACAAAGTCAAGTGGGGTCGGAAACGACTTTC
Organism: Betaproteobacteria bacterium; assembly: GCA_005881895.1. Taxonomy (GTDB): domain Bacteria; phylum Pseudomonadota; class Gammaproteobacteria; order Burkholderiales; family Casimicrobiaceae; genus VBCG01. The sequence goes on from VBCG01000161.1 coordinate 667, forward strand.
ATCGCCTTCCATACCCCGGCGCACCGGACACAAAAGTCGTCTCTGACCCTACTTTGGTCAGACGGCTTTTTGCCGGAGCAGACGCACCTTCGAATGCGATTCCGCTTCGGCTTTCACCTGGGCCTGGGCCTGCTGATCCGTGCGTTGCTGGCGGCGAATCCGGGCAAACGTCTTCCGCAAATCGGTTTCGACGCTACTGGTGTAACGGAAAGAGCTGTCGAGTATTGATTTCACGTCGTATCTCTCATTCCTTGACAATCCGCGCTGCACCCCGCCCGCTGCGGCAATCAATGCAAAATGCTTGCCGTGTAAGGAAAGACCAGAACAATCCGGCACTTGCACGCTGATTGACGGACGGGCAATGCCCGAGCTGTCAAATCCGCCGACGCATAGACGACGATGTCGTCTACAGCGCTAATTCTCGAGCGCTTGCTCTATATCGGCGATCAAATCATCAACGTCTTCGATGCCGACCGACAGCCGGACGAGGCTGTCATCGATGCCAAGCGTCGCGCGAATTTCGGACGGCAACGACGCGTGCGTCATGATCGCCGGATGTTCGGCGAGACTTTCAACGCCGCCCAAGCTTTCTGCGCACACAAATATGCGCAAGCGTTCAAGAAAGCGACGCGCGTCATCGAGATTGCCCCGCAGCACCAGCGTCACCATGCCGCCGAACCCGTTCATTTGCCGCCGCGCGAGCGCATGCTGTGGATGATTCGGTAAGCCGGGATAATGCACGGCCGCGATCCTGCGGTGATGCGTGAGACGTCCGGCAATCGCCAACGCGTTTTCGCAATGCCGCGCCATGCGGAGATGCAACGTCTTGAGTCCACGGAGCGCGAGAAAGCTGTCGAACGGCGACAGCACGGCGCCGACAGCGTTTTGCAGAAATGCCAGCTGTTCGGCGAGCGCTGCGTTGTCGCCGATCACAATCGCGCCCCCGACCATGTCGGAATGGCCGTTCAGATATTTGGTGACCGAATGCAGCACGGCGTCGAAGCCGAATTCCAGCGGGCGCTGCACGCAAGGCGTCGCAAACGTGTTGTCCGCGACCGCGAGCACGCCGCGCGCACGCGCGACTTCGGCAACCATTTCGAGATCGACGAGCTTCAGCAGCGGATTGCTCGGCGATTCGACCCAAATCATGCGCGTGTCGGGCCGGATCGCCGCTTCCAGTTGCGCGCGCTCGCGCATGTCGGTGAACGTGAACGCCAGATTCGCGGAAGTACGTCGCACCCGTTCGAATAATCGATACGTGCCGCCGTACAGGTCGTCCAGCGCCACGATGTGGCTTCCCGCCGGCAGCGAGTCGAGCAGCGTTGCCGACGCCGCGAGTCCGGATGCAAACGCCCAGCCGTGACGGCCGCCCTCCAAATCGGCAAGGCACCGCTCGAAGGCCATGCGCGTCGGATTTTGCGTGCGCGCATATTCGTAGCCTTTGTGTACGCCGGGGCTCGATTGGGCGTACGTGGATGTCGCATAAATCGGCGTCATCACGGCGCCGGTGGAAGGATCAGGCTCCTGGCCGGCGTGGATCGCACGCGTCGCGAACTTGTGCTCTTTATCAATAGCACTCATTTCGTGCGCCGCCGCAGATACGTGAGCAAATCGTAGCGCGTGATCAAGCCGAGAAACTTGTCTCCGTCCATCACGATCGCCACGTGTCCTTTATTGAAGATCGGCAGCAGCGCATCGACGTCGGCGCTTGCCGGCACGGTTTCGATTCGCGCGCTCATCGCACTTCGGACCGGATCACGAAAACGGTCCTCGCGTCCGACCACAGCCATCAGGATATCGGATTCGTCGATGATGCCGACGACCCTGTCGCCGTCCAGCACCGGCAACTGCTGAAAATCGTAGAGCTTCATTCGCCCCAGCGCCGTCATCAACATGTCGTCAGGACTGATCGTCACCGTTGCGCGCTCACGGTGCCTGCGTGCAATCAGGTCGGATAGATCACCCTTGTGCTCGCGCTCGACGATGCCCTGCTCCATCAGCCAATAGTCGTTGAACATCTTGGAAAGATATTTGCCCCCACCGTCCGGAACTATTGTCACAACGCGGCGCGGCGCCGATTGCTCGCGACAATAACGGAGCGCCGCGGCCAGCAGCGTACCGGCCGAGGAGCCGGCGAAGATGCCTTCCTTCGCCAAGAGGTCCCGCGCGGTCAATAATGATTCGGCATCGGAGATCGTGTACGCCTTCGCCACAAGGCCCACATCGCAATTCAGAGGCACGAAATCCTCGCCGATGCCTTCGACGAGCCACGATCCGGCCTCGCCGTGCGTACCGGTATTCACGACATCGGCAAGCACGGAGCCCTTCGGATCGGCAAGGACCATCTGCACGTGCGGTGCGCTGCGTTGCATGAACCGTCCAATCCCGGTCAACGTCCCACCGGTGCCGACACCGCAGACGATCGCGTCGATCCGATGCTCCATCTGCTCCCAGATCTCCGGCGCCGTCCATGTTTCATGCGTCTTTGGATTCGTCGGATTAGAAAACTGATCGATATAGAAAGCGCCAGGCGTTTCCGACGCAATCCGTTGTGCCATGTCCTGGTAGTACTCGGGATGCCCCTTGCCGACGTCCGATCGCGTCAAAACGATTTCGACGCCCATCGCGCGCAGATGGAAGACCTTCTCCTGGCTCATCTTGTCGGGAATCACGAGCTGTAGCCGGTAGCCTTTGTGGATCGCCGCGAGGGCGAGTCCGAGCCCGGTATTACCCGCTGTCGCTTCGATGATCGTGCCGCCGGCCGCCAGCTTTCCCTCGCCCTCGGCCGCCTCGATCATCCGCAGCCCGATCCTGTCCTTGATCGAGCCGCCGGGATTCTGGGATTCGAGCTTGGCGTAGAGCTCGCAGCGGCCCGTATCAAAGTTGCGCAGGCGAACCAGCGGCGTATTGCCGATGAGGTCGAGGACGTTGGCGTAGGCAGTCATACAATTCGTTCACGTAGCGGCGGGCGCCACGGGTCGCCGATGGCGATTACTCGTGCCGCAACCACCCTAGATTAGACCGCGTTTTTCTCTACTATTGGCTGACTGTGACGTTCCAGGGGTCACAGGCAATCCGCGCTCGCCGGGCGCCGGTCCCCGATGAGGGAGACAAGAATGGCGAAGAAACTACTGTCGTTGGCGCTGATCAGTTCCGTTGCAATATTCGCCGGATGCGCGATGCAACCGGCAGGGCAGCGTTTCATAGTGCAGCGGGCTATTGCAAGTACACGGTCAAGATAACGGGACCCACCAACACGAATCCGCTCGATCCATGGGTCGTCAACGATTGATTTCGCGCCTGTGTCGGACGGCGTGGGGCGTGGGCGCTATGCTGGGCTCGGCGCTCCTGACATGCGCGGCCCAGGTCGCGCAGCCGCCCCAAGCGCTCTCCGAGGCGACGTGTCAGGCGAACACGTGCAAGATAAAGGTGGACGCCTCGGCTTGCGAAACAGGAGGACGTCCATCGGTCGACATCGGCAAGATCCGCATCAAGGGGAACAAAAACGTTCAGATCGTCTGGGAGGTCCAGCATGCGCGTTACGAGTTCCGGCTGGGACGAAGCTTGTTGCTGAAAGATCCGCGCGGAGATCCGACGGGACAGTTCTCAGGAAAATTCCTGTTGGACCAAAACGATCAACCGGATCCGAGTCTCAGAAGAGGCAAGTGGATGCAGTGGCTCGACGCGAATATCGTCGTCGACAACAACGAGTATCCCTATCACGTGATCGTGTTCGATGCCGCCGACAATCCGTGCAGTCTCGACCCCGTCATCGTGAACGACGGGTGACCAACGGGCTCAACCCGTACTTTCGAGCCACGTGCGGACCTCGTCCATCGCCTGTTCGTAAGAGAGCGCGCGACCGCCGGATTTGGCTGCGGCGAAGCTTGCCTCTCCGAGCGCCTCGCGGGCCTTCGCGATAAGCGGCGCAAGGAAAGCCTCGTCGGCGGCGTCGCGAACGATGCCCGTGTAGAACATGTTCGCGTCCGCGGCGCCGTACAGACGTGCGGCATGCTCCCAATCCTGACGTAGTGCCGCGAGACCTGCAGCAACCTCAAGGACGCTTTGGCCGGCCGATTTCGAGCCGATCTCATCGGCGATGGCCACGACGTCCAGCAACATCTTGGACGTTTGTTCTATTGAACCGCGTGCAATCGCAACCATCGCGAGATTGAGCAGCCCGACCGCCGTCGTGTTGCGGTCGCCGAGCTCGCGTCCCAGCGACAGCACCGTCTCGTACAGCGGCGCGGCAGCGTCGAGCCGTCCTTCGAGTCGATGAATTTGCCCTTGCACGTTGATCGCGGCGGCAATGTCGCGCTTGCTGCCGATCTCCCGCGCCAGCGCTAGCGCTTGCTGCGAGTAGCCGCGCGCCGTCGCCATGTCCCCTCGACCAAGCGCCGCCCACACGAGCGGTTGCAGCGTCGCCGCGATGCGCGACCGGTCGCCCTGCTCATGCGCGATCGCGAGGCTCTCCTCGAGACGCTGTTGCGCTTCCTCGTGACGGCCCATCAGCGAGCAAAGCTGCCCGGCACAAAACTGCGCGCGGCTTCGCAACGCGTCGCGTGTTTGCGCTCCAGTGCGCCCAAGCGCCTCGACGGTGATCGCGTATCCCAGCGCGAGATAGCCGCGATAGACCCAATATTGCTTGACCGCATTGACAAGTCGCAATCCAAGCTGGGCGCCGTTATCCGCCTTGTTGCACCACGCGTGCGCCGCAAGCAGGTTTTCGCCTTCGATGTCGAGCCGGGCGAGCCACATTCCTTGCTCCGGGCCGAGGAGCGCCGGCCGCGCCTTCTCGGCGACCTCGACGAAGTACGCAAGATGATGATTGCGCGCGAGCGGTTCATCGTTTGCGCTCGCGAGCCTTTCTTGCGCGTACTGACGCACGGTCTCGAGCAAACGATATCGACCGGTCAAAGGATCCAGCGCGACCAGCGATTTTTCGACCAGGCGCGTCAACAGATCGACGATGTCCGCGCCGTTCAACTCGCCGCCGGCACACACCGCTTCGGCCGCTTCGAGCGTCCATCCACCGACGAACACGCCGAGACGCCGGAACATGATCCGTTCGGGCTTTTCGAGCAGGTCATAGCTCCAATCGATCAGAGCCCGCAGCGTTTGCTGCCGCGGGAGCGCCGTCTGATCGCCCGCCCGCAGCAGCCGAAAGCGATCGTTCAGCCGCGCGGCGATGTTGTCGACGGACATCGCGCGCACGCGCGCCGCCGCGAGCTCAAGCGCCAAGGGTATGCCGTCGAGTCTACGACAAATCTGCGCGACCGCCGTCGCATTCTCGTCCGTCAAGCGAAAAGGCGGCTGCGCCGCGGTCGCTCGGTCGACGAACAGCCGAACGGCTTCGTAGCGGCTCAACGCCGCGGCCGAGCTTGCTTGCCGCTCGGGGGCCGCGAGCGGCGGCAGCGGGTACAGCGCTTCGCCGGCAACGCGTAGATTCTCGCGGCTCGACGCGAGCATCTTCATGTGCGGCCCCGCTTGCAGCAGTTGTCTCGCAAGCTCAGCGCACGCGAGCGTCAGATGCCCGCAGTTGTCGAGTATGAGCAACAGTCGTCGATCCTTGACGAACTTGACCAAGGCCTCCGCCACCGGGCGCCCCGCTTCTTCCTTGACGCCCAGCACCGACGCAACAGCCTGCGGAACCAACCGTGCGTCAGTAAGCGGCGCAAGCTCGACGAACCACACGCCGTCCGGATACTCGTCGATCACGTCGGCGGCGACTTGCAGCGACGTACGCGTCTTGCCCAGCCCACCGACGCCGTGCAGCGTCACAAGCCGTGTCTCATGGAGCAGGTTCTTGATCTCTCCGAGCTCGCGCTCCCGCCCCACGAACGGCGTCAACTGATGCGATAGATTGTTCGGCGTAGATTCGAGCGAACGCAGCGCCGGGAAATCGCGCCGCAGGTCGGGAGCGACGACCTGATAGACGCGTTCGCGACGCGCCAGATCGCGCAGTCGTACACTGCCTAGATCGCGTAGCGAAACATCAGCCGGAAGTCGATCAGCGACGAGCGTTGCGACGGCATCCGAAACGAGGACCTGACCGCCGTGCGCCGCGCTCATGATGCGCGCACCACGATTGACCGCGCTGCCGTAGAAATCGTTGTCGCGACGCTCGACGGCGCCTACGTGCACGCCGCAGCGCACCTGCAGCGCAATACCGCTGGTCGCTTGCGGATCGGCGATCGCGCGTTGCAGCTGCAGCGTCGCGCTGATCGCATCCAGCGGATCGTCGAAAACGGCATGCACGCCATCGCCGGTCGTCTTCACGACGACGCCGCGATTGGATTCCACCGCCGTGCGGACGGCCGCGTCGTGACGTGCCAACGCCTGTCGCATCCGCTCGGGTTCCTGTTCCCAGAGCCGGGTGCTGCTCTCGATGTCGGTGAAGACGAAGGTGCTGAGCGAGCTTGGATCGGGCACGACGGAGCTTGGCAGCGCCGGTAAAATGCTTACTCTACGGCACGGGCTCGACCGTCACCAGCGGGGCGCGCGACTTCAGCCCACACAGACGGGCGCAGGCTGGCTGAAATAGGCATCCAGCAAGTGATAAACGAGCGCCCAGTTTTTCGAGCGCGTGCTCGTATGCGCGATACCGGGCATCACGATGAACTGCTTGTCGGGGTTCGGCAGCTTCGCGAAGAAGTTCGCGACGTCCTGGAACGACGCAATCCCATCCCACTGTCCGCGCATCACCAACGTCGGCACGGTGATCCTGGTTGGATCGACGACCGGCAAATTGGCCGACGTGTCGATGTAGGTGCCGGTGGGTACCGATGTGTCGAGAACAAGCACAGCGTCGGCGAACGCGTCGACGACTGTCAGGTCGCTGGTGCCGGGATGGTCGCGCGCGAAGATGCTGTGCACGAACGCGCGATCGATCGGCCGCCGATTGCTTGCGCGATATTCGGCGAGGCGTTTTTTGCGCTCGGCCAACGTCGGGCTTCCTTCGCCGGTCCACACGAGCGCGTCGAGTGCGAGTCGCTCCACGCGATCCGGATGGCGCTGCGCAAACAGACCCGCGCGCAACGCGCCGGACGAGGCGCCGTACAGCAGCAGTTTCCGGCTACCGTTCTGCTTCATGATGTATTCCGACGCGGCCGCAACGTCGTCTGCGCCACAGGAGACATCGGCGTTCACGGGACGCGATTTGTCGGAGCGCCC
>VBCG01000162.1:0-771 GCA_005881895.1 Betaproteobacteria bacterium
TGTGCCGCGCGACATCATCGGCCACTGATTGCCAATCGCGTTTGCTATCAAGGTCCGCAGGAACATGTACGTGCACGCGTTTGAGGCAGGCGTATAAGCTCGGGACGTCGTCGATGATTTCGGTGGCTTCATCGAGACCGCGGCGATTTTGGCGTGGATCGAAGTGTAGTTTCGAAGCGAGCGCCGGCTGGGTTGCCGTTGAGATCACGAGCGTTACGCCGTACTCCTTGACCAAGAGATTGAGCACATCGAGGATTGACTGAAGAAATCCGACCGGAAGCAATTGCGCTTCATCGAGGATCACGACGCTTTGAGCGAGGTTATGCAGTTTCCGGCAACGCGACGTGCGACGCGCAAAAAGGCTTTCGAATAACTGAACATTAGTCGTAACGACGAGCGGCGCGTCCCAGTTTTCACACGCGAGGCGTGAGCGAGACGTTTCGTCTTCGGGGGACGATTCGACGTTGCTATGGTGCTCGACGATTGACTCGTCACCGAAAATGGTGCGGAATACGTCAGCAGTTTGTTCAATGATGCTTGTGTAGGGAATCGCGTATATGATTCGCCGCTTTCCGTGTGTCGTGGCATGTCGCAAGGCGAATGCGAGGCTCGACAGGGTTTTGCCTCCGCCAGTCGGCACGGTCAGCGTGAAAACGCCCGGAGGAAGGCCGGCTTTCTCCACGCATTGACGCAGAACGTCAGCACGTAAGCGATTGACGTTCGTGTTCCATTCTTTGCTGTTTCGCAAACCCGCCACTTTGGAGTCGAGAT
>VBCG01000162.1:813-3489 GCA_005881895.1 Betaproteobacteria bacterium
CCGGATCGTCGCTGGCCTCTAGCCTCATCCATGAACGACTCGGTGTCTAGGAAGTCTGCGTCCACAAGGCAGGAAAACAGCATCCGTACCCACAACGCGAACCCGCCGGCCGTAGTCGTCTTTCCGTCAACAGGGATGGAACGGGGATCCGGCAGTGCAGCTTCAGGTTGAAGAACCGTCGCTGGCGGCCCGGCGGCAATCGCTTCCGCCATTTCGTCGCGCGCGTCGGAGCCGAGCAACCGCGAACTGAGTCCACCGTTCCAGTTATCTAAGCCCGCGTGGTGTCCGGCAATCAGATAGGCAAGCACACGGGCAACTATCGTTCCGTGCTCTCCGCAGCGATCACGAAGATATTGCTCCGCCCAAAGGGCCCCCGTGTTCGAATGCGTGATGCGCCCGTGCTTGCCCTCGATATGAGCATCGGGATCGGCACCGCTCGCGCGTCGCAGATATTGTTGGAATGCAGGGCGGTATTTGCCGAGGTCGTGCCAAAGCCCGGAGAGGTGAGCCCACCTCCCAGCATCAAACGTGGAGGCACTTTGCTCAGCGCGCGCAGCTACCTCCCGCAGATGGTGTTGAAGATCGTGATAACTGAATAAGCTGCCCTCTTGGGGTCGAACGTGGGCGGCGGGACTCGAGCGTGGATTGCTGGAATTGTTCATTAAAGAGGAACAAACGGCAACTTACGTAAACAGATTCCCCACGTAGCCCACAAAATCCCCTCGCTCGACACGGGCGCGCACCGCTGCGAGATCCGGCGCGAACATCCGGTCGCGGTCCCAGAATGGAACGACTTCGCGCACAAGCGCAACCGCGTCCAGCAGTCGCGGCGACGTTTGCAACGGACGCCGCAGGTCGACGCCTTGCGTGGCCGCGAGGAGCTCGATCGCCGCGATGCCGGTCGTGTTGGCCACCATCGGCGCAAGGCGCCGTGCAGCATTCGTGGCCATGCTGACATGATCTTCCTGATTCGCCGACGTCGGCAGTGAATCGACCGAATGCGGATGCGCGAGCGCCTTGTTTTCCGAGGCGAGCGCCGCGGCGGTCACGTGCGCAATCATGAAACCCGAGTTGACGCCGCCCTCCTCGACGAGAAACGGCGGCAAGCCCGAGAGATTTCCGTCCATCAACAACGCGATCCGGCGTTCGGAAAGCGCGCCGATCTCCGCGATCGCGAGCGCAAGATTGTCGGCAGCGAAGGCGACCGGCTCGGCGTGAAAGTTGCCGCCGGAAAGTACCGCGACGTCTTCATCGTCGTCGACAAAGATGAGCGGATTGTCCGACACCGCATTCGACTCGATGAGCAACACCGACGCCGCGTAGCGCATTTGGTCGAGACACGCGCCCATCACTTGCGGCTGACAGCGCAGACTGTACGGGTCCTGCACGCGTGGGCAGTCGACGTGTGACGCGCGAATCGCGCTGCCGGCGAGTAGCTCGCGATAAATGCGCGCGGTGTCGGCTTGTCCCTGATGACCGCGCACTTCCTGTATGCGAGCGTCGAACGGGGTGTCGCTACCGAGGCACGCGTCAACCGAGAGCGCCCCAGCCACGAATGCCCCAGCCATCGCGCGCTCCGCTGCGAAAAGTGCGGCGAGCGCGATCGCCGTGGATACCTGCGTGCCGTTCAGCAACGCCAAGCCTTCCTTCGGTGCAAGATCGATTGGGGTCATTCCAGCCGCGGCGAGCGCCGCGGACGCTTTCATCACACGCCCATCGACGCGTGCGGATCCTTCGCCGATCAACAGCGCCGCCAAATGCGCGAGCGGCGCGAGATCGCCGGACGCGCCCACCGACCCTTGTGCCGGAATACACGGCATCACGTCGGCGGCGAGCAGCTTCTCGAGCGCGTCGATGACGGCGTACCGAACGCCGGAATAGCCGCGCGCAAGCGCTGCGATCTTGAGCACGATGATGATCCGAGCAACAGCGTCATCCAGCAGCGGTCCGGTCCCCGCCGCATGCGACAGAACAAGCGCACGCTGCAAGTCTGCGAGCCGCGACGCATCGATGCGGGTCCTCGCAAGCGATCCGAATCCGGTATTGACGCCGTAGACCACGCGGTCCTGCGTCAGAACGCGGCCGACCGCTTCGGCCGCCGCATCCACTCGCGGCCGTGCACCGGGCGCGACGTCGACCGACGCGCGTGCGCTCCATAACAGGCGGAGCTGCTCGAGCGTGACGTGCCGGGGTTCGACCGTGACGGCGATCATCAGATAGCGGCGCTTGCAGGCCAGCATTTTATCCGATGGCGACGTCGGAGGTTCTCGCGCGCGGCGCAACTGCGTCGCGCTAAGCGCTTCGGGGAGCCGCGTAAATGGAAAGAGCGCACCCGACCCTCGATCGTGCTATGTTTGCCGTCCCCTCGCGGGCACGATCAACCGACGATCAAGCGTAACAAATTATTGCGGCGTCAAGGTTTCGCGACAACGTCCAAAAAATGATGAGTCCTCTGCGCTTGGCGCGATCGATTGCCGTAAAGCTTACCGCGCTCGCGCTCATCGCATTGCCCGTCATTCTCGCCGGGTGCAACGTCAAGAGCGGCGGGTTCATCATCAGCTTGCCCGTACACGTGCGCGTTTTCAATGCGCTTGTCGACGGCGGCCAAGTCACTGTCACGGTTGGCGATCAAACGGTCTCCAACGGCCTGCCCTTCGAAGGGCTCACGACCTATCA
>VBCG01000162.1:3504-11642 GCA_005881895.1 Betaproteobacteria bacterium
TCCACGATCGTCGATACGACGACGCTGCTGATCGACGACTCCAAGTACACGTACATGATCTACGGCACGTCGGCGGCGCCCACCGCGCAGCTTGTTCCGGATGCCGCCGCCAAACCGAGCAGCGGCCAGTTCCTGCTGATCGTACCCAATGCAGCATTTGGAACCAGCGGCTTCGACATCTATGTAACGGCTCCCGGCGTGCCGCTCGAGAACATGTCGCCGAATCTGAGCAACATCCCGTACACGTCGAACTCGAATTTCGCGACGTTTACCGCGGGCGCCTATGAAGTGCGCGCGACGCTGCCGAACAGCAAGCAGGTGATCTACGACACCGGCACGGTGACTTTTGATGAGAAGACTGCGTATTACTTCGTCATCTACACGAAAGGAAGCAGCACGCTCGTCAATGGCGCGTTGCTGGTGCAGGACACGGCTGGCAGCGGCAGCATCGTCAACAGCACGATCGCGCAATTCAAGGTCGTGCACGCTGCGCCTGGTACGGCGCCGATCAATGCGCAGGTCGACGGAAATCCAGCATTCAGCAGCATTCCGTACCAGAACGCTTCCAGCTACCTGACGGTTCCAAGCGGATCGCATATGGTCACGTTCGAGACCGTCACCGCGGCCGGCGCGCTGATCGCCAGCGCCCAGCCGACGCTTGCCGCCGCGACCGATACGTCGATCGTCGTCACCGGCCTGCCCGGGGCGCAAACCGCGGTGGTGCTATCGGACTTCAATCTGCCGGGAACGGCAGGAACGGCGCGCGTGCGGTTCGTCAACGTCGCACCGAACGTCGGGCCTATCGACGTACGGGTCAACTTCGCGGCGAAGGTGACATCGTTGCAACAGAATGCCGGATCGGCATACGTGGAGCTCGCCGAGGACACGTATACGATCGACTTTGTCGTCGCGGGAACGACGACGTCGCTGCTGACGTTGCCGGTCGTCGCGCTGACCGCCGCACGCACGTACACGCTGTACCTGGTTGGCACGTCCGGGCAGCTCGCCGGCGTTCTGACGCGTGACGATTGACCTCGTTACAATTCGAGACACAACGGGTGCGCAGCGATCGCATGAACTTGAGAAAATGACCAACGCCGCCCCAACCCTATCCGGAGTTCCGATGTCGCTACGTCGCGTCTTCTTCATCGTCGCTTCATGCATGCTCGCCTTGACCGTTGCCGGATGCGGCAAGGGTGGCGGCGGGTCGAGCTCTGCGCAAGTCCGTTTCATGAACGCGCTGGTCGACGCGGGGCCGATCAATGTCAGCGTCGGATCGAACTCAATCGTGTCGGGACTTGCGTTCGAAGGACAGACGCCGTACCTGGGTACCGACTCGGGTGGTCAGGAATTCAAGGTCGGCATCTCCGGTGGGACGTCGACGATCATTGACACGACGATCAACGTAAGCGGTGACACGAAGTACACCTATCTCGTCTACGGCACGGCATCCGCGCCGACAGCGCAATTGTTCTCCGACGCGATCACCGACCCCGCGAGTGGCCTGTTTCAGATCCGCGTGATCAACGCCGCGTTCGGCAGCGCGGGACTCGACGTCTATGTAACGGCGCCCGGCGCATCGCTCGACACGGCGTCGCCCAACATCAGCAGCGTCACGTACAACGGCTCGTCGGCGTTCATCCAACTCGCGCCTGGATCGCTGCAACTGCGGCTTACGCTTCACAACAGCAAGCAGGTGATCTATGACGCCGGCACGGTGACGTTCGCCGACCGGATTTCCTACGACTTGGTCGTCTACACCAAGGGCAGCAGTACGCTCGTGAACGCGACGCTGTTCACGATCGACACCGCCGGCAGTGGAAACCTCATCAACAGCAAGATCGCGCAGTTCAAGCTCGTCCATGCCGCGCCGGGGACGGCCGCGATAAACGCATTGGTCGATGGCGCCGTCGCGCTCGCGAACATTCCTTACCAAGGGGCATCGAGTTACGAGACGCTGTCGGCGGGCACGCACACGGTCACCGTTGAAACCGTTACTGCGCCCGGCGCCGTCATCGCGAGCGCACAGCCGCCGTTCCCGCCATCGACCGATACGTCGATCGTCCTGACCGGAACGCCCGGTGCGAACACCGCGGTCGTGTTGTCGGACAACAATCTTCCCGGCACGACGGGAAGCGCGCGAGTGCGTTTTGTCAATGTCGCGCCGAACCTCGGCGCCGTCGACGTGCTCGTCAACTTCGCCAAGCGAGTGTCGGCGCTCGGCAGCAACGCCGCCTCGTCGTATATCGAGCTGACGGAAGACACCTACGCGATCAACTTTGATCTTGCCGGGTCGACGACGGTCGTGTTGACGCTGCCGTCGGTGGCGGTGACGGCGGCGCATACCTACACGCTCTATCTCGTCGGCACGTCGGGACAGCTGGCGGGCGTTCTGACGCGCGACGATTAGCGTTGCGATCCTGCGGTCAAGCCCGAGACGAGGAACGGCTCGAGCAGCACGAACAACACGGCCATCGGCACCATCGTCAGCACGCCGGCGGCCATCAGCGCCGGCCAATCAATCGCGTGCTCGCCGATGAATGACACGAGTCCGGTCGTGACGGTCCAGCGCGCCTGATCGTTGATCAACGTGCGCGCAAAGACGAAATCCGACCACGTCAGGATCGCCAAGTAGATTGCGCACGCGGCAAGCCCAGGTCGCGCAAGCGGCACGATGATGTAGGCGAACGCGGTCAAGTGCCCGCAGCCGTCGATCATCGCGGCCTGTTCGAGCTCGCGCGGGATGCCGTCGAAGAAACCCTTCAGCAGCCACGTCGCAAACGGGACGCCGACCGCTGCATTGGCCAGCATCAGAACGAACAGGCTGTCGATCAAATGGAACGTCGACGCCATGATGAAGAACGGAATGACGATCAAGCTGCCGGGAAGCATCTTGGTGAACAGCAGCGTGAGGCCGGTCCACTCCTGCGCCCGTGTGCGAAAGCGCGACAGGCTATAACCGGCCAGCGCAGCAATGACGAGCGAAAGCATCGTCGCGCCGAGCGTCACGAGCAGACTGTTGCCGAGCCACGTCGCGAGCGGCTTTCGCGTGAACGCGACCACGAAGGCGCGCACGCTGACGTCGGACAACGCGGGAATAAGCGCGGGCTCGCGTGAGAGCACCTGCGCCGTCGGTACCAGCGCCGTCACGACCATCCAGTAAAGCGGAAAAAGCAGGATCGCCGTCAGTAGCGCGACGAGCGCAGTCCAGCCAACGGTGGAACGCGCCTTCATCTTTAGAAGAACTCCTTGCGCAGTTCCCGCCGTGCGACCAACACGAAAACGAATGCGATCGCAAGCATCAGCACGCCGATCACTGCCGCGCGGCCCATGTAAAAATAGCCGAACGCTTCGTTGTAGGCGCGAATGCCGAGTGTCTCGGTCGCTTTCGCCGGACCGCCGCCGGTCGCCGCGAAGATGATGTCGAATTCGCGGAACGCCCACAGCCCATTGAGGATGAGCGCCAGCACCGCGGGACCGCGAATGCCGGGCCACGTGATGTTCGCAAAGCGTTGCCGGGCCGAGGCGCCATCCACGCCGGCGGCTTCGTAGAGGTCGGCAGGAATCGATTGCAACGCAGCGAGCAGCGTCAACGTGAAGAACGGATACGCCTTCCAGATCGTCGGGACGATCACCGCAATCAGCGCCGTCGACTCATTCGTGTACCACGCGACATCGACGGCGATTAGCCCGAGCGAACGCAGCGCGTAGTTGACGACGCCGAACGATGCATCGAAGAGCCACAGGAACACGATGCTGACCATGACACCGGGTACCGCCCATGGCAGGAGCATCAAGCTCCGCAGCCAACGGCGCCAGGGGAATACACGGTTGAGCAGGAGCGCCGTTCCGAGTCCGATACCGAACGCCGGCACGATCGTGCCGAACGTATAAGCGAAGGAGACCCACGCGCTGTGCCAGGTCGCGCTGTCGGTCAACACCGATGCATAGTTACCGAGTCCGAAAGGCCGTTGGCCAAGCGCCGCGAAGTTAAGACTCTTGCCTTCGCGAAAGCTGATCGACACGATCAAGTACATCGGCCAAGCGATCAGCGCGAAAACGGTAACGACCGCCGGCATCAGCAGCGCGTACGCGAACCGGCGTTCGCGACGCGCGAGCGTCGAAGCGCGACGCGGCACGCCTCACCTGCGCAATGTCATTGGAGCGGTATCCGTTTGCTCAATTCGGCCTGTAGGTCGCGCATCACATCGATCGTCAGACGCTCCGTGGTGATGAGCCTGATCCCCGCTTCACTGAAAATCTTCGCGTACTCGTTGTAGTTCTCGCGCACGACGACGTTTTCCGGAAAGAGATTGACGGCCTCGGTCGCAGATTTGTTGATCAAGGCCAGATCGGGTCGCTGCGCGAGCTCGGCGGGCGGCAGCGCGTTCCTGCGCGGTGCCGGCGAATTGGACAGCAGCGTGTATTTCGCCTGCCATTCCGGCGTCGTCGTCAGCCTGATGAACTCCCACACATACTTGCGCTTTTCGGCATCGAGCTTCGCGGGCATGTGAAGGCTGTTGCTGGTGCCGCCGGGAATCGTCGCAAAGGGCATCATGCCCATCTTGAGATAGGGACGCGTCGCGTCGGGCGCCTTTTTCAATGCGGCCGCCACCCATGGGCCGTCGCGCAGCATCGCCACTTTGCCATCGACAAAGAGCTGACGCGCCTGCTCACTCTGCACGCCCTTCGGTGCGTTCTTCACCGCAGCGCGAAACTTGTCGACCGCTTTGATCACGGCCGGATCGGTGAAGTTGTACTGGTTACCCTTGAACAGATTCGCACCATCCCCCGTTACCCAGCTCCCGATCTCCACGACAAGGTTCGGATGCTCCGTTGTCGGCGCTCCCCATCCGAAGCGTCCGGCGTTGACGTCGGTTGTTGCCGTAATCGCTTTCAAGAGCTCATCGCTCGTTTTTGGCACGGGAACCTTTGCGTCCTGCAACATCTTCTCGTTGTAGTAGAACATCATCCCGTAGGCCATCACCAGCACGCCGTGGTATTTGCCGTTGTAGAGCATCTCGTCGTTCATCCGCGTGTATGTCGACTTGATGTCGGTTTGCGCGAGGTACTCGTCGAGCGGCGCCAACCATCCCTGGCTCGCGAACGCGAGGAAGTTGCGTGACGGAAGATGGACGATGTCCGGCGGATTGTTCGCTGCGAAGCGCACGGTCATCTTGTCGGCGTATTCGCGAAAAGGCACTTGCGTCTTCTTGACCTTTACGCCGGGATTCTTCGCCTCGAAAGCCTTGATCAGCTCGGTCCAATACTCGCCTGCGCCCGGCTCTTCCGCTTGCCATGTCGGGAAGTCCAGCTCGATCGTCTTCGTCTGCGCGCCGACCGTCGATACGACCACAAGCCACATCAATATCGTCAACCAGCGTTTCCCGATCATCTTTCCTCCAACATCGCTACGTTTTGCGAGTCAACGCCGTATGAATTGCATCAGCTCGACGCGCGGCACGACGCCGTGTCCGGGTCCCGCTGGGACGTGATAGTAACCCGCCTCGCAACACATCGTCGTGTTCACAAAGTGAAGGTTGCGATCGAACACCGAATGTTGGTATTCGTACATCGATGCGCCCATTGCGGCTGACGCATGCAGGCCCGCCGCGAGAAAGATTCCAACGCCGATGGTCGCATGGGGAACGATCGCAGCGCGGTGCGCCCGGGCAGCGCGAGCGATCGCCATGAACTGTGAAACACCCGTATGGGCGATTTCGGGCTGGACGACTCCGATGCGCGCATTGTCGAAGCGCAGTTTTGCTTCGTAGAGGTTGCGCCATTCCTCGCCCACAGCGATCGGGACCGGCGATGCGGCAGTGACCTCCGCGAGCCCGCCGATGTCCTCCGGCGCGCAAGGCGCCTCGATGAAGCGCGGGCGATACGGCGCCAGCTCCCGGACAAGCGCGAGCGCCGCCTTTGCGTTGAACCTCCAATGCAGATCGGCCATGAGGTCGACTTCGGCACCAAGCGCAGCCCGGAGCGCACGCATCTCCGTCACGATGCCGTCCGAGGCACTCGGCCCGGCATACTTGATGGCCGTGTAGCCGTTGTCGATAAAGTGACGCGCAAGGTCGAGACGTTCATCGAGCGTCGCCTTCGGTAGACCTGACACGTACGCTGGGATACGATCGACGCGTCCGCCGCCAAGCCATTGGGACATCGATACATCCGCGATGCGGCAGGCAAGGTCGCAAAGCGCGATATCGATTCCGGCGAGCGCGTCGCCATAGTAGCCGCCCGACGCACCACGAACGCGCTGCATGTCGTAGAGGTCCTGCCAGATGGTTGCCGCTTCGTACGGATCGCGGTCAATGATGAACGGCGCGAGCAGCTCGTCGATCAGTGCGACCACGGCCTGCGGCGCAGCGATGCCGTACGTCTCTCCCCACCCAATCGTGCCGTCGCTCGCGGTGGCTTTGACGAGCACCGACATGTCGGTCGTTGGATAAACGGTGCGATTGCCTTTGCGAACGAAATATCCTTTGGTGTTGACCGTTTCGTCCGCAGCGAGCGGTCCGAGATACGGCACATCGCGCGGCAACGAGACGATAAACGCTTCGACTTGGGTAACCGTGGCAGTCATGGACCGGCATCAATCACGGCGCGCCACGCACAACCGGTGGATCGAGCACGTCGGAAAGTTCGGCGAGGAGCTCCGTCAATTCGGCATGATCCCCCGAATCCAGCTCGGGCCCGGCCGCCCGCTTGCCGGCGTGTTCGATGATCCCACGCCGGCGCAGAACTTCCTTCGTCAGCGACCAGCGAAATGCGACCTGCATGTTGAGAAGCGGCAGCATTCGGTTAAACCACCGCCGCACTGCCGCGCGATCGCCGGCGCGATGCGCAAGAAACAGCGCCGCATGCAATTCGACGAGCTCAACCGCCGGCATTGTTCCAACGGCACCTCGAGCGATCTCGTCCGTGATGTAGCGGCCGCCCGCGCCACCCAGCACACCGCGCAACGTCGGCGGAGCGTTGGCGATCAGTCGGCTGATCCGCGCGCCTGATGGCAGCGATTCCTCTTTCACGTACGCGATCTCGGGCAACGCGCGCACGGCGTCGAGTACGACATCGACCGGTAGACCGCTACCTGCCGGCGGTGGTGCATTCTGCAACATGATCGGCACGTTGCCGGCGCTCGCAACGCGGCGGAAAAACGCGATCGCATCGACGCTCGTTGCCGACGTCTTGGGCGCCATCACCATCACCGCATCGGCACCAAGCTCGGCCGCGTGCCGCATGAGGGCTTCGGTCGCGCCAACATCCGACGCCGAAGCACCCACGACCAGCGGCACACGGTCATGCGCAACGGCGGCAACGACATCGACAAGATGCAAACGCTCATCCATCGTGAGCGTGTCATATTCGCTGGCGACGCCGGGGTAAACGATACCGTCCGCGCCGGCCTCGATCGCGTAACGCGCGATTGCGCGAAGTCCTCGCTCGTCGGGTGAAAGGTCGGCGTTAAACGGGGTCGCGAGGACCGGGAAAACGCCACGTAGCGCTGTGGGCATCACGCATTGTGCCGCGGAAGACGGCACGACGTCGATCAACGCCGTCGATTTTTCTCGCCAATGGCAGCGTTAGGCGGCCACCTCCTGCCCTGGCGTCGTTTAATCGAACTCTCGCCACACGTCGGCAACAAAGACGTATGGACCACGACCTGGGAGTTCCGACATGGCACTACCTCTGCAGGAGATTTCCGATCGACTCGAAATTGAAGAAGTCCTGGTCGCTACTGCTACGCTATCGACGATCGAGATTGGGACGCGTATCGCAAAGTATTCACCCCCGACGCGGTAATCGACGACACGGTTACCGGCGGGGTAATGAGCGGAGTGGAATGGCACCGGCTTGTGCGCTTGCCCGATGGATGGAAGATCAAGGAGCTCGTCGAAGAGGGACATTGGAATCACAACGTGCCACCCGGGTTTAGATTCTGATACCCTCAAATGGCGTGCGCCGACATCACGCATTTCGCAAGGTCGTTCTCAAATCGCGGGCCTCCAGGGGGATCAAATGGGATCCAAATCAAGAACCGTAGGCTGGACATCTCGCGCGTTTGTTGTAGCCGCAGTCGTCGCGTTGACAGGAGTTTCGATTCCTGCGTGGGCTGGGCCTGGCGGCACCGA
>VBCG01000163.1 GCA_005881895.1 Betaproteobacteria bacterium
CCGTGTGGGATTTGTTTCTGCACGTCCGCGTTCGCTGTCGGCGACGCGTAACACGGTCCGCGTACCTCGCCGATCGAGAAGCAGATTCGCCTGTTTCAGTAGGCGCCCAACGTCGGCACTCGCATAATGACCGGCCATTGAATGATTGACATGGCCAAGGAGTGCCTCGCGATCTTCGGCGGAAACACCCGCCGCTCGCAACCGACACGCGAACGAATGCCGCAGGTCATGCACGCGAACCAACGGTAATCCGGCGTCGCGTCGGGCGCGCTGCCTTCCATTGTTGTTCATGGTGTTGATACGCCTGCCGCGAAACGGGAAGACCCAGATTGGATGCAGCGATCGCTGTGCTTCTACAATCGACCAAGCGACATCATTCAGAACTACGACGTGCGGACGTTTCGTCTTAAAGGCTTCCGGAGGAATTACGAACACGCTCCGTCCCAGCTCGGGCACGGGAACCTCCCACGTCCACTGCAAACCGCAAACATTGCTGTCGCGTAGCCCGGTATTGACCGCAAACAGCGCCATGCGGCCGAGGCGCGCAGGTAATTTGCGGAACAGGGCGTCCTGTTCCTTCCACGTGATCGGGTAGGGCGCGCGCGGGGTCTCGGGCAGCATCGTGATGAGTGGCGGCATCGCTTCGAGCCAGGGGCGACCGTGATCATCGCGGTATGAACGGGCCGCGCGATTCAAGATCGTGCGCACGACTTCCAGACTGCGATTGATCGTGGTCGCACTCGCGCCATCGGCAAGCCGCGCCTTCACGAAGGGCTCCAGCGTCTGATCATGAATTTGCTGCGGCTCGAGATCGCCGATGTATGACTGGAGCAGGGTGACGTGCCACTTGATGACGTCAACGCTCCGCTGCGCGAGATAGCGCGCGGCGCAATCGGTAAAGGTCGGGCGCGCATGCGCCTTTCGCGCGAGGTCGCATTGCGCTCGGGCGACTTCGATCTGCAGTCGTTCCTCAGCTTGCTCCTGTGTTACCGCGCCGACACGCAGGCCGATCCGAACCCCCAGATATCTCTTATCGATGAATCGTCGGCCGTCCGCGAGGACAGTAATGCCTGGTGTGCGTGTCGTGGCCATGAGCTCCTCCTGTGAGGCGGAGAAGCATTTTCGAAAGCGGCGTTGAAACTAGGCAAGTTCGACCAACGGATTCCTAATCCGCAGGTGCCAGGACGCCATCGAGTTACCTTTAGACTGCGGTTGCGAATGTATGGAAGACCTTCTCGAAGAAATGCAGCAATGCAAGTCAGTCAAGGCTTGCATCGAGGTGGCCCTGACCGATGCCTATGGGGAATACGAGCAGGCCTCCGCCTGGCTCGCCTGTATTGAAACGATCTTTGAGCGGTTCGATCGTGTCAACCTCATGAGGGAGCAGGTAGCCCTTGAGGGATTTGACCTCGAAAACGAGCTGGCCGTGGTGGCGGTCTGCACGAAAGGAAAGCGGCGCGCACGCGTCGCGCTCGATTCTGTCGAATTTCCGGGCATCACGCCGATTGAAGCCCGCTGGCTCAAGGCGTGGAAGCAATTCTCTCGGGGGCTCGTCTAAGGATCAGCGACGCCTGCCAACGATGATGCCAAACTCTTCGAGCCATAGGGCATTGGCAGATCCGAGGTCGTCGTGTCTTCGGCATCTGCGGCAATCATGTAGCCCATCGCCCGGTATCCACGCAGTCGCTTGCTGAACATCCGCTGCAAGGCCGGGACGTCGGCATCCACGTAATCGTAGATCCGGACTTCGTGTTTGTCGGCGTGCTCGCGGTGCAACCTGCCGGCATACTGCTGGAGCGTACCGCGCCACGAAATCGGCATCGCGAGAAAGAGGGTATCCAGCCAAGGGTCATCGAATCCCTCCCCGATGAAGCGGCCGGTGGCGAGCACAATGCGGCGGTGCTTCGCGGACGGCTCCTCGAGGCGGCCGAATGCTGCGGCCTGCCGGCGCCGTCCCATCCCGCCCGACAGGACGATGACTTCCGCGGCTGCGGTCCCTTGGAGAATATCGGCAAGCTGATCCAGGTGGTCCTTACGTTCGGTAAGGACAAGTGGATTGCGTCCTTCGTCGAGCGCTGAACGGATGTCTCGCACGATCAGCGCATTGCGATCGTTCGATTGTCCGAGTGAGCGGAACAGCCATTGGATGCCATTCGCAGCAATCTCGGCGGAGAAGCCGGTGCGACGCGGAATCACGACATGACGTCGTTGGGTCATCGCATGCGTGGTCGAACCCCGGAAGCGAATCGGCCCGCATTGCATGAAGATGATCGGGTGGTGCCCGTCTCGACGGACCGGTGTCGCTGTGAGGCCGAGGACAAATCGGGCCTTCACTTCCTTCATGACGCGCTCGAACGAGAACGCGGAAACATGGTGGCATTCATCGACGATCACCTGCCCGTAGTTCGCGACGACGTCTCGGACGGCGCCTTTCCGCACGAGGCTCTGCATGACGCCGATGTCGATCGTGCCGGTGGGTGACCGCTTGCCCGCACCGATGACGCCGATCGATCGATCGTCGATCTCCAGGAATGCCGACAGGCGATTGCGCCATTGATCGAGTAATTGAGTCCTGTGAACGATGATCAACGTGTTGGTCTTGCGCGCCGCAATGAGTGCAGCGGCGATCACGGTTTTGCCGAATGCCGTCGGCGCGCAGAGGACCCCAATTCTATGGGCCAAGACCGCGTCGACGGCCTGACCTTGCTCAGGACGCAGGACGCCGTGGAAGGAGGCGTCGATCGGGTTTCCATCGTGACACTTGTCTTCCACGTCCAGCTCGATGCCGCAATCCCGCAGGAGGTCGCGCAACTCATCGGCGCAGCCACGCGGCAGTGCGAGATGGTTGGGAAAGTCCTCGGCGCAACCGATGATCCTGGGTTTGCCAAAGGTCGAAAGCCGCAGCGATTGCGCTTCGTAGAACTCAGGATTCTGGAATGCCGCGAGCCTTAGAAGTCGGTTGATCAGCGCGTCCGGCAGACCCTCCTTGGCGATGAACAGCATATTTGCCGATACGACTTTGACCTTGTGCGGCATGGGGCCGGCAATTCGCGATTCGGATTGACGCCTGGACGGAGGCAATGTCCACGGATCGTCGATCGCGTCCTCGTCAAAGCTGACTGATCGGACGCCAAGTACTCCGTCTTCGCGCGCCGCGCGCGTCAGAACGGCATTAACGGCAAGGAGCGGCATGCGCTCGACACTGGCGAGGAACGCCCACTGATCCGGGAACGGACGCCACCCATCATCGACAAAGACGCTCGCCCCGCGATCCCGAGCCTTGCGCTGGAGCGGCAGGGCAATCAGGTTGCCGAAGCCGCCTTTGGGCACGGTGTCTTGGCTCGGGAAAAGTCGGTCGTACGAGGTAAATGCAAGCGTGCGGTGCCGCGCGCAGGCGCGCGTGATCGCAGCACTGGCAAGTTGCCGTGCCTGGCTTGCCGCAATCGGGGAATCGAAAAAGGTCCAGACGTGAGCGCCGTCGCCGGAACGCGAAACCTCGACGTAGGCAGGGATCGAAAGGTCGCGGCAGCTTGCGGCGTACGCGATGGCGTCGTCGCGCCACGTCGACCCATCGAAGTCGGCGGCTATGAACCGCGTCGTGTCATCGGGCAGTAGAGGGTAGACACCCAGAATCCGACGACCCGATAGGTGCTCGTAGACGGCATCGTCGGAGACGGGCTGGAATGCCTGATTGGGACAGTCGGTGCATTTGACGCGAGGCTTCTCGCAGATACCTGCTACCCATTCATTGTTGCAGGCAGGGCTGTAGCCAGTGCGTCCGGACTTCGATTCCCACCGGATCGGATAGATATCCTCGCGTCCCCGAAACAACGACCGGAAGAGAGTGACTTTCTCGGCGGTAGGCGAGTCGTAACGGACCGAAGCATCGGCGGTGGTCGATACTGCGCCATCGGCCGGCGCTAGGGTAGCGTCGCGAACCTCTCGTCGCTCGACGATGGCACGCAGCTTGTCATTCTCGGATCGAAGCTTCGCGCACTCGGCCTCGAGGAAAGCTATGCGATCGTTCTGTGTCATCACGGGGGGAAGACAACGTGACTGCCTATCAGGCTCGCGCGAGCACGTCGCGACGGCCTCTTGCACTAAACGGACGCGAGCCGTTGGACCGTATCCGGAAAGAGCTTCACCAAGTTGATCAGGAGCGCCGCCTGCGCATTCGGTTTGGCGCGTCCTTGTTCCCAGTTTTCCAGAGTGCGGACATTGGTCCGGAGGTAAACGGCAAATAGAGCTCGCGACATATTCAGGCTTTGGCGTACGCGGATCAGTTCCTTCGGGGTAACCCTCGGCGCTGGTTTGAATTCCACCGCATGGGTTCGAAGCGTCCGCTTTCCTTCACGGCTTTCGGCCAGCGCCGCCATGCCTTCCGTCAGTTCGGCGAACACATTGCGCTTGGCCATCCGCTTGTCCTGATGCTTCACGATTTTTCTCATGCCTTTCTCCTTGCTTCCAGCTCTGCCTTAAGCATCGCCTGCAACGTCTTGCGCTGTTGCGGCGACAAATCGTCGCGTTCATCCTTGTCGTAGAGGGTGTAGAGCCAAAACTGCAACCCGGCTTCCCACCAGTAGTAGATCACCCGCAGGCCGCCGCGTTTGCCCTTGCCGCGTCGCGCGTCAGCAAAGCGAAGTTTGCGCAGACCACCAGCGCCCTCGATCTGGTCGCCAGCATCCGGGCTCTTCATCAAGGTAGCCTGGAGCATCCTAAATGCGTCGTCGCTGAGATACTCCGCTCGATGGCGGTCAAAGGCAGGCAACTCGACGAACACAGCCTTCACGGATGGCATTATACGCAATTTGCGTAGATACGCAACTTACGTACACATAGACCGAACGACGCGCAACAAGTGTCCTGGGGTTTTTGCCTCGCAATTTCAAACCGACAGGCGCGCTCCACTACGCGGTGGCAAACCCATCGGCGTGGCGAGGTAAGATCAGCAAGGCAAATAATCCGTGCGCGACTTTTGCGCGACTTTGTTGAACGCTATTGGGCACGGATGAACAAACACAGAGCAGCGGACGTACCGGAAATATGTTGAAAAACAATTGCCTGGTTAATTAATTCCTACGAACCAGGGGGTCGTGGGTTCGAATCCTGCCGGGCGCGCCACTTTTCAATGACTTGGCGGCGAAAACCAAGTCCTCATTCTTGCTGTGGGACCGCTGTGGAACCACTTATCCACCGGTCCGTGCGGACTTGACGGAATTCAAGCACTTCGCCTCCGAAACCAAGTCCTCCTTTATTGTTGTGGGACCGTGTGGGATTTGTTTCTGCACGTCCGCGTTCGCTGTCGGCGACGCGTAACACGGTCCGCGTACCTCGCCGATCGAGAAGCAGATTCGCCTGTTTCAGCAGGCGGCCAACGTCGGCGCTCGCATAATGACCGGCCATTGAATGATTGGCATGGCCAAGGAGTGCTTCGCGATCTTCGGCCGAAACGCCGGCGGCTCTCAAGCGACACGCGAACGAGTGGCGCAGGTCGTGAACGCGAACCAACGGTAATCCCACTTCCCGCTGTGCGCGCTGCCAACCGTTGTTGTTCATCGTGTTGACACGTCTGCCGCGAAACGGGAACACCAAGATCGGATGAAGCGACCGCTGTGCTTCTACGATCGACCAGGCGACGTCATTCAGAACTACGACGTGAGGACGTTTGGTCTTGAAGGCTTCCGGAGGAATCACGAATACGCTTCGTCCTACCTCCGGTACGGCGACCTCCCACGTCCACTGCAAGCCGCACACGTTGCTGTCGCGTAGCCCGGTGTTGACAGCAAACAGCGCCATGCGGCCGAGATAGGCGGGTAACTTGGGGAACAACGTGTCTTGCTCCCTCCAAGTGATCGGGTAGGGTGAGCGTGGGGTCTCGGGCAGCATCGTAATGAGCGGCGGCGTCGCATCGAGCCACGGGCGACCGTCAGCATCGCGGTATGAACGCGCCGCGCGATTCCAGGCTGCGATTGATCGTGGTCGCGCTCGCGCCATCGGCGAGCCGCGCCTTCACAAAGGGTTCCAGCGTCTGATCATGAATTTGCTGCGGCTCGAGATCGCCGATGTATGACTGGAGCAGGGTGACGTGCCACTTGATCACGTCAACGCTCCGCTTACCGCGAGACTGCGCGAGATAGCGCGCGGCGCAATCGGTAAAGGTCGGGCGCGCATGCGCCTTTCGCGCGAGTTCGCACTGCACTCGAGCGATTTCGATCTGGAGTCGTTCCTCGGCTTGCTCCTGTGTTACCGCGCCGACGCGCAGGCCGATGCGAACTCCGAGATATCTCTAATCGATCAATCGTTCGCCGTCCGCGAGGACAGTAATACCTGGTGTGCGTGTCGTGGCCATGAGCTCCTCCTGTGAGGCGGAGAAGCATTTTCGAAAGCGGCGTTGAAACTAGGCAAGTTCGACCAACGGATTGCTAATCCGTGGGTCATTAGACACACGTTGCGTTCGCTCGGCCCCGTGACGAGGACCTGCGCTTGGCAAGTGCGGTAACGGTCGCATTGAGTTCGCAATCGCGTGGCCGACTAGGCCGCGCGTACAGCCAGGTAGTTTCTGACAGAGCGTCTCAAGAAAGAGCCCATCGCCGATTGGGTCACGCGTGGCTATCCGGCAACGTTCTTGTGGGGCTGGGGCGGACCCGGTAAGCATTGCAGGATCTGCGCGTGCAGAATGCTGCAACGTGATGGATCCGATGCCCGGCCTACTCGATTGGCAGCCCGACGTAGTTTTCGGCCAGTGCCGTGGACCCCGCCTTCGAGCCCGTCACGTAGTCCAGTTCGGCCACTTGCAGGCGATGCTGGAACTCATCGGCGCCCGGGAAGCCGTGCATCATTGACGTGAACCACCACGAGAAGCGCGTGGCTTTCCAGATGCGCCGCAGCGCGGTGGCCGAGTAATCGTCGAGCAAATCGCCGCGGTTGGACTTGTAGAACGCGGTGAGGGCGCGCGCCAGAATTAGCGCGTCGCTGGCGGCGAGGTTGAGCCCCTTGGCGCCGGTAGGCGGCACCACATGGGCCGCGTCGCCGGCCAGGAAGAGGCGTCCGTAGCGCATCGGCTCGACCACCATACTGCGCATGCCGATGACGGTCTTGCTGAAGATCGGCCCTTCCTTGGGTGCCCAGCCGTCCTTGGTTTCGAGCCGGGCACGAAACTCGGCCCAGATGCGGTCGTCCGACCAGGCGGCGATCTTCTCGGTGGGCGAGCACTGGAAGTACATGCGCTGGATGTCCGGCGACCGGGTGCTCACGAGCACGAAGCCGCGCTCGTGCATCGCGTAGATCAACTCGTCGGAGGATGGAGGTGCCTTGCACAGGATGCCGAACCAGCCGAAGGGGTACAGGCGCTCGTAGACCTTCAGTACGCCGGCCGGAATCGACGGCCGGCAGATGCCCTGGGTCCCGTCGCAGCCGGCGATGAAGTCACAGGTGATCTCTTCGACCACGCCATTGTTGCTGCGAAAGCGGATTTTCGGCGCGCTGCTATCGAGGTCGTGGACGCTCGCATCCTTGGCTTCGAAGCGGATGTCGCCGCCGCTGTTCAGGCGAGTCTCGATGAGGTCCTTGTTGACGTCATGCTGCGCATAGATCGTGACCTTCTTGCCACCGGTGAGCGACGGAAAGTCGATGTGCTCGTCCCGGCCATCGAAGCGCAGGATGATGCCGTCGTGGTGGAAACCTTCCTTCATCATCCGCTCGCCGGCACCGATCTTGTTCATCAGATCGACAGTGCCTTGCTCGAGCACGCCCGCCTTGATGATGGCCTCGACGTCGTTGCGACTGTTCTTTTCGACAATGATC
>VBCG01000009.1:0-25975 GCA_005881895.1 Betaproteobacteria bacterium
GGAGCGGATGAAATCGGCCGTCAGGCAAGGCACGAGGTCGAAAGCGTACCTCGTGGCACGGTGAGACCGCGCAACGAAGCATGGCGGCCGCGCAGTGGACAATGAGCGCCGCGAACGATCAAGTTACCTTCTGACTCAGCACATTAGGCATTGGGCTAGAATGGCCATCGCTTCATGCGCGCCGCTTCGTTTGCGCGCCGATAACAAAACCATTGTCGGGAGACTCTCTCATGCCGGCTTCGGCCACGCCCGCCCAAGTCATCGCCGCCGTACGGTAATCGCCGGGTCATCGCGTCAAGGTCGCCGTGTCCGATATCGACGGAATCCTGCGCGGCAAATACATTCACAAGGAGAAGTTCGAGTCGGCGGTCGAGGGCGGTTTCGGCTTCTGCGACGTCGTGTTCGGCTGGGATTGCAACGACGCGTGCTACGACAACACGACGTTTACCGGTTGGCACAAGGGATTTCCCGATGCGCTTGCGCGTCTCGACTTGAGCACGCATCGCAACGTGCCGTGGGACGATGGCGTGGATTTTTTCCTCGGCGAGTTCGTCGTACAAAAAAACGGTCGCGACGAGCCGTTTCCGCTCGATGGCCGGCAGGTACTGAAACGCGTGCTGAAGCGTGCCGAGCGGCTTGGCGTCATGCCGATGTGCGGTCTCGAGTTCGAATGGTTCAACTTCTCCGAGACGCCACAGTCCTGGGCCGACAAGAAAGGCGTGGGACCGACGCCGATCACGCCGGGCATGTTCGGCTATTCGTTGCTTCGCGCAAACCACTCGCGCGAATACTTTGCCGCGCTCTTCGCCGAGCTGGCGGCGTTTCGCGTGCCGATCGAGGGACTCCATACCGAGACCGGACCCGGCGTATTCGAGGTGGCAATTGTCTTTTCCGAAGCGCTGGAGGCCGCCGATCGTGGCCTCCTGTTCAAAAGCGCCGCCAAAGAAATCGGCGCGCGCTTCGGCATCATGCCGAGCTTCATGGCGAAATGGAGCGCGCAATATCCGGGCTGCTCCGGTCACTGTCACCAGTCGCTCTCCGACGGCAAGAAGAATCTTTTTTACGATCCGAAGGGCCGCCATGCGATGAGCAAGCTGTTCGAGAGTTATCTCGCCGGACAGCTGAAACACCTCCTCGAGATCGCGCCGATGTTCTGGCCGACGGTGAACAGCTACAAGAGGCTGGTCGACGGCTTCTGGGCGCCGGTCAAGCCGACGTGGGGCATTGATAACCGCACGGCGAGCTTTCGTGTGTTAGCCGGGTCGCCTAAATCGACGCGGCTCGAAACGCGCAGTCCGGGCGCGGACGTCAACCCGTATCTTGCGGTCGCCGCGTGCATCGCCGCTGGGCTTGCGGGTGTAGAACAGAACCTCAAGCTGACGACGCCGCCGATCGAAGGGACCAATGTCGGCGCCGAAAATATTCCGCGCGCGCCGCGAACGCTGATCGAGACGACGCGAGCCTTTCGCAAATCAGATTTCGCCCGCGACTGGTTCGGCGACGAGTTCGTCGATCACTTCGCCGCCACCCGCGAATGGGAATGGCGGCAGTGGCTCGATGCGGTGACCGACTGGGAATTGAAGCGCTATTTCGAGATTATTTGAAGATGATTCATCGTTTCGCCTTCCCCACGACGATTCATTTCGGCGCCGGTGCGCGTAAGCTGGTCGCCGATCATCTGAAGACACACAATGTAGCCCGTCCGCTCGTTGTCACGGACCGTGCGTTGTCCGCGCTTCCCGTGTTCAAGGCCTTTCTGCGCGAGCTGCCCGGCCTCGACGTCGCCGTATTCGCCGAGATCTGGGGCAATCCGATACGTAGCCAGGTCCACACGGGCAAGGTCGCGTACAAGGCGCACCACGCGGACGGGGTCATCGGCATCGGCGGCGGTGCGGCGCTCGATGTCGCAAAGGCGATCGCTCTCATCGCGTGTCACGACGGCGATATTCTCGAATACGCGTGGGACCATCCCGCCGTTCGACCGATTGAGAATCCGCTGCCCTACTTCATCGCGTTGCCGACAACCGCCGGAACGGGATCGGAGGTCGGACGCTCGTCGGTCATCTCGGACGACCAAACGCACATCAAGAAGATCATCTTCTCGCCGGCACTGCTCGCCAAGACGGTGTTCGCCGATCCGGAACTGACGCTCGATCTCCCGCCTCTAATCACGGCAGCAACCGGTATGGATGCGTTGACACATAACGTCGAATCCTATTTATCGCCCGCCTACCACCCGCTTTGCGACGGGATCGCGGTCGAAGGCGTGCGGATCGCCGCCGCGGCGCTCCCCATCGCCGTTCACAACGGCCACGATATCGACGCCCGCAGTGCCATGATGATGTGCTCGATGATGGGCGCCATCGCATTCCAGAAAGATTTGGGGGCGACGCATTCCTGCGCGCACGCGCTCTCCACGGTCGCCGATCTACATCACGGGCTTGCCAACGGCATCATGATCGATCATGTGATGCGCTTTAATTTGCCCGCGGCGGCGGCCAAGCTCGCCGAATTGGCGCACGTCGCCGGCGTGCCGGACGGCAGCACAGGTAGCGACGAGTCGCGTGCGTCTGCCTTCATTGCATGGCTCGGCAAGCTCAAAGCGGACATCGGTATCCCGGCGCGCTTGTCCGATTACCGCGGCTCCCGTCGTGTCACGAAAACCGACCTTGGCAAGTTGGCCGATATCGCAACGGCCGATATATGTCATCAAACCAATCCGCGCCCGTGCAACCGCGGCGATTTCGAGCGGATATTCGTGGAGTCGTTCTGATGACGACCCCGCTGTTGATCGGCGTATCGGCGCGGATCCATCATCCGCTCGGCTCTGCGCGCGATCTTGGCGGCGTGTACACGAAGACGCTGCATTATCTCGAACAGTCGGTCGCGCATTGGGTGATCTCGGCCAACGTACTGGTGTTCATGATTCCGTCCATCGAAAGCGAGGGCCTGATCAAACGTAGCGACATGCGGCTATACCACTACGCGGAGGCGCTTGATGGTTTGGTGCTGCAAGGGGGCGCCGACATGGCGCCGGAAAGCTACGGCGCGAAGGCGGAGCGCAGCGAATGGGCCGGCGACCGCGTGCGCGATCGGTACGAAATCGAGTTGTTCGAAGCGTTCGTCGGCAAAGGCAAGCCTGTGCTCGGGGTCTGCCGCGGTTGCCAACTGATCAACGTCGCGTTCGGCGGCACGCTGCATCAAGACATCGGCACCGCGATGCCGGAAGCGCTTGTGCACCGTGATCCCGAACGCTATGAGCAATCGTTTCACAAAATGCGCTTCGTGCCCGGCAGCCGGCTCGCCAAGCTGTATCCGGGACGCACTGAAGCGACGGTCAACACGATCCATCACCAAGCGGTCAATAAGCTCGGCCGCGGGCTCGACGTCGAAGCGTTCGCGATTCCCGACGACATCGTCGAAGCCATCCGCTGGCGCGGTCCGAGCTACGTGCTCGGCGTGCAATGGCACCCGGAGTTCATGTTCGGCCCGACGATGACCGCGGATCACCTCGACGGGACACCGATCCTGAGCGAATTTCTCGACGCAGTCCGCGCGAAGAAGAGCAACAAGAAATCGTGAAAATCATCAACCCCGCCACGGGGGCCGTGTTGACCGACGTGCCTTCCGATGGCATCAAAGCCGTGCGCGCGAAATACGACCGCGCGCGGTCCGCGCAACCGCGCTGGGCCGCGCAATCGCTGCGCAAGCGCATCGCTGCCATTCGCAATTTCAAGGAGCAAATCAGCGAGCGGCAGGAAACGCTCGCGCGTACGTTGACGCAGGAAGTCGGCAAACCCATTCGGCAGTCGCGCAACGAATTAAAGGGTTTGGCCGGGCGGCTCGATTTTTTCATCGCCGAATCCACGCGAGCTTTGCGTGATGAAACCCTGCTTGCGGACTCCGAGCAAAAGCTCGAAGAACGGATCTCGCATGAGCCGCTCGGCGTCATTGCCAACATTTCGGCGTGGAACTATCCATATTTCGTCGGCAGCAACGTCTTCGTGCCGGCGCTGGTCGCGGGCAACGCCGTGCTCTACAAGCCGTCCGAATACGCGACGCTGACGGGATTGCACATCACCGAAATGCTTCATGCAGCAGGCGTACCCGAAGACGTGTTTATTGCCGTCACCGGCGATGGCGCAACGGGCGCTGCGTTGCTGCGGCAATCCGTCGATGGCGTATTTTTCACCGGCTCCTATCGCACCGGTGCGAAGATCGCGGCGAGCGCGGGTCGCCGAATGATCAAAGTTCAGCTCGAGCTCGGCGGCAAGGACCCGATTTACGTGTGCGACGACGTCGACGTCAACGCTGCGGCAGCAGCCGTCGCCGACGGCGCGTTCTACAACACCGGCCAATCGTGCTGCTCGGTCGAGCGCGTTTATGTGCACGAAGCCGTCCACGACGCGTTCGTCGACGCCTTCGTTGCGGAAGTCAAACGGTACAAGATCGGCGACCCATTGGACGAGGGCACGTACATCGGCGCGATTACACGCAGGCCGCAACTTGCCGTGCTCAAGCGCCAGGTTGCCGATGCGAAAAAGAAAGGCGCGAAGCTCCTGCTGGGCGGCGATGTCCTGAAGCGCAAAGGCAATTGGTTCGCGCCGACGGTGCTGGCCGACGTCGATCATTCGATGGAGGTCATGCGCGAGGAAAGCTTTGGGCCGGTCATCGGCATTCAAGCAGTCGCCGACGACGATGCCGCCGTCGATCAGATGAACGACTCCGATTACGGTCTGACGGCCGGCGTCTACACCGCCAACGAGAAGCGGGCCAAGAAACTTCTCGCGCGCGTAAATGCCGGAAGCGTCTACTGGAATTGCTGCGATCGCGTGAGCCCGCGCTTGCCATGGTCCGGCGTCAAGCATTCCGGCATCGGACTTACGCTGTCGACGTACGGCATTCAGACGTTCACGCGGCCGAAGGCGTGGCATCTGCGCGAGGCCTGACGCAGGAAACAAACCATGGCGATCTTGTCGGCCTGCGCGCTTTCGTAAGATCGTCTTCAAGACCATCCAGATGGAAGCTTTTGGCATAACGCAATTTGTAAAGCGAACTCATCGAGACTCTCATGAGCGCCCTGGTAATCGAGAATCTGCCGGAATCGCTGCATGCCCGCCTGAAGGAACAAGCCCAGCGAAATCGTCGCTCCGTCACAAAAGAAGTCGTGACGTTGATCGAATCCGGACTTGCGCGAAATGCTCCGCGACCGCTGCCGCCATTGATCAAGCACCGTTCGCTCCCGGTCACGGTTGGATAATGTCGAGGAATTAAAATTCGAGCGCGACTATTCGTTCGGAGAATGCCTTGAACCCAACACAACGCCCGCGAGGTGTCCTCGCCCCGGTTGTCACGCCGTTCGCAGCGGACCTCCGGCCCGACGCCGAGCGCCTCGTTCGCCACTGCCGTTGGCTGCTCGGACCGGGCGTCGGGCTCGCCGTGTTCGGAACGAACTCGGAAGCCAACTCGCTGACGCTGCCGGAAAAGCTCGCGCTCCTCGATGCGCTGATCGCAGCGGGTATTCCGCCCGAGCGCATGATGCCCGGCACCGGTTGCTGCGCCTTTCCCGACACCGTCGAGCTCACGCGTCGTGCCGTTCAGCACGGCTGCGCCGGCGTGCTGATGCTACCGCCGTTCTACTACAAAGGTGTGCCGGATGACGGGCTATTCGCGACCTACGCCGAAGTGATCGAGCGCGTCGGTGACGAACGTCTGCGCATCTACCTGTATCACATTCCACCTGTGTCGCACGTCTCCATCAGCCTCGCACTGATCGAGCGGCTGCTCGCGCGTTATCCGGGCACGATCGCCGGCATCAAAGACAGCTCCGGCGATTGGAACAACACCCGTGCGATGCTCGAACGATTCCAGCCGCGCGGCTTCGATGTATTCGCCGGCAGCGAGACTTTTCTCCTTGCCACATTGCGCGACGGTGGCGCCGGTTGCATCAGTGCGACAGCCAACGTCAATCCCGCGGCAATCGCCGCACTGGCGCGCGAATGGCAGTCGCCGGACGCCGATGCGCGTCAAGCCGCGCTCGACGCCGTACGCGCGGCATTTCAGAAATTCCCGATGATCCCGGCGCTCAAGGCCGTGGTCGCACATTTTTCGGGCGACGACGCATGGGGCACCGTGCGACCGCCGTTGATTGCACTCACGGCCGAGCAGCGACGGCAATTGGTGAACGCCTTGGAGGCGCTTCGATTCTCGATGCCGGGTCTGGTCGACGACGCGACTCAACACGCATCGGAGCGCGGGCGTCAAAACAGAACCCTTAGTTCGCCGAGCTTCTAAACGCTGCGATCTCCCAATCGCCGCTTCCTTCGTCATGCCGAAGGACGTACATGTTGCCATCGTCGGCATCGACTCTGAACCAGCGCTGCGTTGGGGCGAACCAGCGATCGGTCACCGCGTGGACCGCAAGCCGGCGGGTGCCGAGCCAGAACGCGACCGGCTCCTGTTCGCCGCGATAGCCGGCGTAGCATTCGACACGAATCGTCATGCTAAACGATACTCGCGCGCATCACCCTTCTCACGGTGGGGTCGCGCGATCGCCGATTAACGGGCAGACTAACGCGTTCGAATGTGGTCCAGCGCATGGGCCCTGTCGGGAAGGCTTGAATGCTCGCCGCGCGACCTGCCACAAAACAACTATTCCGTCTGTTCCTCATCAAGCCGTCGCACTATGATGACCAGGGCTATGTCATCCAGTGGGCGCGCTCCTCGATCCCGGCCAACACGCTTGCGGCGGTCTACGGACTGGCGCTCGACTGTGCGGAACGTCGCACGCTGGGCGATGACGTCGAGATCAAGATTACCGCGTGGGATGAAACGAATACGCGAATTCGTCCCGAGAAGATCATTCGGCAGATCCGCGCCGGCGGAGGTCGCGCATTCGTCGGCTTGGTCGGCGTTCAGTCCAATCAGTTTCCTCGCGCCGTTGACATTGCGCGGCCGCTCCGCGCCGCAGGCATTCCGGTTTGCATCGGCGGCTTTCATGTGAGCGGCTGTCTCGCGATGCTGCCGGATATCCCGGCGGACCTGCAGCAAGCGATGGATCTCGGTATTACGTTGTTCGCAGGTGAGGCCGAGGGACGACTGGACGAGCTGCTGCGCGCGGCCTACCGCGACGAATTGGAGCCGCTCTACAACTTCATGGACGATCTGCCGGGTCTGGAAGGCGCCGCGGTTCCGTATCTGCCGATCGACGTCGTTCGCCGGACCAGCGGCATTCGGACAAGCTTCGACGCCGGCCGCGGTTGCCCGTTTCTGTGCAGCTTCTGCACGATCATCAACGTGCAAGGCCGCAAGTCGCGCGTGCGGAGCGCCGATGACGTCGAGCGCCTCGTGCGTGCGAATCTTGAGCAAGGCGTCCACAACTTTTTCATCACCGACGACAACCTCGCGCGCAATCAACGCTGGGAATCAATCTTCGACCGGCTGATCAAGATGCGCGAAGAGGAAGGCCTGACGATCCAGATCGTCGCGCAGGTCGACACGATGGCGCACAAGATCCGCGGCTTCATCGAGAAGGCGGGCCGCGCCGGCATCAATCGCGTTTTCATCGGCATGGAAAGCATCAATCCCGAAGCGTTGAAGGAAGCGCGCAAAGGTCAGAATCGGATTACCGAGTATCGAGCGATGCTGCAGGCGTGGCATCGCGTGGGGACGCTCACCTATGCCGGCTACATCCTCGGCTTTCCCAGTGACACGCCAGCGACGATCGAACGCGACATTCGCATCATCCAGCGCGAGCTACCCGTCGATCTGCTCGAATTCTTCATCCTCACGCCGCTGCCGGGTTCCGCCGATCACAAGAAGCTCCATCTCGCAGGTGTAGAGATGGAACGCGACATGAACAAATACGACTTGGTGCACGTCAACACGCGCCATGCCTCGATGTCGGACCAGGAGCTGCTGGCGATCTACCGTAGGGCGTGGGACATCTACTACTCGCGCGAGCATGTCGAGACAGTGATTCGACGCTCGACGTCGTGGGGTTACAGCCCGCGCAACATGATGGTCAAGCTGCTGGCTTTTTCGGCTGTTCCGCGCATCGAGCGCATTCATCCACTCGAAGGTGGCTTGTTCCGGCGCAAGTATCGCCGCGACCGCCGTCCCGAAATGCCATTGGAGAGCCGGCTGGTCTTCTACTCCCGCTATGCGCGCGAAATCGTCTCAAAGCATGTGCGCTTCGCGACGATGTATTGGCAATATCGGCGAATTCTCGACCGCGCGATGCGCGCCGGCGCGGACGAAACGGACGTCGCGATGATGCCGGTGAAGGACGAAGAATTCGATACGCTCGAGATGTACACGACGACGCCGGCTGCGAAGTTCGCGGTCGAAAAGCTGCGTCGCTACAAGGGTGTGCAGCCCGTGTCCGGCGATTGAACGATGGCCGGATGAAATCCTTGCGATAGCGGCAACGTCCGCGACGCGTTTACGCCCACTTCATCGTGCGCAACGCGGTAACAAGCTCCGGTCGCATGATCCACTCGAAGTCGCCGTCGCCGCGATCATCGAGTCCCGTTCGCCCAACCGAAAGCGCGTACCACCAACGGACGGGACTTTTGCCTGCACGCGGCGGCGCGTAGCCGAGCTTATCGGCGACCGCGCGGGCAAATGCCGCGTACTCCGAGCGCGCTGCTGCAACGCTCTTCAGGCCGAGTTGTTTGTGAATTTGCGCTGCAGTGATCGTGCATTCGGGCGCCCGACATTGCGCCTGCAGCATTTGCAACTGAGTCGGTGAAATTCCCATCCAGTCGCGCGTGGCCAGCAAGGCGGCTTTGAATTCCTCGGTCGTGGCAATGGGTTCCTGAACCGCTGTGTCGTTCATCATGGTAATCCGCTGGGAGATGTTTACGATCCCCAGTGTACGCCACATTGTTGTTGAGCTACCGGAACGCACCACCAACAAAAAAGCCCGCGCGAGGCGGGCTTCTTGGGTGGATCGAACGGTGCTTAGTTCGTCGTGCCCGAAGCGAGCTTTTGATCGGACGCGGTTTTCACCTTCACTGCTACCTGCTTCACCGCGTTGGGCGCAAGTGCTTTCGCGACCGTCGGTGCTGGCACCTTGGATGCTGCCGGAGTTGACGCCGCGGCCATCTGCTCGACCGGCGTCGCGGATGCGGACGACGCGTCGTTATACTCGCACGCTGCACCGATCGTCGGGGCAAGGGCCAACAGCGCCAGTGCGGTTGCCGCCACTGCTGTTCTCATGACCATCTCCTCTCAAAACCGGATACAGCTGCCAATTTGCGCGCATGGCTAGCGCTTGTCAACCACTCCCAAACTAGACCACTACCCAATGGGGAGCCCATCCAATGGCACGCGCGCGCTCACGACAGGCACCATCCACACCGCGTACCCGTGTGGGTCGCGCACATTCGCGATCATCTGGTCAAAATAGGCGAGGGCCGACTCGCGGCTGATCGGCGTCAATTCGCCAATCGACTCGGCATAGCCGTCGCGCCACGCGCCGAGGATCGCCGCAAACGTATTGCGCGGCACGCGTAGCGTGTCGACGACGATGTAGTCCACCGTTATCGTTTCGAAACCCATCCGCGCGAGGATTCCGAACGCGTTGCGGCCGATGAAGAGGTCGGTTTCGGTCGCCGCGCCGAAGCTCGCCGGCGCGACATGCCAAAATTCGCGTGGATCGAGCGCTCCGCGCTGGAAATGCAACATTCCATAGTCCTCGGGGATGAGGTGAAGGTAACCTCCGCGGCGCGTCACGCGCGCGAGCTCGGCAATCACGCGGTCGGGATGCGGAATGGCGTGGACGACGTGGCGGCACACGGTGAGATCGAAGCTGCCTTCCGGTGCCTCGAGCTCGAACACGCTTTGATGCGCGAATGTCAACCGCGGCGCCAGCCTTTCATAACGCGATCGAGCGAGCTCCAAGTGAGGATCGATGATGTCGACGCCCAGCACACGCGCTTGTGGAAAGAGCTCTGCGAGCCGCGAGGCCACCTCGCCCGTACCGCATCCGGCGTCGAGGATGCGAGGCTCGGATGGGAGCGGGTAGCGACGAATCAGCGGGATTTCCTGCGGCCAGATCGCTTGTGCCTGCGCCGCCAGGTTTCGCACCATCGACTCGTCGGCCATTTGCTTGGCCTGAGGGTTGAGATCGGTCACGAAATTCTCCCCGGTTTGCGATTGCCTGCGGAATCAAACGGCGCGTCTCTAGTCCAATCAACGCACCGCTCTGGGGTGCAAGTCTATCTTCGGAGGATCACAACGCCATGGGCATCTGGGATCGGTTTGGCGGTGGCATCGGGATGCAACGGAATCCGAATCTATCGACGGAGGAGTCCGACGAACAAGCCATTGCGCGGTACCGCTACATGCTGAAAACGGCGCCGCCCGAAACGATCGAGCAGGCGCATGCGGAAGCGTTCGCAGCGCTGAAACCCGAACAGCGTCGCAAAGTGCTGCAACGCCTGAGTGACGAGATACCGGAAGCAGACCGCGCCGCCGTGGCGGGCGCCGGCGACACTCCGGGCTCGCTCGCCCGGCTTGCGACGCGAGCGGAAATTCGACAACCCGGAGCGATCGAACGGGCATTCGGAGGAATCGGAAGCGGCGCGCCGGGAGTTGGCAGCATGGTCGCGGGCAGTTTGCTTGGCAGCATGGCGGGAACGGTGCTTGGCAGCATGGTCGCGCAGCATTTTTTCGGCGGCCATCCGGAAGCACAGCATTTGTTCGGGGATCACGCGGGTGACGATCATTCGAACGCCGACTCCAGCAATCCCGGCCACGGGATCCATGCAGACGGCGATCATATGGCCAACGCAACCGACGTCGACACCGACATCGACAGCGACGTCATGAGCGGGTTCGACGGCACCGATACGTGGGACGTCTGACCGCAGCAAGTGTCCGTCGGCTAAACGTCCTGCAGCTCTGCTGCGCGTAACGTATTCGCAAGCAACGTTGCGATCGTCATCGGACCGACGCCACCAGGCACCGGCGTGATCCAACTTGCGCGTTCTTGCGCAGCGGCGAAATCGATGTCGCCCACCAACTTTCCGTCGGCGTTGCGATTGATGCCGACATCGACGACGATCGCGCCCTGTCTTATCCAATCGCCCTGGACAAAGTTGGCCTTGCCGACTGCGGCAACGACGACATCCGCCTGATGGACGATTCCGGGCAGATCGCGCGTTGCCGAATGGCAAATCGTCACCGTGCAGCGCGCCATCAGCAACTCGAGCGCCATCGGACGGCCGACGATATTCGATTGGCCGATGACGACCGCGTGCTTGCCGATGAGCGATTCTCCGGTCTCCGCCAGCAATTGCATGCATCCGTACGGCGTGCAAGGGCGCAGCAGCGGCATCTTGAGTACGAGCCTGCCGACGTTGTACGGATGAAAGCCATCGACATCCTTGCGTGGATCTATCCGCTCGATCACGCGCTCGACGTCGATCTGCTTCGGCAACGGTAACTGCACGAGAATGCCGTTGACCGCGCGGTCGGCATTCAGTCGCTCGACGAGCGCGAGAAGCTCCGCTTCGGCCACCGTGGCCGGAAGATCGAAAGCCAGCGATTGCATCCCGACGCCGTCGGTCGTTTTGCGCTTGCTGCGGACATAGACTTGCGACGCAGCATTCTCGCCGACGAGAACGACCGCAAGTCCCGGCGCGGCGCCGCCCGCGGCGACACGCTCGGCGACTCTTGCTCGGACGCTGGCCCTCAATCGTTCCGCGACCGCTTTGCCGTCGATGATGCGCGCCACCATATTAGAATCGAACGATGATTGACGAGTCGATTCTACCTGCTATCCGCGCGCGTCTTGCCGCGGCGTTTGCGACACCGCCGATTCGCTATCGCCCGTTGGTCGTCGACGGCGCGGCGTTGGGTTGGCTCGACGACGCGCGGGCTGCGCGGCTTGCGTCATTTCGCACGGTGTTCCGCATCGGCAAAGACAGCATCGCGCTTGCCGAAACCCTGCGCGACTGCGACTGGCGCTCGGCAGCGCTCGCGGATGTCACGCAGGCGCTTCGCGACCAGGGCGAATTTCCCGCGTGGCGCGACGAACTGTACGCAGCGGCACCGACCTTCGACGCACCACCCGCGTTTCTGCTCGAGCGCGGCGCCGCACGATGGTTTGGCGTCCGGACGTGGGCCGTCCACGTGAACGGCATTGTGGGTGAGGGCAATGCATCGGAGCTGTGGTTCGCACGCCGGAGTCCCCATAAAGGCATCGATCCCGGACGGCTCGACAACCTGGTGGGCGGCGGCATCACCGCCGGCGCGCGCGTTGACGAAACGCTGTTGAAGGAAGCGTGGGAGGAGGCCGGCATCCCAGCTGACGTCGCGCGACGCGCCTCTCCGGCGGGCGCCGTCCATGTGCGACGCGCGTTGCCCGATGGGCTGCAGCGTGAAACGATCTTCGTTCACGATCTCACGCTGTCGCGGCACTTCGTCCCGATCAATCAGGACGGCGAAGTCGTCGAGCATCGCCGCGTCGATCTCTATGAGGCGGCGCGGCTGATTGCGATCGAAAGCGGCCCCGACGAAGTCACCGTCGATGCAAGCCTCATCGTGCTCGATTTGCTGCTGCGCAGCGGCGCGATCGCACCCGACGCGAGCGACTATCTTGCGTTGGATGCGTTGCGATTCATCGGCGCCGACGCGCCCGGAGGCTGATCACGCCGCCGCACGCGCCGACGTCGACGGCGTCACGCGCCGAATCCCCATTTCCGCAAGCGTGTCGCGAATCGCATTCACCGCGTGACGCATTTCATCGGGTCCGATCGCGCCGATGCAACCGACGCGAAACGTCTCGACCTGCGTCAACTTTCCCGGGTACAGGATGAAACCCTTGTCGCGCACGCGATCGTAGAACTCGCGGAACGTGTAGCGCGTGTCGGCTGGCGCGTGGAACGTGACGATGATCGGGGCCTGGATCGCGGGATCGAGAAACGGCCTGAAGCCAAGCTCCGCCATCCCATTCACCAGCGTTTCGCAGTTGCGCGTGTAGCGAGCGAGGCGCGCGGGCTGGCCGCCTTCTGCCGCAAGCTGGTCGAGCGCTGCATTGAGCGCGACAACGACATGCGTTGGCGG
This sequence comes from Betaproteobacteria bacterium, assembly GCA_005881895.1. Classification (GTDB taxonomy): domain Bacteria; phylum Pseudomonadota; class Gammaproteobacteria; order Burkholderiales; family Casimicrobiaceae; genus VBCG01. The sequence goes on from VBCG01000009.1 coordinate 13,075, forward strand.
CGTGAAACGCCATTGCGTCGTCTTTTCCATGTACGTCCATTGGTCGTGGAGGTCGAGAGCAAGCGACGTGGATCGACCCATGCACTGTTCGAGCAGCAAACGCCGGACAAACACGAAGCCCATCCCCGGCGGACCCTCGACGCATTTTCCCGATGCGCCGATCAAGGCGTCGAACGGCGTCGCGCGGGCGTCGATCGGCAGTGCACCTAACGAGCTCATCGCATCGACGATCAAGCTCTTCCCATGCCGCGCAACAGTCTCAGCAATGTCGGAGAGGGGGTTCAGGATTCCGGTCGATGTCTCGCAATGTATCAGTCCGACATGCGTGATCGAGGGATCGCGTGTGAGCAGACGTTCGACGTCCTCCGCGGTCGTGCGGACGTCGTCGGGCGTTTCGAATACGGAGAGTTTGCGGCCCATCATCTCGGTGAGCTTGGCCATCCGCTTGCCGTACGCGCCGTTGATCAGGACGAGCACATGACCATCGCGCGGCACCAGCGAATTAACAGCCGCTTCGACGGCAAAAGTGCCGCTACCCTGCATCGGTACGCAGACATGCGCGCCGTCCGATTGAATCACGCCAAGGAGCTTTTCCCGCACCTCGCGCGTCACGGTATTGAAGTGAGAATCCCACGAACCCCAGTCGCGCAACATCGCCGCCTTGGTTTGCAGCGACGTGGTCAATGGACCGGGGGTCAACAGAATCGGATCGCGGGTAAAGTTCGGCATCAATGGACTTTCGAAGGTGCGCATTCGCGCGGTCAGCCTGCCGCCGATGGTTTACGCCACGCCTGCGTTCGCGTCAGCAATAGTCGCGTGACGCCGGCGTAAACGACGCAGACGAGCGACGATGCCGCAACGATCAGCGTCGCCATCGCCGCCGCAGCGCCGATTTCGCCGGCGTCATCGAGATTGAGGATTGCCACCGACGCGAGCTGCGTTTGCGGCGCGTACAGAAAGACGACGGCGGAGATCGTCACCATCGCATTGACGAACAGATAGCGCCCGATATCGAGAATCGCGGGCAGGCAGACGGGCACGGTCACGCGGAAGAACGTCTTGTAGAACGGCACTTTCAACGACGCCGAGACGGCCTCGAACTCGTTATCCAGCGCCTTTAACGCGGTGACGGCGGTGAGATGGCTCGATGTGTAGTAGTGGACGACAGTGGACAGCACGAGGATCGTCAGCGTGTGATAGAGCCCGTTCAACGGGTTGTCCGGATGGTTGAAGAACAGGATGTAACCGAGACCGAGCACCATTCCCGGCACGCCCATCGGTATCGCAGCGAGCAGGCGAATCAACTTCCGCACGCCATTCATCCCCGTCGTCTTTTCGAGGAGATACGCGCCGCCGAAGATGAACATCGTTCCGAATACCGCGGTTGCGGCCGCCATCTTGACGCTGTTCCAGAAGGAAACGATGACGCCGGCGTCGATCAGGCCGAACGTGTAATGCCGCAGCGAGAAATGAAGATCGTACGGCCACAGCTTGATGAACGACGTGTAAACGGCCATTCCCAACACGGCGAGGAGCAAAAGCGCCACGACGACACAGAATGCCAGCATCGCCCCGTCGAACCAGCGCTTCGGCTTTGGCGCATAGGGGACTGCCCGCGATGAAAATTGCGATTGCAATCGACCCTGCATGATCCAGTCGACGACGAACGCGACGAATACCGGCGCGAGCAGGATGAGACTCACCACCGCACCCTTATTGAAATTTTGCTGGCCGATCACCTGCTTGAAGATGTCGAGTGCGAGCACACTGAAATTGCCGCCGATGACTTTGGGAATGCCGAAGTCGCTGACGGTATACGAGAACACGACCATCGCCGCGCTGACGAGACCGTACTTGGCGCCCGGCAGCGTGATCGTAAAGAATTTGCGCCACGTCGGTGTGCGCAGCGATTCGGCCGCTTCGTACAGGCGCCCATCCGAAAGCAGCAACGCGGTCAAAACGATCATCAACGCGTGCGGAAATGTTGCATAGATGGAGCTCAGGATGATGCCGATCGGTCCGTAGATGCTCGCGCCGCCGAGCAGCCCTTTCAGCAGTCCTTGTGTGCCGAACCACTGGATGAACGAGATGGCGCTCAACAATGACGGCGCGAGAATCGGTGTCAGCGCGATCACGCGAAAGAACCCGCGCCATGGCATGCACGAGCGCGTCAACGCATACGCATACATGAAAGCGAGCGGCACGGTGACGCCGGTGACTGCCGTCGCGATCCACAGCGTGTTGACGATCGATTGGCGCAGCGCAGGCGTCTCGAAGTACTGCTGGAATTGCAGCAAACCGACGAACGCGCCGTCCTTGTCCTGCACGCTCTTGACGAGAATCATGAAGAGCGGCGCAAATAGGAACAGTATGAGCGCGGCACAGCACGCGACGAGCAGTCCCTGCGCCAGGCGCTCCTGCCAATGATGAACGCGCCGAACCGCCGGCAGCGGCGGCGGCAATGTGGCGGCAGCAGTCGCCATCCGTGCCTTCGATCAACTCAGGATGCGGAGCGCCGCAGGCGGAAGACAAACGGACACCGCCGTCCCCGGACGGAGTTGCGCTTCTGCGACAGCGTGGCGCGGCACGTTCAGCACCAGCGGCGGTACACCCGGTGTATCGAGTGCGACGCCGACCATGCAAAACGCGCCGAGGAATTCGACTTTGGCGACAGTCGCCGGCAGCGTGTTCGTCGCCTTCGCGCCGTTCATCGACAGCGCGATATCTTCCGGCCGCAAGTACAGCTTCACCGCCGTGCCCGAGATCAGATCGCTGCGACCCAGCACCAGCGACATCGTTCCGACCCGGCAGACACCGCCCTGCTCCACAATGGCAGGCAGCACGTTGACCTTGCCGACGAAATCCGCGGTAAACGGCGTCGTTGGCAATTCGTAGATCTCGCGCGGCGTACCGATCTGCTCGATCCGCCCCTGGTTCATCACGACGATACGGTCGGCCATCGACAGCGCCTCTTCCTGATCGTGCGTCACCATGATCGTCGTCACGCCGAGGCGCTGCTGCAACGCGCGGATTTCTCCCCGCAACCGCACGCGCTCGAGCGCGTCGAGCGCCGACAACGGCTCGTCGAGGAGCAACAAGCCTGGCGCCGGCGCGAGTGCACGGGCGAGCGCAATCCGCTGCTGCTGTCCGCCGGAAAGCTGGCTTGGATATTTCAAACCGGAATCGGGCAGTCCAATGAGCGTCAAAAGCTCGCGCACGCGTCCTTTGATCGACTCGCGGCGATCGCGGCGATTGACGAGCCCGTATGCGACGTTGCTGTCGATCGTCAGGTTCGGAAACAGCGCATACGACTGGAACACGATGCCGTAATCGCGATCGACGGCAGGCAGGCGCGAAATATCGCGCCCGTCCTGGACGATGGTGCCGGCGTCCTGCGTTTCCAGCCCCGCAACGATACGCAGCAACGTCGTCTTGCCGCAGCCCGACGGCCCGAGAAACACCATGAGCTCGCCGCGTGCAACCTCGAGCGCGATGCCCTTCAGCGCCTCGAAGCGGCCGAAGCTTTTGCGGATGCCGTTGAGTTGTAGGTAAGGCGTATTCACTCGTTCGCCGCGTGTCGGCGCAGACGTCACCAAGCAGTGATCAGGGCGCAGGAGCGCGCACGTAGGCCGCGCTCTGCGTCACGACGTGGCGCGGCCGTCGGGCGGCGTTGGGTCGACGCTGGCGGCCGTGCCGGGTACCCGTAGGACAGCGTTTGCGGACTTCGGGCGCGCGACGCGCCCTGATCGCTGCAATTTAAACGCGTTCCTACTTCGGCTCCGATTTGCCATCGTAGCGTTTGAGCCACTCCGCCAGAATCTTGTCGCGATTCTTCGCCGACCACGCGAAGTCGTTCTTGATCAGCCGCTTTTCGTAGTCGGCCGGCACGTACTCCAGCGGCTGCGCCATTCCGGGCATGGCGAGCACCGCAAAATTCTTCGCGAACAGTTGCATCGCATCGGGCGTCGCAAGCCAATCCATCATCGCCCGCGCCGCTTCGACCTTCTTCGTGGTCTTCATGATGCCGCTTGCTTCGAGATCCCATCCCAAACCTTCGGTTGGGAAGATGATGTCGATCGGCGCACCGGACTTCTTCGTCGTGACAGCGCGATATTCGAAGGACACTCCGATCGGGAATTCGCCCGCGCCTGCCTGGCGGCACGGCTTGCTGCCCGAATGCGTGTACTGCGCGATGTTGTCGTGGAGACCGTCCATGAATTTCCACGCCTTCGCGTCGCCCCACATTTGAATCCATCCCGCGACGTCCAGATATCCGGTGCCCGACGACGCTGGATTGGGCATCACGACCTTGCCCTTGTAGACGGGCTTCGTCAGGTCTTCCCATGTCGCTGGCTTAGGCAGATTGAGCTTCGTCGCTTCAACAGTGTTAAAGCAGATCGCGGCGCCGTAGACATCCATCCCGACCCAATCAGGCGGATTCTTCGAATCGCGATACTGCGTAGAAATCTTGTCGAGGCCCTTCGGCGCGTACGGCTGGAGCATGCCCTCATTCGCAAACACCGCGAGACTCGACGCCGACACGCCGACAACGAGGTCGGCCTGCGGATTGGCTTTTTCCGCGAGCAGCTTGGCGGTGATGACGCCGGTCGAATCGCGCACCCACTTGACGTCGATGTTCGGATTCGCCTTCTTGAACGCCTCTTCGTACGCCTTGATTTGATCGGTCTCGAGCGCCGTATAGACGAGGAGCTCGGTCTTCTGCGCCGCAGCCGGCAGAGCCAAAAGCGCGAGCGCCCATCCCGTAACAACACTCTTCCAATTCCGTCCCCATTTCGAATCCATCATCCCAAGCTCCCTGTGGTTTAAATAGGGTCAGACTCGACTTTCAGCGATGCTTCGTCGTTCTCCGGAAGGCCACGTGAAAGTCGAGTCTGACCCTATTTAAACATCGTACGCGAATTCACGAACGATCAGCGTGACGGCGATGACGCTTGATTGTGCAGATTGTTGACAATCTACACCCTGGAGCGTCTAATCGCAACGTGCTAAAGCCCGCGACTCGACCCGCTGCGAAATCCACGCCGACAGCCACTTCAGCGTGGCAGGCGTCCGCTCGAAGGCGTAAGGCGAAGCCGCTCGCGCCCCCCAATGGCGACGGCGCCCATACGATTCGTGTGCTGCAGTCGAATTCGCTCCCCACGCTCGTCCAGCGCGAACTGGAACGGATGATCCTCGCGGGCGATCTTCCCGCCGGCGCCAAGCTCAACGAAGCAACGATCGCCGAGCTGCTCGGGGTGTCACGCGGCCCGGTGCGCGAGGCATTTCGTGCGTTGGAAGAATCGGGGCTCGTCCGACTCGAAAAGAATCGCGGCGTGTTTGTGCGTCAGATCGACGTCAGGGAAGCCGACGAAATTTATGAATTGCGTGCCGTCCTCGACGAGTTCGTCGGCCGTCGCGTGACGCAGACGGCGAGTGACCGTGACATTCGCGACCTTCGCGCGCTGGTCGAGCGGATGAACAAGGCGGCAGCGAAGAACGACCTCGATGCGTACCATCAAGTCAATCTCGCTTTTCACGATCGGCTGGTCCAGTTGACGGGCAACGCCAAGCTGCTCTTCACGTACCGGCGTCTCGTCAACGAGCTGCACCTCTATCGGCGGACGGCGCTCGGGCAAGCAGGCGCGGTGCCGCTGTCGTCGCATCAGCACCACGACATCGTCGAAAAAATCGCCACCCGGCAAGCGGTTGCCGCGGGTCGTGCGCTTTATGAGCACGTGATCGGGAGCCGCGAGCGTATGCACCAGGCGGCCGGCTTGGTTTCGAGCAAACCCGCCAAGAAGGCTAGGTGACGCCATGACGCCCAAGTTCGTCACCGTCAACGGCCGCGCCTATCGTTGGTCCGAGCGGCCGCTCGTCGTTGTCTGCGTCGACGGCTGCGAGCCCGACTATGTCAACCAGGCGATCGAGGCCGGCTTTGCCCCATGGATCGCGTCGCTCAATGGCAGCGGCACGTGTCTCACGGCGGACTGTGTCGTCCCGTCGTTCACCAATCCTAACAATCTTTCGATCGTGACCGGCGTGCCGCCTTCGGTCCATGGCATTTGCGGCAATTACTTCTGGGACGCCGAGGCCGGCGCCGAAGTGATGATGAACGACGCCAAATACCTCCGGACCGGCACGATCCTTGCGGCCTTCGCCAATGCCGGCGCGAAGGTCGCGGTGGTCACGGCGAAAGACAAGCTTCGCGCGCTGCTCGGGCACCGTCTGAAGGGCATTTGCTTTTCGGCGGAAAAGTCTGATCAGGTGACGCTTGCAGAGAATGGCGTCGCCGACGCATTGGGATTGGCAGGCATGGCGCTGCCGTCGGTGTACAGCGCTGCGCTGTCCGAGTTCGTGTTCAACGCCGGCGTCGCGCTGCTCGAACGCGAACGACCGGACATCATGTATCTGTCGACGACCGATTATGTGCAACACAAGCATGCGCCGGGAACTCCGGCCGCTAACGCATTCACCGGCATGCTGGACGCGTGCCTGCGCCGGCTCGATATGCTTGGTGCAACCGTCGTGTTCACGGCGGATCACGGCATGAACGCGAAGACCGACGCGCTCGGCCGGCCCAACATCGTGTTTCTGCAGGATGCGCTCGACGCGTGGTACGTCGCCGGCGCGACGCGCGTCATCCTGCCGATTACCGACCCCTATGTCGTTCACCATGGCGCACTCGGATCGTACGCCACCGTCTATCTGTCGATGCCTGCGATGCGCGACGATGCGCTTCGACGTATTGCCGCAATCTCCGGGATCGAGCTCGTCCTCACGCGCACGGAAGCCTGTGCCCGCTTCGAGCTGCCCGAGGATCGCGTCGGCGATCTGGTGATCGTCGCGGAGCGGCTCACAGTCATCGGCACGTCGCGCCATCGTCACGATCTATCGGGCCTCACCGCGCCGCTCCGCTCGCACGGCGGCGTTTCCGAGCAGCGGGTGCCGTTACTCGCCAATCGCCCCGCCGATGCGTTGCCGTCGCGGCGCTGGCGCAATTTCGACGCGTTCGATCTCGGGCTCAATCACCTGCGATGAATTCAACGGCAGAAGCGCTGAACATTCATCCCGCGGAGGTGAGACGCGAAGCGATGCGCATCGCCGGCGAGCGCATCGAGCGACCGCGCACGATCGCCGTCCATAATCCTTACACCGGCGCGGTCGTTAGCAGCGTGCCAAAGGCGACGGTCGACGATGTGCGGCGCGCGCTTTCGATCGCCAAGGCGTATCGCGCCAAGCTCACGCGTTACGAACGCTACGACATCTGCCACCGCGCCGCGGCGATCATTCGCTCGCGCGCCGGCGAAATCTCCGATCTCATCACGGCCGAGTGCGGCATCTGCAAGAAGGACTCGCTCTACGAAGTGGGTCGCGCGTGCGACGTATTCACGTTCGCCGGGAACGCAGCGCTCAATGACGACGGTCAGATTTTTTCCTGCGATCTGACACCGCATGCAAAGTCACGCAAGGTCTATACGTTGCGCGAACCCCTGCAAGGCGTCATCTCTGCAATCACGCCATTCAATCATCCGCTAAACCAAGTCGCGCACAAGATTGCGCCGTCGATTGCGACGAACAATCGGATGGTGTTGAAGCCGACCGAGAAGACGCCGCTCACCGCGCTCGCGCTCGCCGACATCCTGTACGAAGCGGGATTGCCACCGGAAATGTTTTCGGTCGTCACCGGCGATCCCGCGGAGATCGCCGACGAAATGCTGACGAATGCGGACGTCGATCTCGTCACGTTCACCGGCGGTATCGCCATCGGCAAATCCATTGCGTCGAAAGCCGTGTACAAGCGTCAGGTGCTCGAGCTCGGCGGCAACGATCCGCTGATCGTCATGGAAGACGCCGACCTCGACGAGGCGGCAACCCTCGCCGCCGCCGGATCGTACAAGAATTCCGGCCAACGCTGCACTGCGATCAAGCGCATGCTGGTCCACGAAAAAATCGCCGATTCCTTTGTGGAGCGCCTGGTCGCCAGAACGCGCGCATGGACGTACGGCGACCCGATGGATCCGAACGTCGACATGGGCACGGTCATCGACGCTTCTGCGGCGCAACATTTCGAGGCGCGCGTCAACGATGCGGTCGCGGGCGGGGCGAAGCTGCTGGTCGGCAATGTCCGCCGCGGTGCACTGTATTCACCAACCGTGCTCGACCACGTCGATCCTGCGATGAACGTCGTGCGGACGGAGACCTTCGGCCCGGTATCACCGGTGATTCGTTTCAAAACAATCGACGACGCTATTCGCATTGCGAACGGAACCGCGTACGGTTTGTCATCCTCTGTATGCACGAACCGTTTGGATTACATCACCCGATTCATTACCGAATTGAATGTCGGCTCGGTCAACATCCGCGAAGTGCCCGGTTATCGCCTCGAGTTGACGCCGTTCGGCGGCATCAAGGATTCGGGACTGGGGTACAAGGAAGGCGTGCAGGAGGCGATGAAAAGCTTTACCAACGTCAAAACCTATTCACTCCCATGGTGATACGGACGAAAAGTGATCGCATGATGCGACGGATCGGCTAAGTGCAAACACTGCTCAACCTCCTCGCCGGTGTGTCGCTGCTCGTGTGGGGCACGCACATCGTGCGCACCGGCATCTTGCGCTTGTACGGCGGCGACTTGCGCCGTGTGCTGAGGCGCAGCATATCGAATCGCATCTCGGCGTTCTTCGCCGGGCTCGGCGTCACCGCGCTGATCCAAAGCAGCACCGCCACCGCGTTGATTGTCGCAGCGTTCGCGGGACAGGGATTGATCGGCACTGCGCCGGCGCTATCGGTGATGCTCGGCGCCGACGTCGGCACGGCGCTCGTCACGCTGGTGCTGTCATTCGATCTCTCATGGCTCGCGCCGCTGCTGATCTTCGTCGGCGTCGTGTCGTTCCTTACGATGCAGGCGACACGCGTCGGCCGCTTCGGCCGGATCCTGATCGGGCTTGGGCTCATCATGTTCGCGCTGCAGTGGATTTCCGTCGCGGCAAAGCCGATCGTGCAGGCAGCCGGCGTCAAGGTGATCTTCGCGTCGCTGACCGGGGACGTGCTGCTCGACATGCTGGTCGCCGCGCTGCTGACGATCCTCTGCTATTCAAGCCTCGCTGTCGTGCTTCTTCTCGCAGCGCTTGCCGGATTGCAAGTGTTGTCGCTCCCCGTTGCGCTGGGCCTCGTACTCGGCGCCAATCTCGGCAGCGGGTTGCTCGGAATGTTGTCGACGCTCCGGTCGCCGCCGGAAGCGCGCCGCGTCGTGCTCGGCAATTTCCTGTTCCGCGTGATCGGTTGTCTGCTCGCCCTGCCGATGGTAAGTCACATCGAAACGTGGATCGACGGCCTCGCACTGGACGGCGCGCGTGAGGTCGTGCTGTTCCATCTGCTGTTCAATGTTGCGCTCGCGATCATCTTCGTTGGACTAACCGAGAAGATCGCGCACATTGCCGAGCGCGTTTTGCCGACGAAGCATGTGAGCGACGATCCCGCCAAGCCCCGCCATCTCGATCCTTCGGCGCTGGAAACGCCCGCGCTGGCGATCTCTTGCGCGGCGCGCGAGGCGCTGCGGATCGGCGATGCGATCGAGCAGATGCTGGCCGGGATGCTGACGGTGCTGAAAACCAACGATCGGATGCTCGCCGAACGGCTGCGACGAATGGACGACGTCGTCGACGAGCTCTACACGGCGGTGAAGCTTTACTTGACCCAAGTCTCGCGCGAGGCGCTAGACGACCGAGAAGGCCGCCGTTGGACCGACATCGTGTCGTTCACGATCAACATGGAGCAGATCGGTGACATTATCGAACGGATCCTGACCGACGTCGAAGAGAAGAAGATCGACAAAGGCCGCAACTTTTCCGATGCCGGCATGGCGGAAATCTGCGATCTCCATGCACGGCTCATTGCGAACCTGCGCTTGGGTTTGTCGGTGTTTCTGAACGGCGATCTCAAAAGCGCGCAGGAGCTGCTGGCGCAGAAGGTCTTGTTTCGCGATCTCGAGCGCGCGTACGCCGACTCGCACTTGAGCCGCCTTGCAGGCAACACCGCCGACAGCATCGAAACATCATCGCTGCATCTCGATCTGATCGCGGACTTGCGCCGGATCAATTCGCATATTTGCTCGATCGCTTATCCGATACTCGAGCAAGCCGGCGTACTCGCCCGGACGCGCCTCAAGACATCCGAGGCTGAAGAGACCGCTGCAAGCCCGAGTGGAGAAGACGCGGCGTGGCAAGAGGCCAAGACGAAGACGGCGGGGGCATGAGCCTATCGGATATCTGCGTCCTCTTCGCCCGCAAAGGCGGTCGCGCGTACGAAGGTGAAGGCGTCACGCAACTCGAGCACGCGCTGCAGACCGCCGCTCAAGCCGAAGCAGCCGGCTCGCCGCCCGCGCTGATCGCCGCCGCGTTGCTGCATGACTTGGGGCACTTGCTGAACGATCAGGGCGAGACGCCGACGTTACGCGGCGTCGACGATGTGCATCAGTTCGCGGCGTTGCCGTTTCTGCGGGCGCTGTATGGTGACGACGTTCTGGGGCCCATCCGCATGCACGTCGATGCCAAGCGCTACCTGTGTGCAACGCGCGCCGACTATTACGCCGCGTTGTCCGCCGATTCGAAACGGAGCCTCGTGTTGCAAGGCGGCGTTTACTCCGGCGATGAAGCCTCGCGGTTCATCGGACAACCGCACGCTGAAGACGCGGTGAAGATTCGCCTGTGGGACGACCTGGCGAAAGTCGCCGGCGCAGTCACGCCTCCGCTCGCCCATTTCGTCCCCGCGCTAGAAGCCGCGCAGCGGGCCGCCGCTTAAGAAGCTCAGGCCCCCTGGCCGCGGCGGCATGCCCGTCACCGAGATCACGCTTGGCGTAACGCTGGCCGTCCTTGCCGCGGGCTTTCTGCACGCGCTGTGGAACGCGCTGCTGAAGTCATCGGCCGGCGATCCCGTTCTCGACACGGCGTTGATCATCGCGGGCTCCTCGGTCGTCGCGCTCGTGGTGCTGCCGTTTGTCGGTGTTCCCGCGATCGCTTCATGGCGCTTCATGGCGCTCTCTGCGGCGATTCACTTCGGTTACTACGTCACACTCGCCGGCGCCTACCATCGCGGCGATTTGTCGTTCGCCTATCCGCTGATGCGCGGCGTCGCGCCACTGATCGTCACGCTGCTGGGGGTGTTCTTCTTAGGCGAAGCGCCCAGCACGAAGACGGTGCTCGGGATCGTGCTCATCGCGTCCGGCATCATCGTGATCGCCTGGTTCGCGAGCGGGCGCCATTCGCCTGCGGCGGCAGGTTGGGCGCTTGCCAACGCGGCGATCATCGCGCTGTACACGCTGGTCGACGGCGCGGGGGCGCGGGCGAGCAAAAACCCGGCAGGATACGTGACGTGGCTCATCTTCCTGGAAGGCCTGCCCTTTCTCGCGTGGGTCTACGCACGCCAGGGTGTTGCGGCCGCACGATACGTGGCGCTTAGATGGCGTCGGGGTCTGATGGGCGGCGCTGCAAGCCTGGCGGCGTACGGCATCGTGTTGTGGGCCATGACGAAGGCGCCCGTGGCCGTCGTGGCGGCATTGCGCGAAGTATCGGTGCTGTTCGCGGCGCTGATCGGCTCGCTTGTGCTGAAGGAAGGCTTTGGATGGCGGCGAATGGCCGGCGCGGCGACCGTCGTCGCGGGCGTTGCGGCGCTCAAGCTTTAGCCGGGAGACGCCGATGTCCGTCCCGTCGAGCGCGCGCGTCGTAGTGGTGGGTGGCGGCATCGCGGGGGCATCGGCCGCCTATCATCTGACCAAGCTCGGTATCACCGACGTTGTCCTTCTCGAACAAGGCAAGCTGACCTGCGGCACGACATGGCACGCAGCTGGCCTTGTCGGACAAACCCGTGCGACTCGGAACGCAACGCGGATGAGCCGCTATGGGATCGAGTTGTACGCGTCGCTCGAAGCGGAAACAGGGCTCGCGACGGGGTGGAAGCAATGCGGCAGTCTCAATGTCGCGAAGACACCAGCGCGCGTTACGCTGATCAAGCGGCAGATGGCGCGCGCGAAAAGCTTCGGCGTCGAGTTCGACTTCATCACGCCGCGTGACGCGCAGCAGTTCGCGCCGATCCTGCGTACCGACGATTTGGCAGGCGCCGTGTGGATACCCGGCGACGGCAAGGCCAATCCCACAGATCTTACGCAATCGCTCGCGAAGGGCGCACGAATGCGCGGGGCGCAGATCTTCGAGGGCGTGAAAGTGAGCGGAATACGACGCCACAACCGGCATGTCGGCGGTATCGCCTGGACGAGCGATGAAGGCAGCGGCGAGATCGCGTGCGAGATCGTCGTCAACTGTGCCGGCCAGTGGGCGCGCGAATTCGGCGCTGGCGCAGGCATCAACGTACCGCTTTATTCGGCGGAGCATTTTTATGTCGTGACGAAACCGATCAGCGGCGTGTCGCCATCATTGCCGGTGATCCGCGATCCTGATGGATTTATTTACTACAAGGAGGAAGTCGGCGGATTGGTGATGGGCGGCTTCGAGCCGGTCGCCAAACCGTGGAACGTCGAGCGGATTCCCGAGCGCTTCGAATTTCAACTGTTGCCGGAAGATTGGGACCAGTTCGAAGTGCTGATGGAGAACGCCATTCATCGCACGCCGTGCCTCGAGACCGCCGAGATCAAGCTGCTCTTGAACGGTCCGGAAAGCTTCACGCTGGACGGCAATTTCGTTCTGGGCGAGGCGCCTGAGCTCGGCGGCTATTTCGTTTGTGCAGGTTTCAATTCGGCCGGCATTGCGAATGCAGGCGGCGCCGGCAGGCTGATCGCTGAATGGATCATCGACGGCGAAGCGCCTTTCGATGTCTTCGATATCGACATACGCCGCTTCGCGCCTTTCCATGCGAACCGGCGCCATCTCGCCGACCGCACCGTCGAGTC
>VBCG01000009.1:25992-76572 GCA_005881895.1 Betaproteobacteria bacterium
TGCGGTGGCCGCGCGAAGAGCTGAGGACGGTCCGGCCGCTCCGCCGGTCGCCGCTCTACGATCGGCTGAAAGCGAAATGCGCGGTGTTCGGAACGAAGCTCAATTGGGAACGCGCGAACTATTTTTTGCCGGAAGGCGTGAGCGAACCCGCCTACACCTTCGGCGCTCCGGGTTGGCTGCCCTATGTGCTCGACGAGCAGCGAGCGTGCCGCGAGGATGTCGCGGTCTTCGATCAAACGTCGTTCGCGAAATTCGTGCTCAAGGGCCGCGACGCGTTGGCTGTTCTCCAACGGCTTTGTGCGAACGATATCGACGTCGCGATCGACCGAATCGTCTACACCGGGATGTTGAACTCGCGCGGCGGATTCGAGAGCGACTTGACGATTACGCGGCTCGCACCTGACACTTTTTTCATTCTGACCGGCTCGGCGCAGGCGACTCGCGATTTCAACTGGATCGAACGGCACATCGATGCCGATGAGCACGCATCGCTCGTCGACGTGACGAGCGCGTACTCCGTTATTTCGATTATGGGACCGAAAGCCGAAGCGCTGTTGCGACGGCTATCACCGCATGATCTGTCGAAAACCGGGCTGCCGTTTTCGTGGACGACCGACATCGACGTCGGCCACGCACGAGTGCGGGCCGCGGACCCGGTTTCGAGCTGTATGTCTCCACCGACCAATGCGTGACGCTTTACGAAGCGTTGTGGAGCGTCGGCCCTGAATTCGCTTTGCGGGACGCCGGCTATTACACGATCGACGCGTTGCGCATCGAGGCCGGGCGACGCGCATGGGGCGCCGAATTGTCACCCGACGAGTCGCCGTGGGAAGCAGGTTTGGCATACACGGTCAAGCTCGACAAATCGACATCGTTCGTCGGCCGCGAAGCCCTCATCGCCGCGCGCGAAGCCGGCGTCAGAAAGCGCCTCATTCAATTCACATTGGACGATCCCCGTGCGTTTCCCTGGGGTGGCGAGCCTCTGTTAATGAACGGGCGCGCGGTCGGCGAGCTGACCTCAGCAGGTTACAGTCGAAAATATGACCGCGCCGTCGCGATGGGTTATGCGCGTGCAGAAGCGCCCATCATTGACGAAACCCTATTGGCCGCCCGCTACGAGGTCGATATTGCCGGCGAACGCTTCACCGTGACGCCGCATCTGAACCTTGCTTAACCGTTCCACGGACAGTTGACTCCGGCGCTTGTTAGCTATCGCTTCTCTAATCGCCCTCCACTGTGGTTTGATAGCGGCATTTACAGACCGTTTATGTCGCTCTCCCATCGCTTCTCCACCCCCCCGCGCCGCGGCCGCACACCGGCCAAGCCCGGCACGACGACCAACCACGTCCAAAGCCTGAGGCGCGGACTGTCGATCCTCGAATGTCTCGCCAAGGCCGAGGGCGGGCTCACATTGACTGACGTCGCGCACCGCGCCGAGCTTGCGCCGTCGACGACGCATCGCCTGCTCGCCACGCTCGAACGCATGCGTTATGTTTACCAGGCGGGCGATTTGGGTCGCTGGTACATCGGCCTCCAGGCGTTCACCGTCGGCTCGAGCTTTCTCGCGAGCCGCGACTTCATCGCGCAGAGCCATCCGTACATGCGTCGTCTGATGGAACAGTCCGGTGAAACGGCGAACCTCGGCATTCTCGACGGAACCGAAGCCGTGTTCGTCGACCAAGTGCAGTGCCGCGAAATGATGCGCACGATCGTCAAGCTCGGCAGTCGCGTGCCGCTGCATGCGTCCGGCGTCGGCAAGGCGATCTTCGCCTCATTGCCCGACGAACAAATCGACGCGATTCTCAAAGTCAAAGGCCTTCCGCGCATTACCGAGAATACGATCACTTCGCCGGAAACGATGTGGGCGAGCGTGCGCGTGATACGCCAACGCGGGTGGTCGTTCGATGACGAGGAGCATGCGGTCGCAACGCGATGCGTTGCAGCGCCGATCTACGACGAGCACGCCGAGACGTTGGGCGCGATTTCGCTCGCGGGGCCGTCGTCGCGGCTGCCGGATTCGCGGATCAAGCAACTCGGTCCGCTGGTAGCGCATACGGCGGAAGAGTTGACCAAGCGGCTCGGCGGACGCTGGCCGCATCCATTCTAACCACGAGGAGGAAACCGATGAAGCCACCCGTTCTTGTGCTGATCATGCTCGTTGCAACAATGTCCTCGCCGGCGTTCGCGCGCTCGGAGACTTGCCATGCCACCAACGAAAAGGAGGTGGCATCGCTCTTCGATCGCTGGAACAGCTCGCTTCGGACCGGAGACGCCAAGAAAGTCGTGGCAAATTACGCCAAGGCATCGGTTCTGCTGCCGACGGTCTCGAACACGCCGCGCATGACGCCCGACCAGAAGGAGGATTACTTCAAGCACTTCCTCGAGAACAAGCCGGTCGGCAAGATCGACTCCCGGTCCATTGAAATCGACTGCAACACGGCAATCGATGTCGGGCTCTACACGTTCACCTTCGGCGATGGCAGTCAAGTGAAGGCGCGCTACACGTATACGTACAAGTGGGATGGTCACCAGTGGTTGATTACCAGCCATCACTCCTCGGCAATGCCCGAAAAGAACTGACGCGTTTTCAAGCGATCTTTCGCTTCGGCTTGTCCGCGCTGCTGTTCGCCGGCGCCCTCCACGGGTCCGTTGCGTGGAGCACGGTACGCGCCGGCGACGCCACGTATGTGGACGAGCTGCAGCGGCACGCAACGGCGATGGCATCGCTTGAAGAAGAATTCCTATCGTCGATCGACAGCGCGTCCGAACGGGAACGCTTCAACCCCTATCGGACCTACAACCAATTGATGGGAAGCTGGCTGCAAGTCGATTTGGTCGAAGCATTGCTGGCGGCGTCGATCGAAGCGGCACCAACCTGCGAGGAAGAGACGATAAGAACGACGCTTCGAGACCAGGCCGAATTTGCGCGCGCGGAGCTCGACCACGCCGTCGTCGATCTCGAACACAACGTTGCTGCGATCAAGCGCTACGATCACCTGCGGCTGAACAACGCCCTTCGTTCGTTGCTATCGAGCGTGCGAGCCACCGTCGATCGCATGATCATCGACCAGCGCCCTCCGTCGCCTTGCGGCACTGGGCCGTAACGCAAATTGAAGGCTGAAAGCGAATGAACGCTGAAAAGATCAAGGTACGCATAACCGAAAGCGGTCAGACGATCGACGTCGTCGTTCTTAACAAGCGGTCTAGTCACATCGAGGTGGTCATCGGCGAAGGAATCCACAACGTCAAGTGCGAGCTGACGCCGACGCGAAGCGGCCAGGCCTACGTCGGAAACATCAGAGGGCGCGAGATCGTGTACGAGCGAAGTCGCGAGCAGGTTCAAGCGGACATCGATAAGGCCAACGCCGTGGGCCGCGAATTCAGGCGGCGCTAAAGACGCTTACAGGATGAACCGCCTCGTCGAAATCCGCTCATACAAGCTGAAACCGGGCAGTAGCGAACGATTCCACGAACTGGTCGTCACCAGGAGCCTTCCGCTTTTGCGAGCGTGGCACATGGAGGTCGTCGCTTACGGTCCGTCGCTCGATGACGCCGACGGCTATTTTCTAATCCGTGCCTACGATAGTCTCGAGCACCTGCAATCATCGCACCAGGCGTTCTACGGCAGCGACGATTGGCGCAAAGGACCTCGCCAATCCATCATTGACTTGATCGAGACGGATTGGAATGCGGTCCTTTGGCTCACGCCCGAGGCTGTCAACGCGATTCGCAGTTCGCCGGGAAACAACCCGGGCTGATAACGACGTAGCCGATTCGATTGATGATCGATGCTTGCAAGTGCGAGGCCGCGGCGTGACCGATTCGGCAAACGAGTATAGCTTCGAAGGCCATTGTCACTGCGGCGCGATCGGCTTCTCGTTTCGCACCGCGCAAACGCCAGACCGTTGGGCACTACGCGCTTGTCAATGTCGCTTCTGTCGAAGCCACGGCGCGCATACGACGTCCGATCCACACGGCACGGTGATTTTCTATTTCGCCAATCCGGCAAAGCTTCACCGCTATCGTTTCGCATCGCGCACGGCGGACTTCCTAGTCTGCCGGGACTGCGGCACTTACATCGCGGCGGTAGTCACCTTACCGCGCGGACAGTTCGCCACACTCAACGTCAATGCGATTGCGGACATCGCCGGCTTGCCGGAAGCGAAGCCGGTTTCGTATGAAGGTGAGTCAACCGAACAGAAGGTCGAGCGCCGCGAACGACGCTGGACGCCGGTGCACGGTTTTATTTGATCGCAGAATCGCGGAACGACTCTACGCTCTACGCCGCCGATCGCTGCGCCCCGCTCATCTTTTCCAAACGTGCCGCGAGCAGCGGCGAGGACGGTGGGCTCCATCGCGCGAGCAGGTCATCCATCGCCGCGAAATCGTTGCAGGCAAGCACCATGTCGCAGCCCGCCGCGAGCGCAGCATCGGCGCGCGCCACGATGTCGCCCGCGCCTCGAGCACCGGCCATCTCGAGATCGTCGCTGAAAATAACGCCCTCGAAACCCAAGCGGTCGCGGAGGATATCCTGCAGCCACACTGTGGAAAAGCCGGCCGGGTGCGAATCGATTTCCGGATACAACACATGAGCGGGCATCACGCCGTCAATCAGGTTGGACTTCACGAGTGCGGCAAACGGAACGAGGTCATTGGCAGCGATTTCCGCGTACGCGCGCCGATCGACCGGCAGATCGACATGTGAATCGGCGGCGACGCCGCCGTGGCCGGGAAAATGTTTCCCCACGGCCGCCATGCCGCCACGATGTAGCCCGCGACAGATCGCCGACGCGAGCTCGGCGACAGCGTGCGGTTCGTCGTGAAACGCGCGATCGCCGATGACCGCGCTCATGCCGAAATCGAGATCCAGCACAGGCGTGAAGCTGAAATCGACGCCGCAATCGGCGAGCTCATCGGCGATCACCCGACCCCATTGCTCGGCCTCCGCAAGCGTATCGTCGCGGTGCACGTCATACGCTTCACCCAGCTTGCGCATCGGCGGAACGCGCGTAAAGCCGTCGCGAAAGCGCTGCACGCGTCCACCCTCGTGGTCGACTCCGATCAAAAGCGGCGGCGCGCGCATCGAACGGATGTCACGCGTGAGGCTCGCCAATTGGGTCCGCGAAACGTAATTGCGTGTAAAGAGAATTGCGCCGCCGACGAGCGGATGCGCGAGCCGTTCACGATCGGCGGCAGTGAGGATCGGTCCCCCAACGCCGAGCATCACAGCGCCGCGCGCGAGCTCGAGCCCCATCAACGCGATGCCGTCGCCGCTTCGCGCAACAGCGATTTCATTTCGCGCACCGCCTCGCGCATGCCGACGAACACCGACCGCGCGACGATCGCGTGGCCGATGTGCAGCTCGCGGACGCGGGGCAGTGCGGCAATCGGTTGCACATTGAAATAGTTGAGCGCATGACCGGCGTTGAAGCGCATTCCCAGCGCACGCACCGCTTCGCCGGCCGTGCGAATCGCCTCGAGCTCCGTGATAACCGCAGCGCTTTCGGGATCGCGCCCTTTGGCGTGAAATGCGTGCGCGTACGGGCCGGTGTGGATTTCGCACACTTTGGCCCCGACACTCGCTGCGGCCTCGACTTGTCGCACATCGGCATCAATGAAGACGGAGGTGACAATGCCCGCAGCGGCCAATTGCGCGACCGTCGACTTGATCTTGTTCGCCTGCCCAGCGACATCAAGCCCGCCCTCGGTCGTAATCTCTTCGCGTCCCTCCGGAACCAGCATCGCCATCTCCGGCTTGAGCCTCGCTGCGATGTCGATCATTTCCTTCGTTGCCGCCATTTCCAGATTGAGTTTGATGTGGACAAGCTCGCGCAGTCGCCGCACATCTTCGTCCTGAATATGCCGGCGATCCTCGCGCAAGTGTACGGTGATGCCGTCGGCGCCGCCCAGGTGTGCCTCGACAGCCGCCCATACCGGGTCGGGTTCGTGCGTGCGTCGCGCCTGCCGCAGCGTCGCGACGTGGTCGATGTTGACGCCGAGCTCGATCATCCGAGTGTCCCAACCATTCGATTCATTTTGGCTCCGCTTCCTCGTCGAGCGCCTGCAGGTCCTGCACAACGCGGCGACTGAAGATGCGCCGCTCCTCGAGATAATGATCGAGCACCGAACGCATCAACCGCTTCGCTTCCGTCGCCGTTTGTGGATCCGGATAGCGTTCGTTCGCGAGCGCCAGCAGCGTTTCGCCGCGCACGAGCGGCCATCGTGCACCCGGCTCCGCGATATCCCGCCGCGGACCGCGATCGAAGGCGTAATGGTAGCGTCCCGCCGGATCGATCGGCGCGCCGGTGTCTTGTTCATGCGTTAGCGGCATTGCGTAACCCAATTCCGCCAACAATTTGAGCTCGAATCGGCGCAACGTTGCGGCCTGCTCTGCGGGTGCGGGATGTTCGGTCAACGCCAGTAGCGCGCTCTCGTATTCCGACCACAGCGCGGGGTGTGGATCCTCGCGCGGAACAAGCTTCAGCAACAGCTCGTTCAGATAGAAGCCGCACAGGAGCGCAGCGCCGCGGGGTAACGGCATTCCGCCGCGCCACTCCGCGTCAAGCAACGTCTTCAGCTCGGCAGCGCCCGCCCACGACAACAGCAGCGGTTGAAAGGCGTTCAGCAATCCGCGCATCTCCGAGCGCGGACGCTTCGCGCCGCGCGCGACCATCGCGACACGCCCATAGGCTCCGCTAAACGCCTCGACGATGAGGCTCGTCTCCCGATAGGGATACGTGTGGAGAACGAATCCCGCCTGCCCTTCACGCCGGTCGCGCAGTTGCCTCATAGGACCCCCACGCTTGCGGCCTCATTGGCCAATTCGGCCGCTGCGCTGCCCCCATAGGGAGAGTAATTCGCGCCTTGGGACGGCCCTGCGGCACTCATCTCATCTAAGATTCGACGCTCAATAGCCGAATCGCGTCAGTTGCGTCTCGTCGTTGGCCCATCCGCGTTTCACCTTCACCCATACCTCGAGGTAGACGGGACCGCCGAAGACGCGTTCCATCTCGACCCGCGCTTGCGATGCGATGGCTTTCATTCGCGCACCGGCGGCGCCGACCAGAATGGCGCGTTGATTGGCCTTGTCAACGTAGACGGTGGCGTGAATCCGCCGCAGGTCGCCGCGCTCCTCGAAGCTTTCGATGGCGACGGTCGTTGCGTAAGGCACTTCTTCGCCCAACAGCCGGAAAATTTTTTCGCGGATCAATTCGGCCGCCAAAAAGCGCTCGTTGCGATCGGTCACATCCGATTCAGGATATAGCAATGGCGACAGTGGCAGCAGCTTCGTAATTTCGTCCTTGAGGTCGGTGAGCTGCATACCGCGCTCGGCGGAAATCGGCACGATCGCCGCGAAGTCGCGCAACAGAGCGATCTCGGACAGCATCGGCAACAGTACAGCCTTGTCCTTCAACTGATCGATCTTGTTGACTGCGACGATGACCGGAATGCCGGAAGGGAGCAATGCGGCGACTGCCCGATCAGCACTCGTCAGATGCCGCGCGTCGACAACCCAAACGACAACGTCGACGCCGCCTAGACTGTCCCGTACGGTGCGGTTCAGCCGATCGTTGAGCGCTCCGCGATTGCGCGTCTGGAAGCCGGGCGTATCGACGAACGCGAACTGCCGTTCAGGCTCGCTCAAAATTCCGGTGATGCGGTAGCGCGTCGTTTGCGGCTTTTTCGACGTGATGCTGATCTTTTCGCCGACGAGTGAATTGACGAGCGTCGATTTTCCGACTGACGGGCGCCCGACGATCGCGATGTGTCCTGCGCGATGCGTCGTCGCGGTGCGCTCAGCCATGTGCGCCGCTGGAAACGACGCGTGCGAACGCGGCGGCGGCGGCATTCTGCTCGGCAGCCCGTCGGCTCGTTCCACTGCCGCGCGTTGTCACTGCCAGAGCAGGGATCCGGCAGTCGACCTCGAATTGCTGCGCGTGCGCCTCGCCGGTCGTCGCGACGACCGCATATTCGGGCACCGGGTAACGGCGCGCCTGCAACCATTCCTGCAAGCGCGTCTTCGGGTCCTTGCCGAGCGTTGCCGGGTCGGCGGCATGGAGCAGATCGGCGTAAATGCGGTCGATTGCGGCGCGTGCAGCCGGAAAGCCCCCGTCGAGAAACACTGCGCCCAGCACCGCTTCGAGCGCATCGGCGATGATCGACGGTCGATCGGCGCCCCCGCTCTTCACTTCGCCTTCGCCAAGCCGAATGTGTGCGCCCAACCCCATCTCCCGGGCGAGCTGCGCGAGCGTATCGCGGTTCACGAGGTTCGCGCGCGCGCGCGAAAGATCGCCTTCCTGCGTCGCCGGAAACCGCTCGAACAATGCCAGCGCGACGGCGCAATTCAGCACCGCGTCGCCGACGAACTCGAGTCGTTCGTTGTGAGGAACGCCGAAGCTGCGGTGCGTAAGGGCCTCGCGCAGGAGGCCGGGCTCGCGAAAGTCGTAACCGAGCCGTTCCGGCAATGTCATTCAGCGATAATCAGCGCGAGGCGGATGCGTCGAAATCCAGCAAGATGCTCGCGTTGCCGACCATCGGCAGTACGCGCTGCCATGAGGCCGTCGCCGTAATCGAACCACCCTGTCTCGACACCTGTATATCGGCAGGGCGCACCGATTCGATGTATCCGGCTCCCGCCTTCCGATCGAATGCGCGGCGTACCTCACCAACGCTTCCGGTCGGTGCGTCGTCGAGCGCGGTTTTCAACGCTTTTTCCACGGCGAAGTACTCGATGTAAGCCGGAAGCACGCGAAATCCCACCAGCGCGACGACGATGACGACCGCGGCAACGAAAAGGAATCCCAGGATCGTAATGCCGCGCTCGTTACGCATCATTGGCCTGTCCCCTTGTGGTCCGCTCAACGAATGCCGCTTCCAACCCGCTTGAATGCGAGAGAAGCGATGTCGTCCCAGTTGAACCAGATGAAAAACGCCTTGCCGCGGATGTGGTCATCCGGCACGAAACCCCAATACCGGCTGTCGTCGCTATTGTCGCGATTGTCACCCATCATCAAGTATTGACCGGCAGGCACCCGGCACTTAAAACCGCGCTCATTGTAGTCGCAATTGTCGCGGCCAGGAAAATTGCGGACATTCGGCGGATAGACCGGCGGCGCTTGCGGGTTGATGCCGATCGTATGCTCCTGCGCGCCGGCGGCAATGTCGGTGCGCTCGAACGCGCGCTCGAGCGTATCGAAGCGAAGTCCTTCGAGATAACTGTAGGAGCCGTCGGCGCGCTGGGGCCACGGCTCTCCGTTGACCGTCAGGCGCTTGTCGCGGTATTCGACGACGTCGCCGCCGACGCCGATCACGCGCTTGATGAAATCTTGCGTCGGATTGATCGGGTATCGGAACACGACGACATCGCCCCGCTTCGGGTCGCCCAACGGAATTATTTTCATCTCGATGATCGGCAGGCGGATACCGTAGACAAATTTGTTGACGAGAATGAAATCGCCGACCTCGAGCGTGGGCCGCATCGACGACGACGGAATCTTGAACGGCTCGGCCAGAAACGACCGCAGCAGAAACACGATCAACAAAACAGGAAAGAACGCCTTCGAGTATTCGACCCACGATGGCTCCCGCAAGGCAGCCGTTTCGACCTGTTCGCGCTGCGCGACGGCCGCCGCGGATTCGGTTGCCGGCACGGCCGCGCGTTGGCGGTCGAAATTCGCGATCGCCGCGCGTGCACGCTCGCGCCGGCGGCCTTCAAGGACAAGCTTGTCAACAAGCCAAGCGGCGCCTGTCACCGCAGTCAAGAGAAACAGAATCAGGGCAAAGTTCATCGGCAATGGGAATGTTGTTCGTGTTGGATGGAGCCGAACGGGCTACCGCGAGCGCGCGGATTGTCGCACGCGCGGGGGTTCATTTCGCGCCGCCGGAACAAGGCGCGGGTGCAGCCTCTCTGGCGGCAGCGCAGCGGCCACATCGGGCACACCCGCCGCAAGCGTGGGGTTCACTTCCCGCCGACCTGGAGAATGGCGAGGAACGCCTCTTGCGGAATCTCGACGCTGCCGACCGCCTTCATTCGCTTCTTGCCCGCCTTCTGCTTCTCGAGCAGTTTCTTCTTCCGCGTCACGTCGCCGCCGTAGCATTTTGCCAATACGTTCTTGCGGAGCGCCTTGATCGTTTCACGCGCGATGATTTGGGCGCCGATCGACGCCTGGATCGCCACGTCGAACATCTGCCGCGGAATCAGCGAGCGCATTTTCGATGCGACTTCGCGTCCCCGATGGATCGACACCGAGCGATGCACCATCACCGAGAGCGCATCGACACGCTCGCCGTTGATCAGAATATCGAGCTTCACCACATCGGCCGCGCGGAACTCGCTGAATTCGTAATCGAACGACGCGTAGCCGCGCGACACCGACTTCATCCGGTCGAAAAAATCCATCACGACTTCGGCCAGCGGCAGCTCGTAAGTCAGCATCACCTGGCGACCGAGATATTGCATATTCCTTTGAACGCCGCGTTTCTCGGTGCACAGCGTGATGATGGGTCCGACGTGTTCCTGCGGCGTCAAGATCCTTGCCGTAATGACCGGCTCCCGGATCTCCTCCACTTTGGACAGGTCGGGCAGCTTGGACGGATTTTCTATCTCTTGAACGGTTCCATCGCGCAACAGCAGCTGATAGACGACCGTCGGCGCCGTCGTGATCAGATCCATGTCGTATTCGCGCTCGAGGCGTTCCTGCACGATGTCCATGTGCAAAAGCCCGAGGAAGCCGCAGCGAAATCCGAAGCCCAGCGCCTGCGAAACTTCCGGCTCATAGCGCAGCGACGAGTCGTTCAACTTCAGCTTGTCGAGCGCGTTGCGCAGCGCCTCGTATTGGTTCGACTCGACGGGATAAAGGCCGGCAAAAACCTGCGGCTTCACTTCCTTGAAGCCCGGCAGCGGCGCCGCAGCAGGACGCGATGCATGCGTTACCGTGTCGCCGACTTGCGCAGCCTTCAATTCCTTGATGCCGGCCACAACGAAGCCGACGTCTCCGGCGGCAAGTGCGTCGCGGGCGGCCGACCGCGGCGTGAACACGCCGACTTGCTCGCACGTGTAAGGCGCCCCCGCGGCCATCAGCAATAGCTTGTCGCGCGGTTTGAGCATGCCGTCCATCACCCGAACCAGCATGACGACGCCGACGTAGTTGTCGAACCATGAATCGATGATCAAGGCGGTCAACGGCGCATTGGGGTTTCCTTCCGGCGGCGGAATACGCGCAATCACCGCCTCGAGAATGTCGTCGACGCCTTCGCCTGTTTTGGCGCTGGCCAGGATCGCGTCGTGCGCGTGGATACCGATGATGTCCTCGATTTCGCTCATGACGCGATCGGGATCAGCGGATGGCAGATCGATCTTGTTTAGTACCGGCACGACAGTAACGCCCTGTTCGGTCGCGGTGTAGCAATTGGCTACGGTCTGCGCCTCGACGCCCTGCGACGCGTCGACGACAAGCAGCGCACCCTCGCACGCGGCAAGCGAGCGCGACACTTCATACGCAAAGTCGACGTGGCCGGGCGTGTCGATTAGATGCAACTGATAGAGCTCCCCGTTGCGCGCCGTGTATGTCAGCGCCGCGGTTTGAGCCTTGATCGTGATGCCACGCTCGCGCTCGAGGTCCATCGTATCCAGCACCTGCTCGCTCATCTCCCGGTCCGAAAGCCCTCCACAGCGCTGGATGAAGCGGTCGGCCAGCGTCGACTTGCCGTGGTCGATGTGCGCGATGATGGAAAAGTTGCGGACGTTCTGCATGGGAAATGCGGTCTTCGCCTCTGCGCGCGAGGCCGGCAGTGGGCGCGGGGGACTTGCGGTCGATCGCGTCGGTGCCCCGGGAAAAGCTTTGAATTTTAGCGGAAAAGCGTCGCTAACGCGAACAAACGACGCTCCGTTTGCCTCTCAGGCGTCCGTTGCCTGCCTGGCCAGGGAGCGATGAACCGCAGCACTATCGAGCGTGTAATGGCAAAGCTCGACGCCCTCCGCGGGCGAACCCAGAAACAGCACGGGGATGCGTTCGCCGTAACGCTCTTCCAGCGCTGCATCGGCGTCGACATCCAGTTCAACGACGCTCGCGTTGAAGCGAGCCGCAAGCGGCGCAACGGCAATGCGCATCTCGTCGCACAGGTGGCAATAGGCGCGTATCAGCAGCGTCAGAACGGGAGGTGGGTGCATCGTCGCGTTGTAAGCCGTTTACCGACGCGGTTTGCAGCGAATCCGCTGAATGCCCATCATAGCGTCGCGCTAGCTCCGCCAAGCGCTTCCAACAATGCTCATTGCAGGAGGCTCACATGTTGAAAAACATCGCCATCGCATTCGGCATCGTGTTCATCATCGTCGGAATTCTGGGGTTCGTCTCCGCTGTAACGCCCAATGGTCTGCTCCTTGGCTACTTCGAAGTCAATCCCGCGCACAACGTCGTGCATCTCGCGACCGGTGTGGTCGCGCTCATCGTCGCCTTTGCAAGCGAAAAGGCCATGCGTCTTTTCTTTCAGATCTTCGGCGTGATCTACGCGCTGGTTGCATTGATGGGTTTCTTCATGGGCAATCAGCCGCTGCTCGGTATCGTCGCGATCAACGCGGCCGACAATTGGCTGCACGTACTGATTGCGATCGTCGCGCTGTATCTCGGCTTTGGCATGAAGGCGGCCGAGCCGGCGGCAGCCACGACGACGTAAGGTCAGTCGGCATGGGCGGCGTCCAAGGACGGCGCCCATGTCGGTCGGTCGCCTCCTATTCGCGCCGCGGGGCCGCTCCCAGGCGCGAGCCCAACTATTCGCCGTTGCCGATCTTCAACGTCGCAAAAAACTGATTGTCGCCGCGCCGCACCTGTAGTGTGACGGAGGCGCCCTTATCGAGCTTCGCGAGCAGGTCATTGATCTGCGCGGCGCTTTTCGCCTCCGTCGCCTGGCCGCGCTGAATGATCGCGAGAATGATGTCGCCCGGCTGCACGTTGCCGCGGACGCCGCCGCTGATGTCCTCGACCAGCACGCCGGTCTTGACGTCGAGCTCCTTCCGTTGTTCGTCGGTGAGATCGACCAATGAGAGCCCCATCCGATTCGGCTTCGCCTTTTCCTTGGGTGCGGGCGGCGCACGACGCTGCGGCGTTACGGTGTCTTCCTTCATCTCGGCCACCGTCACTCCGATGTCCTTGGCGGCGCCCTTGCGCCAGACGGTCAGTGCGACCTTCGTTCCGGGCCGCACCGCAGTGATGATGCGCGGCAGGTCGTTCGACGTCTTCACCTCGCGATTGTCGACCTTGATGATGATGTCGCCCGACTCGACGCCGGCCTTCGCCGCAGGCCCGTCCTTTTCCACGCTGTTCACGAGCGCGCCTTGCGCTTGTTTCAAGCCGAACGCGTCGGCCGCTTCCTTGGTGACTTCCTGAATCTGCACACCGATTCGACCGCGAACGACGTGGCCCTTTTCCTGTAGTTGCTTGACGGTGTTCATCGCAATGTCGATTGGAACCGCAAACGCGAGTCCCATGTAGCCGCCGGTGCGCGAATAGATGAGCGAGTTGATACCGATCACCTCGCCGCGCATGTTGAACAGCGGGCCGCCCGAATTGCCCGGATTGATCGCGACGTCGGTTTGGATGAACGGCACGAGGTTTTCCTGCGGCAGATCGCGCCCCTTCGCGCTGACGATCCCCGCCGTCATCGTGTTCTCGAGCCCGAATGGCTTGCCGATGGCGACGACCCACTCGCCGACCTTGAGCTTTTCCGGATCGCCGATCGTGACCTTCGGCAGATCCTTGGCGTCGATCTTCAACAGCGCAACATCGGAGCGCTTGTCTGCGCCGATGACTTTGGCCTTGAATTCACGGCGATCGGACAGCCGCACCGTCACTTCCGATGCGTCGTCGACGACGTGCGCATTCGTTGCGATGTAACCGTCGGAGGAAACGATGAAGCCCGATCCGGTCGACTGCGCTTCGAAGTCGCGCTCGGGGCTGCGCCGCGGAATCGGGCCGAAGCGCTTGAAGAATTCATAGAACGGGTCGTCTTCCGAGATATCGGGCAAGCGCTGGCTCCGCCGCACCGTCTGCGTGACGTCGACCGAAACGACGGCCGGACCCTGCTTTTCATAAAGATCGGTGAAGTCCGGCAGGCCGGCGCGACCCTGCGCGGCGGCCGGCACCGCGAAGGTCGCGACAAGCGTGAGCAACAAGACATGAACCACGGCAAATAGCCGGCCCGGGTGACGGACGCGCATGGCGATGCTTTCCTGATGGAAGGAGACGAACACGACCTTCATTGTCCCACGCCGCCGCGCGGGGGCACACCCTTCAGCGATGGGAGACCGAATTTCCGATGAGCCGTACCGTCGCGCCCGGCGCTTCGCCGAGCACCGTCACCAGAAAATCATCCTGCCTGACGCTGTAGACGTTGAGGCCGCCCTGATGTTTCATGCCGGTCGGGGCCGGCGCGGTCGTGTAGGGCTCGACGAAGACGCTGATGGCAACGAGACCGTCGGAAAACACGAGGTGTGCGACGGGATCGCGGCGACCGCGAAGCTGGCGAAAACCTTCCATGATCTTTGTGAATCCCGGCGGGATCCGGGTCACTGCCCATCCAGTGTCGTTCGGCGCGACATCGCCCGCGGAAGCTTCCTTGACCGTCCAGTCGGGAGGAACCGCAGCCCACGTCGGCTCGACCATTGGCGGATCGACCTTGGCGTTGACCGTGAGATCGGTAAATGCAAACTGTTCGACGACTTCGCCGCGCTCGTTAATCACGCGCGCCTTCAATAACAGGCTCGTCTCCGTGTCCGCCCAAAAACGGTGGCCGTAACGCAAGCCATCCTTCGGCTCGAACACGGCGATATCTGCTGCATGCCCGCCGACACGCTCCCCCGCGACGAGGCGGAAGTTGTAGTACTGCGTAAGCGATTTCTGTTGTTCAGCGGACAGCGAAGGAAATGCGTTGCGGAACGTTCGCGGCTCGACGCGAACGATCTTCGCGTCGGGATAATAAATGCGGACTTCACCAAGCGCGCGCACGACTTCGCGGGCTGGGCCGTCGAGGTTGACGAGTTTTTCGTACTCGCGTCCGTTGTCGCTCAAATGAGTGAGGCGCGAGGTCTCAACCCGAGCGCCTTGTTGATAGACGATCGTGCCGACGTAGTTGAGCTGCCGGGCCGCTTGGGCAACGCGCGCAACCCACTGGGACGCATCGTCAGCGCGCGCCGACGACGCCAGTGTAAACAACACCCAGGCAGCAGGCGCCAGCACTAGAAAAGGACCCCCACGCTTGCGGCCCGGACGCGAGTAGCCGGCGAGGGGCCCCGCGCAGCGGGGATCGACGGCGACGCGAGTCGGCATGTGAGGCCGACGGCTGGAGGCATCGATTCGACGCAACGGCCCAAGGAGGCCAAGGCGCCGCTGCGCTGCCCCCGTGGGGCAAGCAATTGGCGCCTTAGGGCGGCCTGGCGGCCCCAATAGAAGGAGCGAAGGAAGACGGGTGGGATGCATCGTGGGCGCTGTCAGGGACGGTCACCCTGCGTCGCGACGGCGCGCAGATAAGGCCCGACACCTTGGATGGCCGCTGCAGGCGAATACTCCTGGTGCGCCATCAGATAATCCGCCGGAATTGTCGACGCGCGAACTCGCGCAGCGTTGACGGCAGTTGCTTCACCGGCCTTGGCAACGGCCGCCGGCGTATCGCCCAGCAGCGACGACGCGGTCCAGCCGACGACTGTCACGGCGGCGAGCGTGGCGGCAATCGCCCAACTCCAGGTCGCGATCCTCGACGAATGCTGTCGTGAAGGCGCCAGCACGGTGGGCTCGGCCGCGAACCGCTCGGCAAAGCTCTCGGCAAACCCGGCACGCGGGGCACCGGTGCCACGCATCGCATCGCCGATCACGTGATAGCACGTCCAGATCGCCATGGCGTCCTGCCGCTTGAGGGCGGTGCAGACGGCGTCGACTTCGTTGGCATCAACCTCGCCATCCATCAGACGCGAAATGTTCTCGTTCATCACCATCTCCGAGTCTCGTCGGTACCGAGCAACGGCCGCAGTTCCGCGGCGATCGATTCGCGCGCGCGGAAAATGCGGGATCGGACGGTGCCGATAGGACAATTCATCACGTTTGCAATCTCTTCGTAACTCAGGCCCTCGATCTCGCGCAGCGTAATCGCCGTGCGCAGATCGTCGGGCAACTGCTCGAGCGCGCGATTGACCGTTGCAGCGATCTGCTTGCCGATCAACTCGCCCTCCGGTGTCGCGGCGTCGCGCAACTGCTCCGCGTCCTCGAAGCTCTCGGCGTCCTCGTGGTCGAATCCCGTCGACGTCGGAGCCCGCCGCCCCATCGCAACCAAATAGTTCTTTGCCGTGTTGATCGCGATCCGGTAGAGCCACGTATAAAACGCACTGTCGCCGCGGAAGCTCGGAAGCGCCCTATACGCCTTGATAAAAGCCTCTTGCGTCACGTCCTCAACCTCTGCCGGGTCGCGCACCAGCCTCGAGAGCAGCCGCGCGAGCTTGCGCTGATACTTCGCGACCAAGAGCTCGAACGCGCGCCTGTCGCCCCGTTGCGCTCGCTCGACGAGCTGTTGATCGACTTCGCGATCACCCATTAAGCGGGTAGTCCCTGAAACAATGTTGTTGTTATGCCCGCCGAACGGAGGGCGCGGCAACCAGCGTCGAACTCACACAACGGATGGCGACATCCGTCGCAGAAAACCTCGCGGCGCACGCTTCTCGCAACAGACCAACGGACGGTAGCTAAGTTCACGCAGAGATGACGTTATTCATCGTGGACATCGACGATTAACGTTTGTCCAGGACAAGGATTCCGCGAACATCACCCGTGCGAATCCCGCGATAGTTGCGAAGCTGCGGGTGGCCCCACGAGTCGAGCTCGGAGGCGGCGCGGTTGTCGATCAATCGCAATGCATCGAGCACGGCGACGATAGCCGGATACAACCCGCGCTTCTGGCCATCGGCGAGCTTGATAGCGATGCCGAGGCCCTCCCCTTTGATCCCGATCGCCTGGACGCCTTCGGCGCCGATCTTGGTGATCCATTCCCCACGTCCTGCACGCATCAGCGCCAGATCGCTGCGGCGCTCACCGGACACCATCTCAGGATAAGTCATCATGGCATTAGCGAGCATCTGTGGGGCGCGTCCATAGGCCGGATCGATGTCGGGTGCCGCGAGCCGCGCATAAGCCCGCGCGAGGCGCGCAAGCGGTACGGCGTAATTGGGCGCGGAACAACCGTCGATACCCGCCACCAGGTCTGGCTCTGGAACGCCGGTGAAGGTCGCTACGGCTTCACGGATCGCTTGCTGCAGCGCGTGGTCAAATTGAAGGTAATCGCCCTTCGGGTGACCGCACATCGCACAGTACGCGAGCATGCCGGCGTGCTTGCCTGAACAGTTGTGCGCAAGCGGTGAATATGGGGGCGGCGGCGGTATTTCACCGCGCGCTTCATAAAAACCGGGCGCGTGCGTCCCGCATTGGAGATCGGCGGCCGACGACCCGGACCTTGTGAGCATATCGCCGACCGCATCGACGTGACGCGGTTCACCTGAATGGCTCGCGCACAACAGCGCGACTTGCTCCGGGGCGAACCCAAATCGCTCGACGCCGCCCGCTGCAACAAACGGAAGCGCTTGCACGGGCTTGAGCGCGCTCCGCGTGAACGTCAACGCCTCCGGATCGCCGGCAGCGTAGAGCAGACGACCGCTGCGATCGACGACGGCGACCGAACCGTAGTGGATACTTTCGACGGCGGGGCCGCGGGTTGCGATAGCGAGCGGAACATGCGCCGCGAGCGCGGCGTGGGTGAGCGACATCGACAAAGAGCGCGATAAAACGATTATTATCGCCGATCGGGGTCAGAGACGATTTTTCTCCGCTGAATCGCTCGTATTGTCGTCAAGGTCAGAAAAGTCGTCTCTCACCCCACTTCGGTCTTACGTTCGCAACGCCGCCTTGATCTGCTCGAGCGCTGCCGGATCCTCGATCGTCGTCAAGTCGCCCGGATCGCGCCCCTCGGCAAGTGCCTGAATCGAGCGGCGCAACAGCTTGCCGGAGCGCGTTTTCGGCAGCAGCGTCACGAAATGGACCTGGCCGGGACGCGCGATCGCGCCCAACTCGCGGTCGACCGTATCGAGCACTTCGCGACGCATCGTCGCCGCACCTTCCGGCGACGCGACGCGCGTTGGATCTTTGACGACCGCGAAGGCGACGGGAATCTGTCCTTTGAGCGGATCGGCAACGCCGACGACGGCCACCTCCGCAATGCCGGCGTGCGCCTGCACCGCTTCTTCGATTTCGCGCGTGCCCAACCGATGGCCGGCGACGTTGATCACATCGTCGGTGCGGCCGAGCACGAAGTAATAGCCGTCGGCATCGCGCGTCGCCCAATCGAACGTCGAATACGCGAGCCGGCCGGGAACGGTCGAGAAATACGTATCGACAAAACGCTGGTCGTCACCCCATACGGTCGTCATGCAGCCAGGCGGAAGCGGCGGCGTGATTGTCAGCACACCCTTCTCGCCAGTGCCGACCTCCTCGCCCGTCGCCTCGTGCAACAGCTTCACGTCGTAGCCGTACACCGGAAACGAAGGCGAGCCGAACTTGCGGGGCGTGTCCTCGATGCCCGGCTGCGCGGAGAGGATCGGCCATCCGCTCTCGGTCTGCCAGTAGTGGTCGACAATTGCGACGCCGAGCGAATCGCTCGCCCAACGGGCCGTCGGTTCGTCCAGCGGCTCGCCGGCCAGAAACAGGTACTTGAGACGCGACAGATCGTGCTTCTTCATGTACGCCGGATCCTGCTTTTTCAAGACACGAATCGCCGTTGGGGAACTAAACATCGTCTTGACGTTGTTCTCCTCGACGATCTTCCACCAGATTGCTGGGTCGGGTCGGATGGGGAGGCCTTCGTACATGATCGTCGTTGAACCGTTGATCAGCGGCGCGTAGATGATGTACGAGTGGCCGACGACCCAGCCGATGTCGCTCGTCGTGAACATCGTTTCGCCGGGCTCGACGCAGAAGATGCGGCGCATCGACGACGCCAGCGCAACCGCATAACCGCCGGTATCGCGTTGCACGCCTTTCGGCTTGCCGGTGGTTCCCGACGTGTAAAGAATGTACGAAGGCGCGGAGGATTCGAGCCATTCGCACGGTACGCGCGCGTTCGTCTGTTCGGCGCGTAGCGTTGCGTAGTCCAGGTCGCGGCCGGGCGTTCGCGGCATCGCGTTGTCGAGATGGCGATCGACGATGATGACGGCGCTCGGCGGATGACGGGCAATCCGGAGCGCTTCGTCGACAAGCGGCTTATAGTGAATCGGCTTGCCGCCGCGCATGCCCGCGTCGGACGTGAAGAGAACCTTCGGCTTCGCGTCGTCGATGCGCGTTGCGAGCGACGCCGCGGCGAATCCGCCGAATACCACCGAATGGATGGCGCCGATGCGCACGCACGCCAGCATCGCGAACGCCGCTTCGGGAATCATCGGCATGTAGATCAATACGCGATCGCCGCAGCCGACACCTTGCGCACGCAGGACCGCCGCGCAACGATTCACTTCGGCATGGAGCTCGGCGTAGGTGTAGCGCGCGCTCGTATCGGTTTCGGTCGAGAGGAAATGCAGCGCCAGCTGGTCGCTGCGCGTCGCCAGGTGGCGGTCGACCGCGTTGTGGCACAGATTCGTTCGTCCGCCGACAAACCAATGGGCGAACGGCGGTTTAGCGTAATCGAGGACTTCGTCGAACGGCGTTTGCCAGTCGATCAGCGCCGCCTCTTCGCGCCAGAAGTCTGCGCGGTCGGCGAGCGAACGTCGGTGAAAGTCGCGATAGCTGGACATTGATTCTCAAGGGTGCGAGTCGGCGCCGATACGGACGACGGTTCGACCGCGCACCGTGCCTTTGATGTACGAATCGAAATGCGTCGGCAACTCGTCGAAGTCAATTGTGAGCACCTGGTCATGCACCCGGTCCGGCCGCCATTCGACGGCGAGCTTGTTCCACAGCGTCTGACGAAGCGACATCGGGCAGTTCACGCTGTCGACGCCGAGCAACTGGACCCCGCGGAGGATGAAGGGCGCGACCGTCGTTGTCAGCTTCATGTCGGCGGCGAGTCCGACCGATGCGACGGTGCCGGCGATCTGCATCGTCGACAAAAGCCACGCGAGCATGTCGCCGCCCAAGTTGTCGATCGCGCCCGCCCACGTTGCCTTATCGAGTGGCCGAATGTGCGAGAAGTCGAGCGATTGACGCAGCACGACCTCTTTCGCGCCGATGCTTTTCAGGTACTCCGCCTCGCGTTGCTTGCCGGTAATCGCAACGACGTGATAGCCCTTTTTCGCCAGTATCTCGATCGCAACCGATCCCACGCCGCCGGTTGCGCCGCTCACGGCGACGCGGCCATTGTCCGGTTTGAGGCCGCTGTTCTCCATCAGATGGATCGCCAGCGCTGCGGTGAAACCCGCGGTGCCTAACGTCATCGCATCGAAGGCCGTCATGCTCTCAGGGCGACGAACGATCCAATCGCCGGGGACGCGCGCGAGCTCGGCATAGCCACCGTCGTGCGCAACGCCCATGTCGTAGCCGGTCACGATCACCTTGTCGCCTCGCCGCCAGCGCGGATCGTTCGAGCGCTCGACCGTGCCCGCCACGTCGATTCCGGCCACGGTCGGATACTTCCGCATGATCTTGCCGGCGCCGTTGTACGAGAGTGCGTCTTTGTAGTTGATCGTCGAGTACTTGGTCCGGATGACGACGTCGCCCGGATCGAGCTCGTCGATGGTCATGTCGACGAACCGGCTTTGCACGACCTTGTCTTGTTCGAACGTGCGATACGCCTTGAATGTCTGCACGGGTGTCTCCTCGGAAGATATCGTTCTAATCGTAATCAGGCGCGAACCGCCGCCGGCTGCTTTCGGGTGTCGTGCAAGGTGTGCGGCAGCGCCATGTAGTCGCGCGTGCGCATTTCGACGAGCCGGCTCACGGTGCGTGGAAAATCCTGGGCGTTGGGCCCCTCCGCATGGAGCTCTTCCGCGGGCGCCTCGGCGGATGCAAGCAACTTCACGCGGTGATCGTACAGGATGTCGATGAGCCACGTGAAGCGGCGCGCCTCATCGGACGTCGCCGACGACAGGCGGGGAATATCCGATATCAAGATCACCGCGAATCGCTGCGCCAGCTCGAGATAGTCGCGTTGCGAGCGCGGCCCGCCGCAAAGCGTTGCGAAATCGAACCATGCGACGCTTCCCGCGCGGCGCTTCGCCATCAGCGTGCGCCGGTCAACCGCGATTCGGAGATCCTCGTCCGGCCCGGTCGCCATTGCATCGAACGCGCGTTTAAGCGCCGCCTCCGATACCGGGCCCGCAGGCGTATGGTAGATCGGCATGTGCGTTAGCGCACGCAGGCGATAGTCGACGCCGGCGTCGATCTCCATCACGTCGAGCCATTGCTCGAGCAACGCGATCGCAGGCAGAAAGCGCTCGCGCTGCAGGCCGTCAGGCCAAAGTCGATCGGGCCGGTAATTCGACGTCATCACGAACACGACGCCGGCGGCGAACAGCGCCGCCAGCAATCGGCCGAGGATCATCGCATCGGCGATATCGCTTACGTGAAACTCGTCGAAGCAGATCAAGCGCCATCGTGCGGCGATCCGTGCGGCGACGGCCGTCAGCGGATCGGTATCGCGGTTGAGCGTTGCCAGCTCCGCGTGCACGTCGCGCATGAACGCGTGGAAATGGACGCGCGTTTTGCGCCGTATTCTGACGCTCGCGCAGAAGCTGTCCATCAGGAACGTTTTTCCGCGGCCGACGCCGCCCCATAGATATACGCCGCGCGGAACGTCGGGCGGTGCGAACAAACGGCGCAGCGCGGACTTGCGGGCACTGCGAAACGCGGTCAGCTCGTCGGCAAGCTGCTGGAGTCGATCCAACGCCGCGGCTTGCGCGTGGTCGAGCGTGGACTTCCGCCGGGCGAGCTCCGGCTCGAGGTATTCGATGAGCGCGCCGCGGCGGCGCGCAATCTGCCCGGGATAATCGGCCTCCGCCATCCGCGACAGCTAGATATTAATGGTGCGCTTGTCGACGCCGAGCGCCGCTTCGCGCGTCGCTTCGGAGAGCGACGGATGCGCATGGCAGATCCGCGCAATATCTTCGCTCGACGCGCCGAACTCCATCGCGACGACGCCTTCAGCGATGAGCTCAGAGGCGAAGGGTCCGATCACATGCAAGCCGAGGATGCGATCGGTCTTCGCGTCCGCGAGCATCTTGACGAATCCCGTTGTGTCGCCCATCGCACGCGCGCGGCCGTTGGCCAGGAAGGGAAACGTGCCGGCGCGATAAGCGACCCCCGCAGCCTTCAACTGCTGTTCGTTCTGGCCGACCCAGGCGATCTCGGGCGATGTGTAGATGACCCACGGCGTCGTATTGAAATCGACATGGCCGTGTTGTCCCGCAATGCGCTCGGCAACGGCCACGGCCTCGTCTTCGGCCTTGTGCGCAAGCATCGGTCCGCGGACGACGTCGCCGATGGCCCAGACGTTCGGAAGATTCGTTTTGCAGTCACCGTCGACCGCAATAAACCCGCGTTCGTCCAGCGCGAGACCAACCGCCTGCGCATTGAGCCCGTCTGTATGCGGCACGCGGCCGATCGAAACGATCAGTCGTTCGAGCGCTACCTTCGCGGCGGCACCCGCTGCATCCGTGTAATCGACATCGACGCCATCCTTTTTGACGGTGACCCGCGTAATCGTTACTCCAGTACGAATGTCGAGACCTTGCTTCTTGAATGCCTTCAGCGCTTCCTTGGCGATCGCTTCATCGGCGACGCCGAGAAAGGTCGGTAACGCTTCGAGCACCGTGACTTCCGATCCGAGCCGGCGCCAGACGCTTCCCATCTCGAGGCCAATCACACCCGCGCCGACGACGCCGAGTTTCTTCGGAACCTCTGGAATCGCCAACGCGCCTTCGTTGTCGAGCACGCGGTCGTTGTCGATCGCAACGCCGGGTAGCGCGCGCGGCTTCGATCCGGTCGCGACGATCACGTGCTTGGCCGTGATCTCGGCGGCGCTCGGACCTTCGACGTTGATCTTCCACGCGTCGCCATCCTTGCCGGCAAACGAGCCGCGGCCATGCAGAAACGTGATCTTGTTTTTCTTGAACAGATACAGGATGCCGTCGTTGTTCTGGCCGACGACCTTGTCCTTGCGCGCCAGCATCTTTGCGACGTCGATCGCAACGTCCTTGATCAAGATGCCGTGATCACCGAACGTGTGTTGCGCGTGCTCGAAGTTTTCCGAAGACTGCAAGAGCGCCTTCGACGGAATGCAGCCGACGTTCGTGCAGGTGCCGCCCGGCGCGGGCTTGCCACCCGCGCGCGACCAGTCATCGATGCACGCGGTCTTGAAACCGAGCTGCGCGGCTCGGATAGCCGCGGTATAGCCGCCGGGACCGGCGCCGATCACGACGATATCGAATGGCTCAGCCATTGCTCACAGATCGAGCAGTAGACGGGCAGGGTCTTCGAGCGCTTCCTTGATCGCGACGAGCGACAGCACTGCTTCGCGTCCGTCGATGATGCGATGGTCGTACGACTGCGCGAGATAATTCATCGGCCGGATGACGATCTGCCCGTTCTCGACGACCGCGCGTTCCTTGGTCGCATGCACGCCGAGGATCGCCGACTGCGGCGGGTTGATGATCGGCGTCGACAGCATCGAGCCGAACACGCCGCCATTGGAAATCGTGTACGTGCCGCCGGTCAATTCCTCGACCGTCAGCTTGCCTTCGGTCGCGCGTTTGCCGAAGTCGCCGATCTGCTTCTCGATGTCGGCGATCGACATCTGATCGGCGTCCCGCACGATCGGGACGACCAGTCCACGCGGGCTTCCGACCGCAATGCCGATATCGAAATAGCCGTGATAGACGATGTCGCTACCGTCGATCGACGCGTTCAATGCCGGAAACTTCTTGAGCGCATGCACGGCCGCCTTGACGAAAAAGCCCATGAAGCCGAGCTTGACGCCATGCTCTTTTTCGAAGCGCTCCTTGTATTTGTTCCGAAGCTCGATGATCGGCTGCATGTTAACTTCGTTGAACGTCGTCAGAATCGCGGCGGTCGATTGCGATTGCACGAGACGTTCGGCAACGCGCTGTCGCAAGCGCGACATGGGCACACGCTGCTCGGGACGCGAACCGAGCGCGGCCGGTAACGAAACGGGAGGCGCGGAAGGTTTGGCGCTCGGTGCGGGCGGTTGCGTGGACGGTGCTGCAGGTTTTGCGGCAGGGGCAGCGGGTGCCACCTTGGCCTCGACGGCCGCAACGTCCTCTTTGGTGATGCGACCGCCGCGTCCCGTGCCCGTGACGGTCGTTGCGTCGACGCCCTTGTCGGCCATCATCTTGCGCGCCGCCGGCATTGCCGTTGCGGCCTCGGCGGCCTTTGCCGGTTCCGGGGCCGTGTGGAGAGCGTGGGGCGTCGGAGCTGGCTGCACCGGCGTCTGGGCGGGGGCTTTCGCGGCGGCCGATTGCGCGCCTTTGGCGTCGGTATCGATCACGCCGATCACGTCGTTCGACGTAACGGTCGCGCCATCTTCGCGCGTGATCTCGATCAGCACGCCATCGTTCGGCGCGGGCAACTCGAGCACCACCTTGTCGGTTTCGACGTCGATCAAATTCTCGTCGCGCTTGACGGGTTCGCCGGGCTTCTTATGCCAGTTGACGAGTGTCGCTTCGGTGACCGACTCCGGCAGCTGCGGCACTTTGACTTCGATTCTCATTGTTGGACCCCCACGCTTGCGGCCTCATTGGCCAATTCGGCCGCTACGCTTTGCCCTCCGCCCCCGAAGGGGGAGTAATTCGCGCCTTGGGACGGCCCGTCGGCACTCATGTTGATGTCGCTTTCTTGCTCTTTGTCTATCGCGCAAGGACCATTTCGCCGCTTTGCAGCTTTTCGGCGAACGCTTCCTCGATAAGCTTCTTCTGCTCGGCGTTGTGTTTTGCCGCATAGCCGACCGCGGGCGACGCCGAGATCGAGCGGCCGGCATACGCCAGCACTTTCTTCGCATCGATGTCCGCGCGCAAATACGCGCGGAGGCGGTACCACGCGCCCTGGTTTTGGGGCTCTTCCTGACACCAGACGACTTCCTTGGCCTGCGTATAGCGCGCGATTTCATCGCGGTAGTCGTCATGCGGGAACGGATACTGCTGCTCGAGCCGGACGATCGCGATGTCATCGATCTTGTGCTCGCGCCGATACGCGAGAAGCTCGTAGTAGAGTTTGCCCGAGCAAACCAAAACGCGCTTCACCTTTTTCGCATCGATCTTGTCGGCATCGCCGATCACCGTGTGGAAGCTTCCGTCCGCCAGCGCTTCGAGCGACGACACTGCCTCTTTGTGCCGCAGCAGGCTCTTCGGGCTCATCACGATCAGCGGCTTGCGGTAGTCGCGCACCATCTGCCGCCGCAGCAAATGGTAGATCTGCGCGGGCGTCGATGGCACGCACACTTGCATGTTGTGCTGCGCGCACAGCTGCAGATAGCGCTCCGGACGGGCGGACGAATGTTCGGGGCCTTGGCCTTCGTAGCCATGCGGCAGCAGCAGCACGAGCCCGCAGACGCGGCCCCATTTCACTTCGCCGGAGCTGATGAACTGGTCGATCACCACCTGCGCGCCGTTGGCGAAGTCCCCGAATTGCGCTTCCCAGACGACCAATTGATTCGGCTCCGATGTCGAATAACCATACTCGAAGCCCACCGTTGCATTCTCGGTCAGCACGCTGTCGATGATTTCGAAGTCGGGCTGGCCTTCCTTCAGGTGCTGCAAGGGGACCCATGTGCCGGAGTCCCATTTCTCGCGGTTCTGGTCGTGCAGCACCGCATGGCGATGCGCAAATGTCCCGCGGGCGACGTCCTGGCCCGAAACGCGCACGCCATAACCCTGATCGAGCAGCGTCGCGTAAGCGAGCGTCTCGCCCATTCCCCAGTCGAGCGGTTGCTTGCCTTCTGCCATCGCGCGTCGATCGGCCATGACGCGTTCGACACGCGAATGCAGCTTGAAATTGTCCGGAACGTTGGTCGCCCTGACGGCGAGACTCTTGAGCTGCGCAAGCGGGACACGCGTGTCGGACGTATCGGTCCAATGCTGGTTGGTGAACCGCGTCCAGTCGACGGTAAAGGGCGGCTTGTAGTTCGACAGAATCGTCGTGTTCGTGTGATAGCCCTTGTCCATCGCCGCGCGATAGGTCGAGATCATGTTGTCCGCATCTTCGGCGCTGATCACGCCTGCGGCGATCAACTCGTCGGCGTAGAGCTTGCGCGTGCCCGGGTGCAGCGCGATCTTCTTGTACATCAACGGCTGCGTGACCATCGGCTCGTCGGCTTCGTTGTGCCCGAGCCGCCGGAAACAGACGAGATCGATGAACACATCCTTGTGGAATTGCTGCCGGTAGTCGAGCGCCAGTTCGACTGCCAGCAGGCACACTTCGGGATCGTCGCCGTTCACGTGGAAGATCGGCGCTTCGATCATCTTGGCGATGTCGGTGCAATACGTCGTGCCGCGCGTGTCGCGCGGATCGGACGTCGTGAAGCCGATCTGATTGTTGATGACGATATGGACGGTGCCGCCGGTGTAGTACCCGCGCGTCTGCGACATGTTCAGGCATTCCTGAACGACGCCTTGAGCCGCGATCGCGGCGTCGCCGTGCATCAAGACCGGCAGGACTTGATCGCCCATCGTGTCTTTGCGCCGATGCTGCCGTGCCCGCACGCTGCCCTCGACAACCGGGTCGACGATCTCGAGATGCGAAGGATTGAACGCGAGCGTCAGATGCACCGGTCCGCCCGGCGTTGTCACGTCGGACGAGAAGCCCTGGTGATATTTGACGTCGCCATTGGGAAGCTCCATCGGCTGCTTGCCTTCGAACTCGGTGAAGAGATTCGCCGGCATCTTCCCCAGCGTATTGACGAGCACGTTCAAGCGGCCGCGATGCGCCATGCCGAGCACGATCTCCTGCACGCCGGACGCGCCGGCTTTCTGGATCAACAGGTCGAGCATCGGGATCAGCGTATCGCCGCCCTCGCCCGAAAAACGTTTCTGCCCGACGTACTTCGTATGCAGATAGCGCTCGAGCGTTTCGGCCGCGGTCAGCCGCTCGAGGATGTGGCGGCGCTGTTCGGGCGTGTAGTTCGGCCGCGAGCGAATCGGTTCGATCCGTTGCTGAACGAAGCGCTTCGTTGCCGTATCGGAGATGTACATGTACTCGACGGCGAACGTGCGGGTGTATGTATCTTTCAACGCCGCGATGATGTCGCGCAGACGCATTCGCGCCGGACCCGCCTTCAATGAACCGACATCGAACTCCAGGTCGAGATCGGACTCGGCGAAGCCGTACGTCTTGAGATCGAGATCGGCGATATACGGCGCCTCGAGGCGCTTCAGCGGATCGAGGTCGGCGTGGTACATGCCGAGCGTGCGGAACTTGCTGATGAGCCGCAGCACCAGCACCTGTTTGTGCATCGTCGTCGAGTCGACCATCGCGCCGGCGACTTTCTTGTTCTTCGCAAGCTGGATAAACGATTCGATCACCGGTGCGTGCGAAACGTCGTCGGCGCCGCCTCGAAGGTCGTCGAAGTAGCTGCGCCATTCACCGTCGATGCTGGCCGGATCGGCGAGATAGCGTTCGTACAGCTCTTCGATAAACGGCGCGTTGCTGCCGAAGAGCGTGCTGCTGGAAAGGAATTCAGTCATGCTGCCCATGGGGTACCTCGTCTCATGCACCCCTCACCCCAGCCATATCCCGCACACGGGAGAGGGAGCGCGAAGCGCGGGTGAGGGACGCCTACCATGATGTTGGGGCGAAGATTGCGTTCGACAATCAACGCTTCTCCAGCGGCGGCACCGACCGGCGCGTCGAGCCGGTGAACAATTGCCGCGGCCGGCCGATCTTGTACTCCGGATCCGAGACCATTTCGTTCAGCTGGGCGATCCAGCCGACGGTCCGCGCGACCGCGAAGATCGCCGTGAACAGCGATACCGGAATGCCGATCGCCTTCTGCACGATGCCCGAATAGAAATCGACGTTCGGGTAGAGCTTGCGCGAGACGAAATAATCGTCCTCGAGCGCGATTTTCTCGAGCGCCATCGCCAGCTTGAACAGCGGATCATCGCCGAGGCCCAGCTCGTCCAGCACCTCGTAACACGTCTCGCGCATCAGCTTGGCGCGCGGATCGTAGTTCTTGTAGACGCGGTGCCCGAAGCCCATCAGCCGCACGTTGGAATTCTTGTCCTTCGCCTTGGCGATGAAATCGCCGATCTTCGCGACGCCGCCTTCCTTCTGAATGTCGTACAGCATGTTGAGCGCCGCTTCGTTGGCGCCGCCGTGCGCCGGCCCCCACAGGCACGCAACGCCCGCCGCGATCGCCGCAAATGGATTCGTTCCCGACGACGCGCAGAGCCGCACCGTCGACGTCGACGCATTCTGCTCGTGGTCGGCGTGCAGGATGAAAATGCGATCGAGCGCGCGGACGAGCACGTCTTTGACCTTGTAGTCCTCGCAGGGCGTGGCGAACATCATGCGCATGAAATTACCGGTGTACGACAGGTCGTTGCGCGGATACATGTACGGCTGCCCCACCGAATACTTGTACGCCATCGCCACGAGCGTCGGCATCTTCGCGATCAGCCGATGCGCCGAGATGTCGCGTTGGCGCGCGTCGTGCACGTTGATCGAATCGGGATAAAACGCCGACAGCGCGCCGACCATGCCGGTCAACACGGCCATCGGATGTGCGTCGCGCCGAAAGCCGCGCATGAAAAACTGCATCTGCTCGTTGACCATCGTGTGATGCGTCACGACGTCGACGAAATCCTCCTTCTGCTTCGCCGTGGGCAGCTCGCCGTATAGCAACAGATAGCAGACTTCGAGGTAATCGCATTTGACGGCCAACTCCTCGATGGGGTACCCGCGATAAAGCAGCTCGCCCTTATCGCCGTCGATGTAAGTGATCGCGGAGCTGCAGGCCGCCGTCGACAGGAAGCCGGGGTCGTAGGTGAACTTGCCCGTCTTCGTGTAAAGCGTGCGAATGTCGATGACATCCGGCCCGATGTTGCCGGTGAGCAATGGAAACGTGACGGGGCCTGTCCCGTCGGAAAATGTGAGCGTCGCAGTGCGGTCGGTCATCGTGCATCCTTCCTCAATCGATAAAACAGTTGCCCTCCGATACGCTTTGTCGT
Source organism: Betaproteobacteria bacterium (assembly GCA_005881895.1). GTDB lineage: Bacteria > Pseudomonadota > Gammaproteobacteria > Burkholderiales > Casimicrobiaceae > VBCG01. The sequence continues at coordinate 55,187 of VBCG01000009.1, forward strand.
CATGCGATGCGCAGCTCATCAACCAGCGGGCGCACCGACGCCTCGGGCTCGCAGCGACCCGCAATCAGGTCCCACAACTCGTTGTCCGTCAGTGCGAGCAGCGTGTCGAGCATGGCAACCTGTTCTTCGGTGAGCGTCGCGCCTTTCGCGTCCAGGAAGCGGGCCAGGATCAGATCGTTTTCGAGCAAACCGCGCCGGCAACGCCATCGAATCCGCGCGAGTTGGCGGTCGTCCAGGAAATTAGGGTCAGACTCGATTTTCATGTGATGAGCTATGCGTTTTTCCGAACCCGGCGCGAAAATCGAGTCTGACCCTAATTTCCTCAGATCGCCCGTTTGACCATGATGTCCTTGATCTTTCCGATCGCCGCCGTGGGATTCAACCCCTTCGGGCAGACGTCGACGCAATTCATGATCGTGTGACAGCGAAACAGCCGGTACGGATCGTCGAGGTTGTCGAGCCGCGCGTTCAACGCCTGGTCGCGGCTGTCAGCGATGAAGCGGTACGCCGCCAGCAATCCCGCGGGACCGACGAACTTGTCCGGGTTCCACCAGAACGACGGACACGCCGTCGAGCAGCAGGCGCAGAGGATGCATTCATAAAGGCCGTCGAGCCGTTCGCGCTCGGCCGGCGATTGCAGCCGCTCTTTCTCCGGCGGGGGGGTATCGTTGATGAGATAAGGTTTGATCGAGTGGTACTGCTTGAAGAACTGCGTCATGTCGACGATAAGATCGCGGATGACCGGCAGCCCGGGTAGCGGCCGCAACTCGACCGGTTCCTTCAGCGTCTTGAGGTTCGTGACGCAGGCGAGGCCGTTGGTGCCGTTGATGTTCATCGCATCGGAGCCACAGACACCTTCGCGGCAACTGCGCCGGAACGACAAAGAATCGTCGACCGTCTTCAACCGGATCAACGCATCGAGCAGCATCCGATCGTGCGGATCGAGCTCGATGTCGTAGTCGCGGTAATATGGCTTCGCGTCCTTCTCAGGATCGTAGCGATAGATGCGAAATTTCATCGGGGCTCCGACCCTCAATACGTTCGCGTCTTCGGCGGGAACGCATCGACTGAAAGCGGCTTCATGTTGACCGGCTTGTAACCGAGCCGGTTGCCTTCGCGATACCACAGCGTGTGCTTCAGCCAATTGACGTCGTCGCGATTCGGATAGTCGCTGCGCGCCTGCGCGCCACGCGATTCACGCCGTGCCTCGGCGGACACGACCGTCGCCTTGGCAACTTCGACCAGATTATCGAGCTCGAGCGCCTCGACGCGCGCGGTGTTGAACGTCTTGCTGTGATCGTTGATCGAGGTGCGCATCGCGCGCTGCGCGAGGTCCACCTTCGGAAAGCAAACCTTGATTGCGGAACACGCCGCAGTGTGCCTGGAGTGTCTTCCGCAGCGTGTCCGCTACCGCTGAAACCGATTCACCCGACGTCGCGTTGTCGATCCGCGCAAGACGCGCGCGCGACGCTTCCGCGGCGTCGCCGGGCAATGGCTTGTGCGGCGCCGCCTTCAAGTTCTCGCTGACGATGAAGTTGCCGGTCGCGCGGCCGAAGACGATGAGATCGAGCAGCGAATTCGTGCCGAGGCGATTCGCGCCATGCACGGACACGCACGCGCATTCCCCCACGGCGAAAAGTCCCGGCACGACGCTGTTGGGATCGCCGTCTTTCGGTGCAACGACCTGGCCATGAACGTTGGTCGGTATGCCCCCCATCATGTAATGGATCGTCGGGACAACCGGGATCGGCTCCTTGATCGGATCGGCATTCGCGAACTTGATCGAAATCTCGCGGATCGACGGCAAGCGCTTGATGATCACGTCGGGACCGAGGTGGTCGAGCTTCAGCAGAACGTAGTCCTTGTGCGGGCCACAACCACGGCCTTCCTTGATCTCCTGATCCATCGACCGGCTGACGACGTCACGCGACGCGAGGTCCTTGAGGTTCGGTGCGTAGCGCTCCATGAAGCGCTCGCCGTTCGCGTTCAGCAGAATGCCGCCCTCGCCGCGCACCGCTTCGGTAATCAGGATGCCGGCGCCGGCGACGCCGGTCGGATGAAACTGCCACATCTCCATGTCTTCGAGTGGCAGGCCGGCGCGCGCCACCATGCCGAGGCCGTCGCCCGTGTTGATGAACGCGTTCGTCGATGCCGCGAAAATGCGGCCCGCGCCGCCGGTGGCGAGAATTGTGGCTTTGGCGTGCAGGATCATCGCTTCGCCGGTTTCCATTTCCAGCGCCGTAACGCCGACGACATCGCCGTCCGCATCGCGGATCAGGTCGAGCGCCATCCATTCGACGAGAAACTGCGTCCGCGCGCGGACGTTCCGTTGGTAGAGCGTATGCAGCAGCGCGTGACCCGTGCGGTCCGCGACCGCACAGGCGCGTTGCACCGGCTTCTGGCCGAAATTCGCCGAATGCCCGCCGAATGGTCGTTGATAGAGCGTGCCGTCGTCGTTGCGATCGAAAGGCATCCCGAAGTGCTCGAGCTCGTAGACGACGTCCGCCGCGGTCTTGCACATGTACTCGATCGCGTCCTGGTCGCCCAGCCAGTCGGAACCTTTGATCGTGTCATACATGTGCCACAGCCAGCTGTCCTCGGACATGTTGCCGAGCGACGCGCCGATCCCGCCTTGCGCAGCAACCGTATGCGACCGCGTCGGAAAGACTTTCGACAGCACGGCCACCGACAAGCCTGCTTCCGCGAGCTGCAACGACGCGCGCATCCCCGCGCCGCCGGCACCAACGATGACGGCATCAAAGTGCATCACGGGGAAGCTCTTAGCCATCACCCTCGCCGGCGGCTCACACGGCCCCCCACAGTATCTGGATCGTCCACCCTGCGTACGCGATCAGCATGCAAATGACGACCATCTGCACCGCGAGGCGCCATCCGGTGGGCTTCACGTAATCCATTGCGATATTGCGGACGCCCACCCACGCGTGGAAAAACAGCGCGATCATGAAAAGGAACGTCGCGAGCTTGAACGCATTGTTCGCGAAGAGGCCTTTCCACACGCTGTAGTCAAGGCCGCCGTGCCAGACGACGACGCCGAATACGAGCAGCGTGTAGAGCGCCATCACGACGGCCGTTACACGTTGCGACAACCAATCGCGCCATCCGTAATGCGCACTGACCGCTTCGTGCGACGGATTGGTCACCATAGCCGCACCGCGACGATGATCGTCAACAACAGCGAGAGAACGAGGACGATCGCCGAAGAGCGACGCGCCGGCGCAAGCTCGACGCCGACGTGCACGTCAAGCGCGAGATGGCGCAATCCGGCAAGCAGATGATGGATGTACGCCCAGGCGAGTGCCAGCGCGACGAGCTTCCACAGCGGCTGCGCCATGACCGATTTCCATTGCGCAAACGCTTCCGGCGACGCGACCGATACGTGTACGCCCCATAGCAGAACCGGAATGCCGACTAAAAACAGCAGCGCGCCGCTGATCCGATGAAGAATCGATACGATCGCCGGCAGCGGTTGCCGGATCTCGAGCAAGTTGAGATAGACAGGGCGCGGTTTGACAATGCGTCGCTCGAGAACGGCCATAATCGTCAATCCCGAGGCGGCCATGCCGGCCCACGGCGTTCGCGGAAATCGGGCGCCGTCAACCGATCAAGATCGCGGCGGGCGAAGGCGTAAATCGGCATCGATGATGCTCGGAAAGCTTAAGGTTCCCGCGACGGGCGTTGCGGTGAGGGGATTCGGCACGATTTGTGCACAGCGGAAATTATAGCGCCCTGTGCGCTGCTGCCGCCACGACAGCGCAACTTATCGTCGCCGGCTTATTGCAGTTCGTTTGCATAATGATGATGGCGTGTCGAGCAGAGCCCGCGTCGCAGTTCGACCGGCCGATCGCCGTAGGTGAACGTGACCCGGTCGACCGCGAGCAACGGAGTCCCGATCGCGACACGCAGCATCGCGGCGGCCGTCGCATCGGCCGCCACCGCGCGGAGCTTCTCCTGCGCCTTCAACATGCGCACGCCGAACTGCGTCTCGAAGAATCCGTACATTGACCCGTGATACGCGTCATATTTCGCCTTCGTCAGACCGCGAAACAACGCCGCCGGCAACGTGATCTCGTCGAAGATCGTGGGCGTACCGGCGTATTCGAGCACGCGACGCAGGAGGATGACCGCCTCACCGGCCTTGAGGTCCAAGAGCCGTGCCGCTTCGATGCTCGCCTTGGCGCGCCGCACGTCGAGCAGGCGGCTCGCTGGATATTCGGCCTCGCCGTCGTTGCGCCGGATGTGCAGAAAGCGGAACTGTGGCGTCTGCTCTTCCGTGTGCGTCGCGACGTACGTACCCTTGCCCTGGCGGCGAACAACCAGATTGTCGGCCGCGAGCGCCTCGATCGCCTTCCGCACGGTCCCTTGCGCCACGCCGAAGCGGCTCGCCAACTCGATTTCGGACGGAATCGCCTCGCCGGGACGCCACTCGCGCGCCTCGAGGCTTTTTTCGAGTAGGCCCTTGATTTGCAGATAGAGCGGTCGAAAGGCCGGCGTGGATGGTGACTGTGACATGAGTTGAAAAACAGCGAGCGACGCTGGAGTGCGCAATCAAGCTTGCGGGCGCAATCTCGATCCCGGGCCGGGTCATTATCGATCAGCGATCCGATGCTGTCCATTAATGCTGTCTTATATCTTATAAATAATATATGAGTTGATTGACAGGCGGCTGTCGACTGCCTAAAATGTCCTTTGAGCGAGCGCGCTGCCGCCGCCGGGTTGTGCAAGTGCTCGCCGTCACATCCGACCTCCCTTCTTTGCGTCAGGAGCCCTCATGAAACGACCCGTCCGCGTCGCCGTCACCGGCGCCGCCGGCCAGATCGGCTACAGCCTGGTGTTTCGAATCGCGGCAGGCGAAATGCTGGGCCAGGACCAACCGGTCATCCTGCAGCTTCTCGAACTGCCGCTCGACAAAGCGCAGGCCGCGTTGAAAGGCGTCATGATGGAGCTCGAGGACTGCGCGCTGCCGCTCCTCGCGGGCATGGCGGGCACCGCGGATCCGAAAGTCGCCTTCAAGGATGTCGACATGGCCATTCTGGTCGGCGCGCGACCGCGCGGCCCGGGAATGGAGCGCAAGGATCTTCTGCTCGAGAACGCAAAAATCTTTATCGAGCAAGGCCGGGCGCTCGATGCGGTCGCGTCACGCAACGTCAAGATCCTGGGCGTGGGCAATCCCGCCAACACGAACGCCTACATCGCGATGAAATCCGCGCCGTCATTGCCGAAGCGCAACTTCACCGCGATGCTGCGCCTAGATCACAATCGCGCCCTGTCACAACTTGCGCAAAAGAGCGGCAAGCCGGTCGGCTCGATCGAAAAGCTCGTTGTTTGGGGCAACCACTCGCCCACGATGTACCCGGATTACCGCTTTGCAACCGCCGACGGCGCATCGATCAAGGCGTTGATCAACGACGAAAACTGGAATCGCAACGTCTTCCTGCCCACCGTCGGCAAGCGCGGTGCAGCCGTCATCGAAGCGCGCGGGCTTTCGTCGGCCGCGTCGGCGGCCAATGCCGCCATCGATCACATGCACGACTGGATTCTTGGGACGGGCAATCAGTGGGCGACGATGGGCGTCGCCTCCGACGGCAGCTACGGCATCCCGGAAGACATCATGTATGGTTTTCCGGTCACGACGGCCAACGGCGAGTACACGATCGTTGAAGGGCTCCCGATCGACGATTTCTCGCGCGAGAAGATGAACGTGACGCTGAAAGAGCTCGAGGAGGAGCGCGCCGGCGTTGCGGCCTTGCTCCGCTAACGGCCATCGTTTATGAGCGTCCGCCTTTCGCCGGAAGCCGCGCTATACGGCAACGAGCGTCCGCTGCCGGCGCTTCCGCCGTGCGTCCATTACGCCGGCAGCGAGCGGTTCATTGCCAAGGCGCTCGAACTGCAACGTGCGCGCGGACCGGTATTCGACGTCGCCGGCGACTGCGAGGACGGCGCGCCAATTGGGCTTGAGGCCGAGCATGCGCGGATGATCGCCAAGCTGATCGGCTCGTCCGCCAACGCGCACAACCGCGTCGGCGCGCGCATCCACGACGTCCGCCATCCCGCGTGGGAAAACGATCTGGAGATTCTGGTCGGCGAAGCCGGCGATCGCATTGCGTTTCTGACACTGCCTAAATCCGAGACCGTCGGCGACGTCGAACGCGCGCTTGAAGCGCTGGCCAAGCACAGTGCACGCAAAGGGCTCAGCCGAACGATTCCGTTGAGCGTGTTGATCGAAACTCCGAGCGCCGTCCATGACGCGTGGGCGATCGCCGAATTGCCCGGTATCGCAAGCCTCGACTTCGGCACGCTGGACTTTGTCAGCGCGCATCACGGTGCCGTCCCGCTTTCGGCGATGGAAAGTCCCGGCCAGTTCGATCACGCGCTGTTGCGTCGTGCCAAAGCGGAAGTAGCCGCCGCAGCGCTCGCCCATGCGATCGTTCCGGCCCACGGCGTCACGCGTTCGCTCGATGATCCGGACATCGTCTACGCAGACGCGCGACGCGCACGCGATGAGTTCGGCTTTCTGCGGATGTGGAGCATTCACCCGTCGCAGATCGATCCCATCGTGCGCGCGTTCTCACCCGACCGCCTGGAAATCGACGAAGCAGCCGCGATTCTCATCGCTGCGCAAGCCGCCGATTGGGCGCCGCTGCGCGTTGCCGGCAAGCTGCACGATCGCGCGTCGTATCGGTATTGCTGGAGCGTGCTGCAACGTGCGCACGCGACGGGAACGCCGCTGCCTCCAGACGGCGCGGCGTTTTTTTCGCACGTGGATCGGAAGCCATCGTGACAGCGATGGTTGCGGGCGCGAAGTTTCGTGCCGCCGTCGAGGCCGAAAAACCGTTGCAAGTCGCCGGCGCGATCAACGCGTACGTGGCGCGCATGGCCGAGCGTGTCGGTTTCAAGGCGTTGTATCTATCGGGTGGCGGTGTTGCCGCCAACTCGCTTGGCATGCCGGACCTCGGTATCAGCACGCTGGAGGACGTGCTGATCGACGTGCGCCGCATCACCGACGTCACCACATTGCCGCTGCTCGTCGACATCGACACGGGCTGGGGAAGCGCATTCAACATCGCGCGCACGATTCGCTCGATGATCAAGGCCGGCGCTGCCGCCGTGCACATCGAAGATCAGGTCGGTGCGAAGCGCTGCGGGCATCGGCCGGGCAAGGAAGTGGTCGCGAAGCAAGAGATGGTCGACCGCGTCAAAGCCGCTGTCGACGCGCGCACCGATCCATCGTTCGTCATCATGGCGCGTACCGATGCGCTGGCCGTCGAAGGGATCGATGCCGCAATCGATCGCGCAGTCGCGTACGTCGAAGCGGGCGCCGACATGATTTTCCCTGAAGCGATGACCGAGCTGGCGATGTACAGGCGCTTCCGCTCGGCGGTGACTGTTCCTATCCTCGCGAACATCACCGAATTCGGCCAGACGCCGCTCTTCACGACGGACGAATTGCGCTTCGCCGATGTCGACATCGTGCTCTACTGTTGCTCGGCCTACCGCGCGATGAACGCCGCGGCGCTGAATGTCTATCGCACGATACGCCGCGAAGGAACGCAGAAGAGCGTCGTGCCGCTGATGCAGACGCGCGCCGAGCTGTACGATTTTCTCGGCTATCACGATTACGAAAAAAAGCTGGACGAGTTATTCGCGAAGCAAAGCGTGGACGCATCGCGCTGAGGACCCAATGAACGAAGCCCCTGCTGCCGTTCCCAAGCCGAAGAAATCGGTTGCGCTTTCCGGTGTCGTTGCCGGCAACACGCAGCTTTGCACCGTCGGGCGCACCGGCAACGACCTGCACTACCGCGGCTACGACATCCTCGACATCGCCGACGTCTGCGAATTCGAGGAGATCGCGTATCTGCTCGTGCACGGCACGTTGCCGACGATGAGCGAGCTCGCGGCCTACAAGGTCAAGCTCATCAATGCGCGCGGCATTCCGGCGCCGGTCAAGGTCGCACTCGAGCAAATACCTGCGTCGGCGCATCCGATGGACGTCATGCGTACGGCCGTTTCGATGCTCGGCACGATCGTTCCCGAAAAAGGCGATCACCCGGCGCCCGGCGCACGCGACATCGCCGACGCGCTGATGGCGTGCGAAGGCTCGATGCTGCTCTATTGGTACCACTGGAGCCATCACGGCAAGCGGATCGACGTTGAAACCGATGACGACACGATCGGCGGTCATTTCCTGCATTTGCTGCACGGCAGACGTCCATCCGCAACGTGGGTGCGTGCGATGCACACGTCGCTCAATCTCTACGCCGAGCACGAATTCAATGCGTCGACGTTTACCGCGCGCGTGATCGCCGGCACCGGCTCCGATTTGTATTCGGCGCTCACCGGCGCCATCGGCGCATTGCGCGGCCCGAAGCACGGCGGTGCCAACGAATTCTCGTTCGAAGTGCAGAACCGGTACAGCACGCCCGACGAAGCAGAGGCGGACATCCAGCGCCGCCTCGAGATGAAACAGGTGATCATCGGCTTCGGCCATCCGGTCTACACGATCGCCGATCCTCGCAACAAGGTGATCAAGGACGTCGCACGACGCCTCTCCAAGGAGGCGGGCGATATGCGGATGTTCGAGATCGCCGAGCGCCTCGAAAATGTGCTGTGGGAGGCGAAGAAGATGTTCGCCAATCTCGATTGGTACTCGGCGGTCAGCTATCACACGATGGGCATCCCGACCGCGATGTTCACGCCGCTCTTCGTCATCTCGCGCACGTCGGGGTGGTCGGCGCATGTGATCGAGCAACGGATCGACGGCAAGATCATCCGGCCTTCCGCCAACTACACCGGTCCCGATAACCGAAAATTCGTGCCGCTCCAGCAGCGTCTCTAGCGAATCGTTCATGTCCGCAGCGATTTCCAACGTCCGCCCCGAACCTGACAAGGTCTTGGTCGACATCGCCGACTACGTGACGGAACACCGGATCACAAGCGACGAAGCCTACGTCACCGCGCACTATTGCCTGCTCGACACGCTCGGCTGCGGCTTCGAGGCGCTGTCGTATCCAGCGTGCACGAAGCTGTTAGGGCCCATCGTTCCCGGCACGATCGTGCCGAACGGCGCGAAAGTGCCGGGAACGCCGTATCAACTCGATCCGGTGCAGGCGGCGTTCAACATCGGCGCCATGATTCGCTGGCTCGACTTCAACGACACGTGGCTCGCCGCCGAATGGGGACACCCGTCGGATAACTTGGGCGGCATTCTCGCAACGGCTGACTGGCTGTCGCGCACCGCCGTTGCCGCCGGCAAGACGCCGCTCACCGTCCATGACGTATTGAAGGCGATGATCAAGGCACATGAGATCCAGGGCGTCATCGCGCTCGAGAACAGCTTCAACCGCGCGGGTCTCGATCACGTCGTGCTGGTCAAGGTCGCATCGACTGCCGTCGTCGCGAATCTGCTCGGCTTGTCGCGCGACGAGATCATCAACGCGATCTCGCTCGCCTGGGTCGACGGCCAAAGCCTGCGGACGTACCGCCACGCGCCGAACACCGGCTCGCGGAAGAGCTGGGCGGCGGGCGATGCGACGTCGCGCGGCGTTCGTCTCGCGCTGACGGCGAAAACCGGCGAGATGGGGTACCCATCGGTGCTGACGGCGAAGATCTGGGGTTTCTATGACGTGCTGTTCAAAGGGCAACCGTTCAAGTTTCAGCGCCCGTACGGCAGCTACGTGATGGAAAACGTGCTGTTCAAGATCTCGTTTCCCGCGGAGTTTCATGCGCAGACCGCCGTCGAATGCGCGATGCAGCTGCATCCGCTGGTCAAAGACCGGTTGCCCGACATTGCGAAGATCACGATTCGCACGCACGAATCGGCGCTTCGCATCATCGACAAGCAGGGTCCGCTGTCCAATCCCGCCGACCGCGACCATTGCATTCAGTACATGGTCGCGGTCCCGCTGATCTACGGCCGGTTGCTGGCCGGCGACTACGAGGACGGCATTGCCGCCGATCCCCGCATCGACTCGCTGCGCGCCAAGATGGTATGCGTCGAAGACAAGACGTTCTCGAAAGACTATCTCGATCCGGAGAAGCGCTCGATCGCCAACGCCATCACGATCGAATTCGCCGATGGCAGCCGCACCCGCGAAGTCGTGGTCGAATATCCGATCGGGCATCGGCGCCGGCGCAAGGAAGGCATGCCGCTGCTGATCGAAAAGTTCAAAACCAATCTCGCACGCCGCTTCGCCGCGAAGCAGCAGCACGCGATTCTCGACGTCGCGCTCGACTTGAAGAAGCTCGAAACGATGCCGGTCCACGAATTCGTCGATATGATGACGGTCTAACAAGCCATCCACTCCGGAGCTCTCTCATGTTGCGCACGCTGCTCGTTCTCGTTCTGCTTTTGCCGCTCGGCGCACAGGCTGCGCAGGAATATCCGAAGCTCAAGCCCGGATTGTGGGAGATGATGACGGCGAACAGTCGAAGCAAGGATCGGCCGCCGCAGAAAAGTGCGATTTGCCTCGACGCGTCGCTGCAGCAAGACATGATTCGGATGTCGACCGGCATGATGCAAGGGATGTGCAGCAAGCTCGACACGAAATACGTCGGCAACACGTTCACCGGCGAAGCCACGTGCAATCTCGGCACCTCGACAATGAAGTCGAAATCCGTGATGACGATGATGGGCGATAGCGCCTATCGCACCGAGGCGCATGCGTCGTTCGATCCGCCGATGAACGGCATGACGCAATCCGACACGGTGATCGAGGGCCGCCACGTCGGCGCGTGCAAGCCGGGGCAGCAGCCCGGCGACATGACGATGCCGAACGGTCAGACGATGAATATTCGCAACATGATGGGCGGCAACATCATGGGCGGCAAGAAGTGATGATTCGTAGCGCTCCCCTCGCCCACCTTTTGGATCCACTGCCATGACGCATAACCTCTTCAACAGCCATCAGGAATTCCGGCTCGCTGCCGGCGGACGCGGCAAGTTCTATTCGCTCGCGGCGCTCGAGAAAGCCGGTCTCGGCAAAATTTCGCGGCTGCCCGTGTCGATTCGTATCGTACTCGAAAGTGTCTTGCGCAATTGCGACGGCAAGAAGGTCACCGAGGAGCACGTGCGCCAGCTCGCGAAATGGAATCCAACCGGTAAACGCGTCGACGAGATTCCATTCGTCGTCGCGCGCGTCGTGCTGCAGGACTTCACCGGTGTGCCGCTGCTCTGCGATCTCGCGGCGATGCGCAACGTCACGCAGGACCTCGGCAAGAATCCGAAGGTGATCGAGCCGCTCGTCCCCGTCGACTTGGTCGTCGATCACTCGGTGATGGTCGACTATTACGGCACGAAGAACGCGCTCGACCTCAACATGAAGCTCGAGTTCAAGCGCAACAACGAGCGCTACGAATTCATGAAATGGGGAATGCAGGCGTTCGATACGTTCAAGGTCGTGCCGCCCGGCATCGGGATCGTGCATCAGGTCAATCTCGAATATCTGGCGCGCGGGGTCCATCAGAAGGATGGCGTCCATTACCCCGACACGCTGGTCGGCACCGACAGCCACACGACGATGATCAACGGCATCGGGGTCGTCGCATGGGGCGTCGGCGGCATCGAAGCCGAGGCCGGGATGTTGGGACAACCGGTCTACATCCTCTCGCCCGATGTCGTCGGCGTGGAGCTCAAGGGCCGTCTGAACGAAGGCGTCACCGCGACCGATCTCGTGCTGGCCGTCACCGAAATGCTGCGCAAGGAAAAAGTCGTCGGCAAGTTCGTCGAGTTCTTCGGTGCGGGCACCGCATCGCTTGCGGTACCCGATCGCGCGACGATCGGCAACATGGCGCCCGAATACGGCGCAACGATGGGATTCTTCCCGGTCGATGAGGCGACGGTCGACTATCTCAAATACACGGGCCGCACCGACGCCGAGCTGGATGCCTTCGAGGCGTACTTCAAAGCGCAAGGATTGTTTGGCGTCCCGAACGCCGGCGACATTGATTACACCAAGGTGCTAACGCTGGACCTGGCGACGATCAAGCCATCCGTCGCGGGACCGAAGCGGCCGCAGGATCGGATCGAGCTCGGCAACCTGAAGACGCAGTTCACGTCGCTCTACAGCAAGCCCGCGTCCGAGAACGGTTTCTCGAAAAAGCCCGATGACTTGAGAAAGCATTTCAACGTTTTGATGACGGGCCCAGGCGAGACGACGATCGACGAGCCGCTCAAGATCGACCATCCCGGCGAGCCGTTGAACAAGGCAGAAATGGTCAACAACCGGCCGACGCCGGACCGCGTCGTGCCGCGGGCGCCACAGCCGTTTGAGCTCGGCAGCGGCGACGTCGTGATCGCCGCGATCACGTCGTGCACGAATACGTCGAATCCCGGTGTGCTGTTGGCCGCAGGTCTGCTCGCGAAAAAAGCCGTCGAGAAAGGCCTGAAGGTCAAGCCGCAGATCAAGACGTCGCTCGCGCCGGGCTCCCGCGTTGTAACCGAATATCTGACCAAAACCGGATTGATGCCGTATCTCGAGCAGCTCGGGTTCAATCTCGCCGCGTACGGTTGCACCACATGCATCGGCAACTCCGGCGATCTCGCGCCCGAAATCAACGAAGCGATCACGAGCAACGATCTCGTCTGCGCCGCGGTTCTTTCGGGCAATCGCAATTTCGAAGCGCGCATTCATCCGAACATCCGCGCAAATTTCCTCGCGTCGCCGCCGCTCGTCGTCGCGTTCGCGATTGCCGGGACGGTGCTGAAGGATCTGACGACGGAGCCACTCGGCGAAGGAACGAACGGTCCCGTTTACCTGCGCGACATCTGGCCGTCGTCGCACGAGATCGCGGCGGTGATGAGCTACGCAAAGGACCCGGCAACGTTCCGCCGACTCTACGGCGATCTTCCGAACGCCAATCCGATGTGGAAGCAGATCGCCGGCTCGAGCGGGGAGGTCTACAACTGGCCAAAGTCGACGTACATCGCGAAGCCGCCGTTCTTCGACGGATTTTCGATGAAGCCGAAGCCGCCGACGAGCATCAAGAGCGCGCGCGTGCTCGGCATCTTCGGCGACTCGGTGACGACCGACCACATCTCGCCCGCTGGATCGATCAAGCCGACGTCGCCCGCCGGAATCTATCTGCAGGAGCACGACGTCTCGGTTCCGAACTTCAACAGCTATGGCGCGCGTCGCGGCAACCACGAAGTGATGCTGCGCGGGACGTTCGCGAACGTGCGCATCAAGAATCTGATGCTGCCGCCCAATCCCGACGGCTCGCGGGTAGAGGGCGGCGTCACGTTTTTCCATCCCGGCGGCGAGCGGATGTCGATCTACGACGCCGCAATGAAATATCAGACACAAGGCATCCCGACGGTTGTGTTCGGCGGCGAGGAGTACGGGACGGGGAGCTCACGCGACTGGGCGGCGAAAGGAACGCAACTCCTCGGCGTCAAAGCCGTCGTTGCCAAAAGCTTCGAACGGATCCATCGTTCAAATTTGGTGGGCATGGGCGTACTGCCGTTGCAGTTCACGCGCGGCGATTCCGCCGAATCGCTCGGCATCAATGGCGACGAAACGTTCGACATCGAGGTGCCCGCCGACATCCGGCCGCAACAGCAACTGTCGCTCGCCGTCACGCGGACGGATGGCTCGCGCCAAACGATTCCGGTGTTGTGCCGGATCGATACGCCGATCGAAGTCGATTACTACAAACATGGCGGGATCCTGCCGTACGTGCTGCGGGAGCTGATTGCCGCATAGAAACCGCGCGAGCGCAGCGCATTCGCGCCGCAGGGCCGTCCCAAGGCGCGAATTACTCCCCCTCGGGGGGCAGCGCAGCGGCGAAGCCGCAAGCGTGGGGGTCCATTTTCGCCACGCGTTGTCGCTGTTCCTGCTCGCCGGATTCTGCCTTTCCTCGCTCGACACGACCGCGAAGTATCTCGTCCGCGATCACGCGTTGCTGATCGTCGTTTGGGCGCGCTATGCCGGCCAAACGCTGGTCGTCACGCCGTTTGCGTGGCATCGCGCGGGCCCGGGCTTCTGGCGAACAAAGCGGCTGCCCATGCAACTGGTGCGCTCGTCATTTCTGCTCGCCGCGACGATGTGCTTCTTTGGCGGCCTGCGTTTCCTTCCACTCGCGGAAGCGTCGTCGATCACGTTCCTGGCGCCCGTCGTTGTCGTTGCATTGTCCCTTCCGGTTTTGGGCGAAAGGCCGACCCGCCCGCGGATCGCGGCTGCAGTCGTCGGGTTCATCGGCATTCTGATCTTGCTGCGTCCGGGATCATCGATCCTGCATCCCGCCGTCCTCCTTCTCTTGGCCGCAGCGTTTTGCAATGCGTTCTACCAAATGCTGACGCGCAAGTTGCTGGAAGAGGTCCCGCACACGACACTTTTCTATAGCGCGCTGGTCGGTACGGTCGCCCTATCGGCCGCGCTGCCGTGGACGATCGCCGAGACGTCGTTTGCCGCGACCGATGCGCTCCTGCTTCTGCTCCTCGGCACGTTGGCCGGCATCGGGCATTGGTGCCTGACGCATGCCTATCTGGCTGCGCCCGCGTCACTATTGACGCCATTCACCTATTTGCAGATTCTCTGGGCGACGGCGTTCGGTCTGATCGTGTTCGGCCAGCATCCGGACGGATGGTCGGCGGTCGGCATGGCGGTCATTGCGTTGTCGGGACTCCTGCTCGCGCTCCACGAGAGGCGACGCGCCCGCATCGGTTGATCGGTTACAATCAATCGTTGACGGCAACCCTGGCGGTCACAAGAAACGACCGGTCCGTCAAAACCCACTCAAGAGCCCGGAGAAACGATCATGAAGACGCGCACGCTTGCCGCCTTGACGGCGATGGCGCTCGCCGCAACGCTTGCTGCGTGCGGCCAGCAATCGCAGACCGCACAACAGGCCGCCGACAAGGCCAAGGAGTCGGCATCGAAGGCTGCCGACGCCACGAAGGACGCTGCAAAGGCGACGATGGAAGCGGCCAAAGACGCGACCAAGGCCGCCGCTGACGCGACGTCGGACGCCGCCAAGGCAGCGACCGAGGCGGCGAAGGACGCCGCATCGAAGGCGACCGACGCGACGAAAGAAGGCGCCGCGAAGGCCGCCGATGCGACGAAGGAATCCGCCGACAAAGCCGCTGCCGCAGCGAAAGACGCCGCCGACAAGGCGAAGGAAGCGGCGAAGAAATAAAAAGCAGTAACGCGCAACGCTCTAGCAAACGGCCGTCCATTGCGACGGCCGTCTTGTTTCGGCGCAACCGGTTGCCCGTCAGCTGCTATGCGCCGCGGCCTTGCGTCCCACCCAGCGCGTCAGCGGCCGCCATTGCTCCCAATCCTGCTCCGCCCGCGAGCGCGGCAAATCGAAGACCGACAGTCCATCGCGCGCGCAATGGACGTACACATGCGTATCGCGCAAGTGCGCAACCAGGGGAAACTCAAATTCCTTCAGGAAATCGTCCAACCCGGCGGCGGCGCGTGTATGCGAGTCGACGCGCATCGCGATGATACCCAACGAAAGCTCGCCCTGCTTCACCGCCTTGTGTTCGGCGAGCGTGCCGAGAAAGCGTTGCGTCGCCGCCATGTCGAACGTCGATGCCGACAGCGGCACGAGCATCACGTCGGACCGGCGCACCGCATCGCGCAGACTCGCGCCGTTTGCGCCGGCCGCCGAGAGTGTACGACGGCGATGGGCCGAGAGAGAACGGCCATTCGGCTGATATCGCCGCAAGCGGTTCGCCACCCGGTCCGCTAGAATTCGGCGATGGAAGATGTCTCCGGTACCGTCGTACCGCCCGTGCGCCTGGCGGAGCGGCCGCGCGATCCGCGCAAATCCGAATTTGAGACGAACAAACTCAAGAAGCGTCTGCGACGTCTCGTCGGCCAAGCGATCGGCGATTTCGCGATGATCGAAGCGGGCGATCGCGTCATGGTGTGCTTGTCGGGCGGCAAGGACAGCTACGGGCTCCTCGACATCCTGCTTTCGCTCAAGGACCGCGCGCCGCTTCGCTTCGACATCGTCGCGGTCAATCTCGACCAAAAGCAGCCGGGCTTTCCCGCGGACGTGTTGCCGCGATATCTAGGTGACCGCGGCGTGCCGTTCCATATCGCCGAACAGGACACCCACAGCGTCGTCAAGCGCGTCATTCCCGCCGGCCGCACGATGTGCTCGCTGTGCTCGCGCTTGCGCCGGGGCGTTTTGTATCGCGTTGCGAGCGAGCTCGGCGCGACGAAGATCGCGCTCGGACATCACCGCGACGACGTGCTGGCTACGTTTTTTCTCAATCTTTTTTTCGGCGGCAAGCTGAAGACGATGCCGCCGAAGCTCATGTCCGATGACGGACGTCACGTCGTCATCCGCCCGCTGGCCTACGTCCGCGAGCGCGATCTCGCGCGCTATGCCGATGCAATGCAGTTCCCACTCATTCCCTGCACGCTGTGCGGCTCGCAGGAGAACCTGCAACGCAAGCAAGTTACCGCGATGCTGCGTACGTGGGAGCAGCAGTTTCCCGGTAGGATCGAATCGATCTTCAATGCGCTCGGAAACGTCGTGGCGACACATTTGATGGATCGGCGTTTGCACGATTTCGCCGCGGTGCAAGCCACAGGAGAGCCCGACGGCGACGGTGATCTTGCATTCGACGTCGATCTCGCGCTCGAGCACGCCGCACCGATTCTCGGTGACGCGTCGATCGAGGCGCTGGTGCCGAAGTGATGATCGGAACCGATCGTCTCGTCGGACGGCGCCGCTTTGTTGCTGTTGTCGCGGTATTTCTTGCATGCACGCCGACGTCGTTAGCGTTCGCGCAAACGGACACCGCGCTCCCATCTCCGAAGGACGCGCTTTCCGGACCTGCGCTGTTGAATGCGCTGCGACGCGGTGGTTACGTGATTTATTTCCGTCACACGTCCACCGATTTCGGCCAGAACGACGAAGGGATGACGTCATACGACGATTGCACGAAGCAACGCAATCTCACGGAGCAAGGACGCGCCGAGGCACGTGCGATTGGTGCTGCGATCGCAAAGTTGCAGATTCCAATCGACGACGTGCTGGCGAGCCCCTTCTGCCGCACGCTGGAAACGGCGCGACTTATTTTCGGGCGCGCGACGACATCGCCTGGCGTTCGTGGAGGCCCTGCTACAACGGAAAATGCCGATCGCTACGCTGATTTGCGGAGGCTTCTTTCCACGCCGGTGTCGCGCGGCGTCAACGTCGCGATCGCGAGCCATGGCAATCCGTTTCGGGCCGTCGCAGGGACGCCGTATCTCGCCGAAGGCGAAGCCGCCGTGATCGAGCCGCTCGGTAAAGACGGCTTCCGCATCGTCGCGCGCATTACCAAGGATGGATGGAACGCCCTCGCAACCTAGCGAGCGCCGTTTGATCATCTCGATCCATGGCACCGATCATGTCGATCGGCGCGCGTGATCGAAGTTCTGTGTAACCCTTTCCCGGCATTCTTCGCGAATTTCGAACACAACATTCATCGCGGAACCTCCGCTGCGGTGCAGCATCGAACTCCGCGACGGGTCTTTCCCGTCGTCATTTTTTCAATTGCAAGGAGTTCATGCATGAAATCGTTACGAATCCCGTCGTTGGCCGCAGCGTTTGCCGGCATCGCATCCATTGCATCAATGCATGCGATGGCGGCCCCTTACGCGAGCTTCTCCGACATGGAAGCGGATTTGCAGCGGCTGTCGAGCCCCGGTACCGCATGGCAGAACCCGCAGCGCAACTTGAGTCAGGCGCCCGCGGATCCAATCGAACGCGCCACGACAACTGGCGATCGCGCAGCGCGCTTTCAACAGGAAGAGAACGCGTGGCAAGCGGAATCGCGCTCCGATAATCCGCCCGATCAACCGCCCGCGCGGGCGCAGGTCACGCGAGGACCTGCACGCGCTGCGGCGGCTGCACAGCGCAGCCGGGACTTCGCCGACACCGAGCGTACCGATCAGCAGCTCTCGACGCCGTAACTGCTTTTCAAACGACGATCATTTGACGACCGATTGATCCTGTCCGAACAGGACTTGGCGCGACTTTTCGTCGTGGACAGTCGGCTTAGGATTGATCGTCTTGGCGATTGCGTACGCGCGCTGCACTGCCGGGCGCGACGCAATCGCCGCCTTCCAGCGCTTGAGGTGCGGAAACTCGTCGACGTTCTGCCCCTGCCGCTCCGGTTGAACCCACGGATAGCTGGCGATATCGGCAATCGAATAATCGCCGGCAATGAATTCGCGATCGGCCAGGCGCTTGTTCAACACCGCATACAGGCGTCCCGTTTCCTTCAAGTAGCGTGTCATCGCGTAGGGCAACTTTTCGGGTGCGTACAACCGGAAGTGATGATTCTGCCCCGCCATCGGGCCGAGGTTCCCCATCTGCCAAAACAGCCACTGGATGCAATCGAGACGCGCGCGAAACGCCGCCGGCACGAGTTGGCCGACTTTGTCGGCGAGGTAGAGCAGGATCGCGCCCGATTCGAACATTGCAAGCGGCGGTCCGCCGTCTCTAGGTGCGTGATCGACGATCGCGGGAATTCGGTTGTTGGGCGAGATCTTCAAGAAGGCGGGATCGAACTGTTCGCCTTTCGAGATGTTGACCGGTTGCAACGTGTACGGCAGCGCGGTCTCCTCCAGGAAGATCGTCAGCTTGTGCCCGTTGGGCGTGGTCCAGTAATAAAGATCGATCATCAGAACGTGCCCGGATACGCGCCGCCATCGATCAGCACATTCTGGCCGACGACGTAGCCGGCGTGGACGCTGCACAAGAACGCGCAGACAGCGCCAAACTCCGCCGGTGTTCCGAAACGGCCCGCGGGAATGCGCTCGCTTGCTTCGCGCATCAAATCCTCCAGCGGCTGCCCTGCGGCCTTCGCGCGTGCCGTGATCGTGCCGCGCAGCCGGTCGGTGTCGAACGATCCCGGCAGCAGGTTGTTGATCGTTACGTTGTGGCGTGCGACCTTGCGCGCAAGTCCCGCGACGAATCCGGTGAGACCGCTCCTTGCGCCGTTCGACAATCCGAGCACGTCGATCGGCGCTTTCACTGCCGACGACGTGATATTGACGATGCGCCCGAAGCGGCGCGCGATCATCCCGTCGATCGTTGCCTTGATGAGCTCGATCGGCGTCAGCATGTTGGCGTCGAGCGCGCGGATCCAAGTATCGCGGTCGAAGTCGCGAAAGTCGCCGGGCGGCGGGCCGCCGGCGTTGTTCACGAGGATATCCGCCTCGGGGCATGCCGCCAAGGCTTGCGCGCGTCCCTCCGGTGTCGTGATGTCGCAAGCGAGCCATGCAACGGTTCGGCCTGCGCGTGCTCCAATTTCGTCGGCGGTTTTCTGCACGTCACTGCGCGTGCGCGCCAGAATCGTCACGTCGACGCCCGCTTGCGCGAGCGCTTCGGCGCAACCACGGCCGAGTCCCTTGCTGGCCGCGCATACGAGCGCTTTGCGTCCGGCGATGCCAAGATCCATCGAGGTCTCCTCAAGCCGCGCGCACGCCGACGGCCCTGCGCACATTGACGACGGTGCCGATGGCGACGAGGAGCAGCCCTGCGATGACAAAGAACATTTCGCGTGCAAGGCCATGATCGAGCATCAGGCCGAACCACACCGGTCCGAGCGTCGCGCCGAGATCAAGGCCGGAGTAGACAAAACCGTACACGCGCCCCGCCGCGCCTTTCGGCGTGGCGTTACGCACGATCAGGTCGCGCGAAGGGCTGGTTGCGCCCAGCACGAATCCGGTGACGACGAACATCGGCACAATCAACGGCCGCGGCACGATGCCCGTGGCAACGATCGCAAGGAGCGCGGCGCCCGCCAACAAACCGGTGCCCGCGACACGATCATGACGCGCCGTGCGAACCGCGAGAAACCCGCCTGCGACAATGCCCGCAGTGCCGCCCAGCAAATAGGCGGTCACGGCCGATGTTGCGAGCAGGATCGGAATCGACAATCCCACGTTGAGACCGGTCGGGAGGAACGTCTGCAAGCCAACCGAGGCCGTCGTTTGAAAAATGAAATAGAAAAAGCACAAAAGGATTCCCGGCTGGACGAATAGCGACAAGCTGCCGCCGAGCGTGTGTGTATGCGCGTCGTGCGCGCGCTGCGAGGTGAGGGAGGCGCGCTGCGTCGCGAGCATCCCAAGAACGACGAGACCTATCAAACCGATCACGACGAGCGCGGCGCGCCAGCCGAACGCGCTGCCAAGCCCGAAACTGACAACCGGCGCGAGCGCATAGCCGAGATTGCCACCGACGCCGTGCATTGAATAGGCGTAGCCCAGGCGCTTGACATCGACGCTGCCATTGAGGATCGCAAAATCGGCGGGATGGAACACGCCATTCCCGATGCCCATCACTGCCACGGCGGGGAACAGCCACGCCGGACCGGGCGCAAACGACGCGGCCAGCGTTCCGCCAACCAACAGCGCCATGCCGGTCAGCAGGACCGGACGAGCACCGGCGCGGTCGACGATAAAACCGGCGGCAAACTGCGTGATGCCGCTCGCGACGTAAAACGTTCCGACGAGCGCTCCGAGCAGCGTGAACGACGTATCGAAATCGGCGCGCAGCAACGGGAAGAGCGGCGGCAGCGCGAGCTGGAAGAAATGCGACAGACTATGAGCGATGCTGACGAGCACGATGACGCGTGCGTCGCGACGGAACGTCGTGCCGGTAGCGGTATTCAAAACGATTGAACGTGTGAGGCGCAGGCGTAGAGTTCGCACTATAGCGTATCCCTACATCTACATTGGAGACGAATGCTCGACAAAGTGCACAAGACGGACGCCGAGTGGAAGGCGCAGCTCACGCCCGAGCAGTTCAAGGTCACGCGCAAGAAAGGCACCGAGCGGCCCTTCAGCAACGAATATTGGGATAACCACGAACAGGGCATGTATCGCTGCGCCGGTTGTGGCACACCGCTGTTCAAATCGGATACGAAATTCGACTCGGGGACGGGCTGGCCGTCGTTCTATGCGCCGGTCAACAAGGAAAACGTGCGCGAGGAATCGGACAACACGCTGTTCATGCGCCGCACCGAGGTGCTGTGCGCTGCGTGCGACGCGCATCTCGGGCACGTATTCAATGATGGCCCTGCACCGACCGGTCAACGTTACTGCATGAATTCCGCCGCGCTCAAGTTCGACCCGGAAAAATAATCGACGCCGTGTTGTAGGCGCGCGTCGGATTGCGGCGGCGCCCGCGCCCGTATATTCTTTGTAGGCATCGGACCCGTCAAGAACAGCAATCAAGGAGGCGTTTGTGAGCCAGCTGCGCGCAATCGTTATTGCGGGTTTCGTGATGCTGCTCGGTGTGCCGCTGACGGCGTCGGCCGACCGCATTTTCTGCGAGAGTCGCGACTATCACCGGAATTACTGCCCCACCGGCGGCAATATTGCCAACGCGCAACTCGTCACCCAGCAGTCACAGGCCGC